>NZ_JBFBGZ010000009.1:0-228648 GCF_040684925.1 Arthrobacter sp. NPDC089319 | reverse complement strand
AAGTCCTCACGCTGAGGCATTTCGGCGCGCTTTCTGGCGATTCCGGCCTTCTTCGTCCACCCGTAACAAGTCTCCCGGTTCAGGCCAAGGGACGCCGCCGTCTCGGTGACGCTGCCGAGCCGGTCCAGTTCCCGGAAGAACTCTTCCTTCTGTTCCTGGGAGTGTTTCCGATGGGTCTGTCCGTGCTTTCCGGTCGCGGGCAGCCCGGCTTTGCGGGCCCATGCGTAACAGGTCATCGGGTTCAATTTGAGTGCCCGGGCCGCGGCTGTGACACTTCCAAGCCGGTCAAGCTCCCTGAAAACCCCTTCCTTTTCCTCCTGCGTGTACTTTCCTTGTTTCGAGGGCTTCTCGCCTAAAGACGACACGGTCGTTGCATCTCCCAAAGTCAGGGTGTTGCAACGACCGCTAGAGGACGCCCCTCAGGTGCCCATCGCCGTCGTCGTCCCCGGGATGGTTACCGGATTGTTGGACGGCCGCGCCGCGCCGTGGCCCGGCGCAAGCCGCTGGGCGACCTACCATGGAAGCAGGGCCGTGCTGTGCCCTGGCGGCGCGCGACATGCCGTGAGGTCTCGAGTTTGGGTTGGGATGACTGAGGAAGAAAAGAAGCGCAAGGGCCTGAAGATTGCGCTGCTGTGCATCATCGGCGTGCTGGTGGCTGCCGCGGCGGCCGTCACCGCAGCCACCGTGGCGTCGCCCACCTTTGCCGCGCAGCTCGGACGCATGCTGGCCGTCGCCCCCGCCGAGCGCCCGGGTTTTTCGGAACCGGTCGCCAAAGCGATGTCGGTCGGCGTCAACCCGAAGGACAAGGCCGTGGAGGTCAACCCGGCCACCGTCCCCACCATCACCGCCAAGAACGCCTCCATCAAGGACGTGGTGCTGGCTCCGGCTAAGGGCGGGGAACCGGTTGCCGGCGAACTGTCCTCGGACGGCAGCGTCTGGAAAGCCACTCAACGACTGGACTTTTTGACCAAGTACGACTTCAGCTACACGCTGGTGGACAGCGCCGGAGCCGAAGCCGCCAAGCAGCAGAGCTTCACTACGGTGCTGGCGCCCAACCAGGCCGACGGATGGATGTACCCGCTGGACGGACAGCACGTGGGCATCGCGCAGCCGCTGGAGTTCAACTTCAGCGAACCGGTGCTGAACAAAAAGAAGGTGGAGGAGGCCATCAAGATCACCACCTCCGCCGGACAAAAGGGCGAGTTCTACTGGTACTCGGACACCAAGGCCCGTTACCGGGCGGCCAAGTACTGGGCGCCCAACAGCACCGTCACCGTGGACATGAAACTCTTCGGCGTGGAGTTCGGCAACAAGATGATCGGCATGAACGACGAGAAGATCACCGTCAACATTCTTGATGACCGCCGGGCCATCGTCGACAACAAGACCAAGACCATGAAGATCTACGTGGGCGGCCAGCTGGCCCGGACCTTCCCGGTTACTCTGGGCGACGCCAACTGGCCTTCCAGCAAGGGCATCCACCCGATCATGGACATGCACAAGTCGCTGCCGTTCAACCCGCGCAGCATCGGGCTCAAGCCCGGCGACCCCGACTGGTACGAGCCGTTCAACGCCAAGTACGCCAGCAGGCTGAGCAACAGCGGCGAATTCGTCCACACCGCGCTGGACCCCTCGGCGCTGGGCGTGCGGAACATTTCGCACGGCTGCGTGGGCATGTCAGAGGCCGGCGCGCGGTACTTCTACGAGACGATGCGCACCGGCGACATTGTGGATATCCGCAACACCGATGGCGGTTTCCTGGACCCGACCGACGGTTTCGGCGACTGGAACGTGGACTGGAAGACTTGGAGCTCGCAAGACAAGGGCTAGCCGGAACGTCCGCAGGGACCCTCTGCGCGGGACTAGGCGGAACTGACTACCCTGCGCGCAGGGCCAGCCGATCCCACAGCGTGCTGGCGCCGGGCGCAAGCCGTGTGGCCAGGCCTCCGTGCTTCAGCGGCCCTGGCGTCCCTTGTCCTGGAACGGCAGGGAATGCAGCCGGGTGCCGCGCTGGACGGCGCGGTCGTGTTGCCGGGATAACCGGGAAAAGTCGCGTTCGCGCCGCTCTGCCATGACCGCCAGCAAGTACATTTCCGGCGGCGTGCCAGCCGGCGGCGGAGGAGAGACGTAGCCGGAAGCCTCGTTGGCCAGGGCCGTTGCCAGCCTGGCCCGGGAGGCCGGGATCATCTTGGGCGCTTGGGACAGGAACTGCACAATCCTGCGGGCCAGCGGTTCCGGCAGCCGCCCCATATCCGCCAGCTTCACCCACGGTGCCAGCTGCGGGGGAATGTCCGGCAGGAGCTTCGGCATGACCCCGACGCGCTCCCGCATGCTGTACGTGCCGGCCAGGAGATCGCCCAGACGCTTGGACCTGTCGTTGAATAGGGCCGCCATGAAGGCCACCGAACCGAGCAGCAAGTACAGTTCGAAGACCGCCAGCAGACCCCGGATCACAGCATGCCGGAAGCGGATGGCACCGCCGTCGTCGCGCACAATGCGCAGGCCCATGATCCAGCGGCCGAGCGACTTGCCGCGGGTCAGCGTCTCGACAGCAACGGGCACAATCACCAGGAAGAACAACACCACCGTGATGGCCAGCGCCCGGGCGGCGGCGGCGTCGAAGCCGACATCCAAAGTTTCGGCCAGCAGCACGAAGGCGGCAATCAGCAGGGCCACGTTGGTCAGCACGTCGATCATCGAGCTGAGCGCGCGCACCCCGAAGGATGCCGGCCGCAGCTCCAGCACCACAGCCTCGCCGGTGATGACGTTGCTCATCGGACCCCTTTCCCGGGCGGCCCCTGCCGCCTGGTTCCACTCTATCGATCCGGGCGCCGATCGACCGCCCGTCCGGACCGCCGGCCCTGTCCGGCGCCGGATAGGCTAGGGGGGTGGATATCGATGCCTTCACCGCTGTGCACCAGCACGACTGGAAGCGGCTGGACGAACTGAGCGCCAAGCGTAGGCTCACCGGCGCCGAGGCGGATGAACTACTGGTGCTCTACCGGCGCACCTCTACCCACCTGTCGATGATCCGCTCGGTGGCGGCCGAAGGCCAGCTGTCGGCGGCTCTCTCCACCCGACTCTCACGCGCGCGCACGCGCTTCACCGGCGCCCGCTCCAATTTCGCCCGCGACGTCGCCGAATTCTTTGTGCTGTCTTTGCCCGCCGCGTTCTACCGGCTGCGGTGGCTGACCGTCATCATCGGTGCCGTGTTCATCCTGGTCGCGGGGCTGTTCGGCGCCTGGGTCGCGGGGAACCCCGAGGTCATCAAGGCAATAGGTTCGGACGAGGAAATCCGCAAATACGTGGAAGAAGACTTCGTCAATTACTACTCGGAAAACCCTAATGCCTCGTTCGCCGGCATGGTCTGGACGAACAACGCCTGGATCGCCGCGCAGGCGGTGGCCTTCGGCGTGACCGGGCTGTGGGTGCCGTACATCCTGTTCATGAACGCCCAAGGCGTCGGGATGGCCGGCGGAATGATGGCGGCCTACGACCAGTTGGACGTCTTTTTCCTCTACATCCTGCCGCACGGGTTGATGGAAATCACCGCGATCTTCATCGCCAGCGCTGCCGGGCTGCGGATCTTCTGGTCCTGGGTTTCGCCCGGACGGCTGACCCGTACCGCATCGCTGGCCCGGGAGGGCCGGTCGCTGATCACCGTTGCCCTGGGGCTGGTCCTGGTGCTCTTCATATCCGGCCTGGTGGAGGGTTTCGTGACGCCCAGCGCGCTGCCGGACTGGCTGCGGCTGGGCATCGGCGCGCTGGTGCTGGCGGCGTACTGGACTTACACACTGGTGCTGGGCCGGCGG
Organism: Arthrobacter sp. NPDC089319; assembly: GCF_040684925.1. Taxonomy (NCBI): domain Bacteria; kingdom Bacillati; phylum Actinomycetota; class Actinomycetes; order Micrococcales; family Micrococcaceae; genus Arthrobacter; species Arthrobacter sp. NPDC089319. The sequence goes on along the minus strand of NZ_JBFBGZ010000009.1, from coordinate 224,836 downwards.
GCCTACCTGGCGGGAGAGCGCGGCGACCTGGGCCGGTTCGACGCGGGCGAGACTGCCGTTACCGTCTAGAAGCCGGGCGGCCGCGCCCGGGGTGGCAACCGCGAAGCGTCGCCGGCCGGCGGTAGTCTCATAACCAGAGAGGCCAGCGGTACAGAAAGAGGCGACGGACGTGGCAGTCGAACAGACAAACCCCGGCGGAGACGGACGCAGAGCCCGGACGGTTCCCGGAGAGGCCACCGGCGTTGAGCCAGAGCGGGCTCCCGCGCCCCCGGTACCTGCCGCCAACGGCCGTTTTCGGGACGGAGCCAACCCACTTCCCATGCGGCGGCCCAGCCGGCTGCCGGACCTGAGTGCCGTGCGGCACGGCGGCGGTACGGCGCCCGACGGCGGTGCCCCGGCTGGTGCCGGAACCGAACCGACATCCGTGGCTGCTGCGCCCAGCCCCGACCGGCGTGAGCCGGCCGCTGCCCATTCCGGTGCGGCATCCGGCGGAGAGAGCGAGAGCACCAGCGCCGGCGCCAGCACCAGTCCCGGTGCCGCTGCCGCCCCGGTTGGATCGGGCACGGCCGGCCTTGGCCCTGCCGGGAGCAGCACTGTCGGCACGGACCGCGCGGAGCCGTCCGTCCGGAAGCCGGTGCCGGCCGCACCGCCGGCTCCTCCCGCCGGGACGGCCACGCCCGCCGACGGCGGCGAGGCGAACCCCGCGACCACCGCGCTCTCGGTCCGCCCGCCGCGTTCGGAAGTGATGCGCCGTACCACGGCGCGCGAGGAGGCAGTGAACGCCAAGCCGCTGGCCGGACGCATCCTGCAGGTGGTGCTGGCCGTGCTGTTCCCGCTGCTGCTGATCATCGGGGCCGTCCGGCTGGTGGCCACGCCGCTGTTCCTGGGGGCCGAATACCACCGCCCCGGTTTCCCGGCCGACAGCTTCGGCTTCAGCACCGATGACCGGATGACGTACGGTTCCTACGTGGTGGACTACCTGCTGAATTTCGCTGGCGCGCGGTACTTGGGCGATCTCACCGGCCCGAATGGCGGCAGGCTATTCCTGGACTCCGAAGTCAGCCACATGGCCGACGTCAAGGCTGTTTTCCTTGCGGCGATGATAGCCGGTGCGGCCATGCTGATCCTGGCCGTGGTGTGCGTGGTCTACCTGGCACGCCGCTACCACGGCGGTGTCCGGCGCGGCCTGTTCGCCGGCTCGGCGGCGACGCTGATCCTGGTTCTGGTGCTGGGTGTCCTGGGTGCGCTCAACTGGCAGCAATTCTTCACCGACTTCCACCGGATCTTCTTTGCGGACGGTACCTGGACCTTCTACGTGGACGATACGTTGATCCGGCTGTTCCCGGCGCAGTTCTGGATGGACTCCGGAATCGTCATTGCCCTGCTGGTATTGATGGTTTCCTCGCTGGTGCTGGCCCTGACCTGGCCGACGCGGGGACGGCGGAACCGCAGCGCGGCCGCCGCAGAAGAACAGCGCCGCCGGCACGAGCTGTTGCTCGCCCGGGAGACGGACCAGACGGCGTAACGCTGCCGGAAACACCCGGGAGGCAGGGCCAACCGGCGGCTGCTACGCCCGGCAGCTAGCCGTAGAGGCCGTCGACTTGCCCGGCGAAGTCCTCCAGCACGGTCATGCGCTTGAGCTTCAGCGACGGCGTCAGGTGCCCGGACGCTTCCGTCAGGTCTTCCCGCAGCACGTGGAACTTCCGGATCTGCTCCGCCCTCGAGACCAGCCGGTTGGCATGGTCCACGGCTTGCTGCAGCTCGGCCCGCACCGCCGGATCATGCGCCGCGGCGGCAAGGTCCATCGGGCCGCGGCCGGCGGCGGCGAGCCAGCCGGCGAGTTGCTCTTCATCCAGCGAGACGAGTGCGCCGATGAAGGGGCGGCCTTCGCCCACCACCACCGCCTGGGAGACCAGCCGGTGCTCTCGCAGCGCGTCCTCCAGCGGCCCGGGCGCCACATTTTTGCCACCCGCGGTCACCAGCAGATCCTTCTTGCGCCCGGTGATGGTGAGGTAGCCGTCGTCGTCCAGGGTGCCGACGTCGCCGGTGCAGAAGTACCCGTCCCGGAAAGATTCAGCGTTGGCAGCGTCGTTGTTGTGGTAACCGGGGGTGATGCCGATCCCCTTGATCAGGACTTCGCCGTCGTCCGCGATCCTAATGCTGGTGCCGGGCAGCGGCAGGCCGACGGTGCCGATCCGGTTGGCCCGCGGAAGGTTGACCGCGGCGGGGGCGGTGGACTCGGTCAGCCCGTAGCCTTCGAGTACGGGCACGCCGATGCCGGTGAAGAAATGCGCCAGCATCGGATTCAGCGCGGACGCCCCGGAGACGGTGTACTCCACCTGCCCGCCGAAGGCCGCCCGGAGCTTGCCGTATACCAGCTTGTCGAACAGGGCTCGCTTGGCCTTCAGCGCCAGGCCCGGGCCGGCGCCGGTGCCGCGGGCCTGCGCATCCCGGGCTTCCGAGTAGGCGACCGCCGCCTGCGCTGCCGCGTCGAAGATCCTGCCTTTGCCGCCGTCATGGGCCTTCTGGCGGGCTGTGGCGTAGACCTTCTCGAAGACGCGCGGCACCACCAACAAGAACGTGGGCTGGTAGGTGGCCAGATCCTCGATCAGCTCGGCCATGCTGGAGGTGTGGCCCATTTTCACTCCACCGGCCAGGCAGATCACCTGCACCGCCCGGGCCAGCACATGGGCCAGCGGCAGGAACATCAGCGACTTGGCCTCAGGACGCTTCAGGATGTCCGGCAGGAACTCCACCACATTGACGGCCAGTTCCGCGAAGTTGCCGTGGCTGATGATGCAGCCCCGCGGCCGCCCGGTGGTGCCCGAGGTATAAACCAAGGAGGCCGCATCCTGCATGCCGCGGGAGGTACGGCGCAGTTCGAGTGCTTCGTCGGTGACTGCGGATCCGGCCGCCTTCAGCCTGTCCAGTCCGTCGGCGTTTCCGTCCAGCTGCCAGACGGGAAGCTCGGCCGGCAGCCCGGAGAAGGCCTGGCGCACCACGGCCGCCTTGGCCGCATCCTCCGCGAACACCATGGTGGCCGCGGAGTCCTGCAGTATCCACTGCACCTGAAGCGGGGAGGACGTCTCATAGATGGGGACAACCACGGCTCCGGCGAACCAGCCCGCCAGATCCACCACCGTCCACTCGAAGCGGGTCTTGGACATCACCGCAATGGTGTCTCCGGCCTCGACACCGGAAGCCATCAGGCCCCTGGCCAGCGCCGTGACCTCGGCCAGCAGTTCGTCTGCCGAGACGTCGGACCACGCGCCATCGCGCTTGACGGCGTACAGCGCCCGTTGCGGGTCGCGCTGGTGCTGGGCCACCAGGATGTCGGTGATGTTCGACCCGGCCGGCATGGCCGCCAGGAGTTCTGTTACCGCTTCGCGCACTTCGTGCCCACCTTCTGCTTCCCCGATAAATCGTGTTGTCCTGCCTGTATCAAATCCAGCTCGGCATCCACATCCGCCAGCGCCACTGGTTGTAGTCGATCAGCTCGGCGGTCCAGACGGGCAGGAAGAACGCCGAGACCAGGAGCGCTGCCGCCACAAACAGCCCCACCACGAGCACGCCTTGGCGCCGGCGCCAAGGCGGGTCGGTCGGCCGGCCCAGCGCCAGCCCGAGCGTGTAGGTCAGGGCCAGCACCAAGAACGGTTGGAAGGAGATGGCGTAGAAGAAGAATGTGGTCCGCTCCGGGTAGAGGAACCAGGGCAGATAGCCGGCCGCGACTCCAGCCAGGACGGCGCCTGCGCGCCAGTCCCGCCGGCCGGCCCAGCAGAAGAGCAGCACCAGCAACGACGCCGCGGCGGCCCACCAGATCAGCGGATTACCGACCACCGTAACCGCTTCCGAACAGCTGTTGACCGCATGGCAAGCGCCCTGGCCGGCTTCTTCGGAATGGTAGTAGAACGACGTGGGGCGGCCCATGAACAGCCAGGTCCAGGCATTGGACTCGTACGGGTGCTCCGAATGCAAGCCATTATGGAAGGCGTAGGCGCTGCGGTGGTATTCGGCCAGCGAGCGCAGCCAGTCCGGCAACCAGCCCCAACTGTCGGAAGGGTTCGACGCCGCCCAGTTCCGGTCGTAGGCGTTGTCGGAGCGCAGCCATCCGGTCCACGATGCCAGATACGTCAACGCGGCAACGGGGATCATGGTGAAGAACGCCGGAACACCGTCACGGAGCACACCTGCCGAGAACCACTCTGTGATGCCCGCCGTCCGGCGCGCGCTGAGATCCCAGAGCACGCACATGAGGCCGAACGCGGCCACGCATGCCAGCGCGGACCACTTGGTTCCCACCGCGAGGCCCAGGCAGACGCCGGCGGCCAGCCGCCACGGCCGCCAGAGCACCCATGGGCCGTACAACAGCCGCGAAGGGTGGGGCACCCCGGACGGGCCGGTGAGCCGAGCGATTTTCGCGGCCAGCCGGCGTCGTCCGTCGCTGCGGTCCAGCAGCAGGCAGCCAAACGCAGCGACAACCCAGAACATCAGGAAGATATCCAGCAGCGATGTCCGGGAGTGGACCAGATGGTGGCCGTCGATGGCAGTCAGCAAACCCGCGATGCCGCCCAGCGCCGTCGACTTGAACAGTGCCTGGGCGATCAGGGCGATGATCAGGATCGACAGCGTGCCCGTGAGCGCGGCGCCGAACCTCCAGCCGAAGGCGTTGTCGGAGCCGAAGAGCCACATTCCGGCGGCGATCATCCACTTGCCGACGGGCGGGTGCACCACATACTCGGGGGTATCCAGCAGGACGCCCGGGCGGCCCGCGTTGAAGGAGTCGTTGGCGTTGTCTGGCCAATCGCGTTCGTAGCCGGACTGCAGGTAGGAGTAGGCGTCTTTGACGTAATAGGTTTCGTCGAACACCAGTGAACCCGGTTCGCCCAGCCGGTAGAAGCGGAGCACTCCGCCAAGGGCGGCGATGAGCAGGGGGAGCAGCCAGGCCCAGATGCCGAATTGCGCCGGGACACCCAGCAGGCGGCGCCGCAGCACCGCTTCGCTGAAGGCCCGACCCGGCGATTCCAGCCAGCGTCCGCGGCGGGCTTCCGCGGCAGGAGCGGGCATGGTGTGGGTCACGGCCCTCATGTTACCGGCCGGTAGGCTGACGGGTGCGCCGCGTCGCCGTATGGGTTGCCGGCCGCCCCAGAGCGGCCCTCGCTGCGGTGAGGCACATACCGACTCTATATAAGGTGCCGGCGAAACAGGCCATGGGCTGCCGCGGACCGAGGCCGGAAACGGCGTCGAACGGTGCCGAATGGGCGGGGGCGGCCCAGCCAGCCGAACGCCCGGGAGGCACAGCCACCCGGTTGGCCCGGGCGGCTCAGCCAGCCGATCGGGCTCGCGCCGCTGCCCTGCTGGATTCCCGGCCGCCGGGCTGCGGGTAGGGTTGGACTCGTGAATGAGCGGGAGGCTGGCGGTCCGGCATCGGGGCAGCCAGGGCAGATTGTGTTGGCAGGTACGCCGATCGGCAATGTTCGTGACGCCTCGCCGCGGCTGGTCGAACTGCTCCAGACTGCCGACGTGGTCGCGGCCGAAGACACCCGCAGGCTGCACAAGCTGCTGCAGCTATTGGGCATCACCGCCGGCGGCAAAATCATCAGCTACCACGAACACAATGAGGCAAGCCGCACCGCCGATCTGCTGGACCTGGTCCTCGCCGGCAGCACACTGGTGATGGTGACCGACGCGGGCATGCCGGCGGTCTCCGATCCCGGCTTCCGATTGGTCGAGGCCGCCGTGGCAGCGGGAGTCCTGGTGACCGCCGTGCCCGGTCCCTCGGCCGTGCTCACGGCGCTGGCATTGTCCGGCCTTCCCACCGACCGCTTCACCTTCGAAGGATTCCTGCCCCGCAAACAGGGGGAGCGCGCGGCGCGGCTGGCGGAGCTGGCCGCGGAGCGGCGGACCATGGTGTTCTTCGAGGCGCCGCACCGGCTGGCGGCCATGCTGCGCGCCCTCGACGCCGGGTTCGGTCCGGAACGACAGGCAGCCGTGTGCCGGGAACTCACCAAGCTGCATGAAGAAGTGCTGCGGGGCCCGGTCCGCGAACTGCTGGAGTGGGCCGAAGCAGGGGATGTGCGAGGCGAGATCGCCGTGGTGGTGGCCGGTGCGCCGGAGGCAGCCCCCGAACGGCCTGAAGACCACGTGCAAGACGTCAACGCCTTGGTTGCCCAGGGTGCCCGGCTTAAGGAAGCGGTGGCCGCGGTGGCAGCCGATGCGCGGATCAGCAAGCGGGAACTGTACTCGGCGGTGCTGGCCGCCCGCTCGGATACCGTCAGCTGAGCACCCGCGGCAGGGAAAACCGCCGTCGTCACATAACGCCTTGGCGCCCGTTCGATGCAGGTGCTGCGGGGCAGCCGTTGGTATTGTCGATCTGCACAGTAGGGACCGCGGAACGTAGTGCACCTTCGCATTTACACCCGTGAAGCGGAAACCTACTGTGAAGGAAACCGGGCACTGCGCCCACGGACTCAATCCTGAACACTTGGAGGCACCGCCATGGCTGAAACCGCAGCCCGCGAAGCAGAACTGCTCGCCAAAGTACCCACCGGCCTGCTGATCAACGGCGAATGGCGCGACGCCTCCGACGGCGGCACCTTCGAAGTGGCCGATCCGGCCACCGGCAAGGTGCTGGCCACCTTGGCATCCGCCACCAGCGAGGACGCGCTCGCCGCCCTCGACGCCGCCGACAAGGTGCAGGCTTCCTGGGCCCGCACCGCTCCGCGTGAACGCGCCGAGATCCTGCGCCGGGGCTTCGAGCTGGTGACCGAGCGGGCCGAAGACTTCGCCCTCCTGATGACCATGGAAATGGGCAAGCCGCTGGCCGAATCCCGCGGCGAAGTGGTTTACGGCGCCGAATTCCTCCGCTGGTTCTCCGAAGAGGCCGTCCGGGACTACGGCCGCTACCTGACCACGCCCGAGGGCAAGAACAAGATCTTGGTCACGCGTAAGCCGGTTGGCCCGTGCCTGCTGATTACGCCGTGGAACTTCCCGCTGGCCATGGCCACGCGCAAAGTCGGACCCGCCATCGCCGCCGGTTGCACGATGGTCCTCAAGCCGGCCAAGCTCACCCCGCTGACCAGCCAGCTCTTCGCCCAGACCATGATGGAAGCAGGCCTTCCGGCCGGCGTGCTGAATGTGGTCTCGTCCAAGAGCGCGTCCGGGATCTCCGGGCCGCTGATGCAGGACTCCCGTCTCCGCAAGGTTTCCTTCACGGGTTCCACCCCGGTCGGCAAGCAGTTGCTCAAGGACGCGGCGAACAACGTTCTGCGCACCTCGATGGAGCTCGGCGGAAACGCCCCGTTCATCGTGTTCGAGGATGCGGACCTGGATAAGGCCGTCGAGGGAGCCATGGCTGCCAAGATGCGCAACATGGGCGAGGCCTGCACTGCGGCCAACCGCTTCCTGGTCCAGGCTTCCGTGGCGGAGGAATTCACCATCAAGTTTGCCGACGCCATGAAAGCGCTCAAGACCGGACGCGGCACCGAGGCCGACACCACGGTGGGCCCGCTGATTGACGGCGGCGCCCGCGACGACGTGCACGCCCTGGTCACCGCAGCAGTGGAAGCCGGCGCGTCCGTTAGCACCGGCGGCGCACCCGTGGACGGAGACGGTTTCTTCTACCAGCCGACGGTGCTGGCCAACGTTCCGAACGACGCCGACATCCTGCGCAGCGAGATCTTCGGCCCGGTCGCACCGGTGACCACGTTCGAAACCGAAGAGCAGGCCATCGCCTTGGCCAACGCCAGCGAGTACGGCCTGGCCTCCTACATCTACTCGCGCGACGTGAACCGCATGTTCCGCGTCTCCGAGCAGATCGAATTCGGCCTGGTGGGCTACAACGCCGGCGTGATCTCCAATGCCGCCGCACCGTTCGGTGGGGTGAAGCAGTCCGGCATGGGCCGTGAAGGTGGCGCAGAAGGACTGGACGAGTACACCACCGTCCAGTACATCGGCATCGCGGATCCCTACGCCAAGTAGCTCGGATCCTCCCGCCGGCCGTCCGCTCCGGACGGCCGGCGGCTGAACAACGAAGCCGGCCAGAACAGCCCGGCCAGGCGCCGCCGCCAGCCGGCCCGCTCCTGGAGTCTGCCCTTGACGGTTTCCACATCGGTCCACCGGGCGGCGTTGTCGCCGTCCGGTGCCGGTGTCTCCGGAGCCGCATACGCCGCCCGCTCGTAGCCTGCGCGCAGCCGGGACAAAGCGGCGGAGGACCGGCCGGCGACCACCCCGGCGTCGTCAAGGCGCTGTTGGAAAGCCCGCGGCGTCTCCGTCGCCGCCGCCGCCCAGCCGAGGTCCTCTGCGGTATCCACTGCTTCAACCCACGCGGCGACGGCGGCCCTGCGCCCGGTTCCGCCGGCCGCCAGCGCCGTCCGTCGCCGATTCGTGCGACGGCGGCGCAGCACCAGCGGCGCCAGCAGGAGGCCCAGCACGACGGCCGCTGCCGACGCCGACCACAGCTGGCGGGAGAGCACGTCGTCCTCGGCCGGAGTCTGCGAGCCGGATTCCGCTGACTCTGCCGCCGCGCCGGTGGCCGGCCGGGGCTCGCCGGTGGGCCTCAGGACGTCGTCCGCTGTGGTGGGGGAGCCGGGGGTGGTTTGGGCCTGAGCGTAGGCCGGCAGCACGCCGCGTGACGGGGTCGGCTCGAAGGAAACCCAGCCCACGCCGTTGAAGAAGAGCTCGGGCCAGGCGTGGGCGTCTCTGGAATCGACCTCGAATTCCTTCAGATCCCCGCCCGGGCCATCATCGAATACGGTTCCGGTGGGGCGTCCCGGTGCGTAGCCCACCGCCATCCGGCTGGGGATGCCCGCGATCCGGGCCATGATGGCCATGGTTGCGGCGTAGTGGATGCAGTAGCCGGACTTCTCCTCCAAGAAGGCCGCCACCACCTCGAAGCCGCTCTGGTCGTAGCCGCCCTCAACGGGTGCCTGTTCGGAGTATACGAAGCCGGGTGCCCGCAGATATGTCTGGATGGCCATGGCCTGCTCGTACGGGCTGTCCAATCCGTCAAGCACCGTCGCGGCCGTATCGGTGATAATGGAGGGCATGCTGTCCGGGAGCTCGGAGAAGACCGGATCGACTATCGCGTTGTTGGTTGGCTCGGCGGCTCGGAGCACGTCCCGGGTCAGCCGGGGTTTGACGCTGCGCACCTCGTAGTCCTGGTTGGCGGTGGTGGTTCCTGATTCTCCGCGGATGTTCAGCGTGCTCGGATCCCAGCTCCACTGGCCGCGGGCGCCGGAGACCTGTGCCGGGGCGTAAGGTGCCAGCAGCCACGGGCTGGTGAAGGATGCCGTGCTGATCCGCGTGGTGGTCACCTCGCCGGCTGCCAGCAGGTTCTGCACGCCGGGCACGTCCAGTTCGTCGATTCCCGTCCGTTTATTCCCCCCGAACGCGCTGGGGCTCCAGCGCGCGCCGGTCAAGTTTTCCAGCGTGACCGAGCGCAGGTACAGCGGCTCTTCCGCATCGGTGGCATAGGTCATCCGTCCAAAGGCGCCCGGGCGCCGGAGATTATCGCCCAGGTTCACCACCGGATTCAGCCCGGTCGGCGAACCCCAATTGAGCCGCGAACCCTCCGGGAACAAACCGGACGAGAAGCCCGGGATGGCCAGCGGGAGCACCAGCGCGGCCGCCAGCCCGGCTGCTGCGATGCCCGAGGCGCGGCGGAACTGTTCGGCGGACGCCAAGCGTCCCCTGCCGCCGCCGTCGGAGGCCAGCCAGTGGGCGCATCCCAGCGACAGCAGATAACCGGCGGCGGCCGCCAGGAAGCCGGCCGTGCCGATGCTGTTCGGTTTGATCATGGCCGGGACAGAGGCCAAACCGAGCAGGCCCAGGCCGCTGATGGCAGGCATCTGCAGCGGAACGGCCAGGGTGTCCACCAGGAGGGCGATCAGCCCGACTCCCACACAGGCCGCCAGCGCAATGCCGTTGTTCACCAGCACCGGTGCCACCTGCGAAACCACGGTGTCCCGGGCTTCCTCCAACATGGGATCCAGGGCTGCGAAGGTGCCGGGTCCGGGGACGATGCCCAGGAAACTGGTCGGAGCCAGGAACATTGCATTCACCGACGCCACCAGGGCGGCGAGGCCCAGCAGCGCCCCCGTCAGCGGTGGCCAGTCCAACCGGCGGGCCAAGCCGGTGGCGGCCTCGATGGAACACACGGTCACGGCGACTTGGAACAGCCAGCTCCAGCCCTCGAGGACACCGTGCAGGTTGGCGGCGGTGAGCAGGACTGCAACAGCGACGGCGGTGCTCATCAACCACGGCGCGAAGCCGGGGGAGGGGGGCCGGCCGCCGCTGCGACCGGATGCTCCGGGGGTACGGCGTTCGGTGGGCCGTTCCAGCATGACGGTCACTGCGCCGCTCCTGTTCCCACCGGTTCGATCCGGTCGCCCAGATCGAAGTGCGCCCAAGCGGCCGACACCGAGGCTTTGGGGCTGACCGCAACGGTGCGCCAGCCACCGGCGCGCAGCAGGTCCATCGACGCCCGCGCGAGCTGTGGCCGGTCGGTAACGATCAAAGCGAAGGCATGCGAGCCGAATTCGGCGGCGGGGGCCAGCAGGCGCGCTTCGTCGCTGCCGATCTCGCCCAGCACCGCGACAAGCGGCCCCTTGTATTTGTGCGCCGCCAGTTTGTCCATCAGCCGGTCCCCGAAGGCGGGTGCGGCCGGATGCCGCTCGGACTTGCGGTGGTCGTCGGCCAGGCCCAGCGCGGCCAGTCCTTCGGCCAGGTCCTGGTAGCCTGCGGGCCCGTCGAATTCCTCCTGGCCGGGCGACGGCGCCGACGGGGACTCGAGGACCGCCGCCGCGGCGTGGATGTCCAGGAGCCGGACCGTGTAGTTGCGCTGGAGGAAGTCGTTGGCGGCCGAAGCCACGGCCGTGACGGCCCACTCAAAGGCCGGCGAGGTGTGCAGCAGGTCGCCGTGATGGCTGCCCCCGTCGCCGAAGGACGGCATCAGTCCGGTGCCGAAGGCAGAAGCGCGCCGGTCCAGCACGATCGTGGCCTGCGGTGTGGTCACCGATTCTTCCTGGCGGACCATGAGCTCGCCGTGCCGGGCCGTCGCCGCCCAGTGGACTCGGCGCATCGGATCGCCGTAGCGGTACTCGCGGGTCATCACGTCGTCGTCGCTGGGATTGGCTTGCCGCCGGGTGCTTGCCGTGCCGTCGGAACCGCGTGCCCCGGTCAGCGAGGTGGCCGGCAGCTGCACCGGGGCCGGCGTCACCACCAGGGGGCTGGTGTCGCCCAGATGATGCCGGTGATTGGCCAGCCCAAACGGGTCGGTGAAATCAGCCGTGACGGGGCCGATGGCGAACAACCCGCGCTGGTTGGAGCGGAGCTTGTATTCGTAAATGCTCGCTCCGGAGCGGGACGGGTGCCGCGCCGGGAACCGGAACGACGGAGCCTTGCCGAAGCGAGGCGGCAGTTGCTCCTCCATATACACGAGTCCGGACAGGCCTCCGCTGCGCCGCACCGTCAACTCGACCTGGGCCACCACGCCGGTTTCGACGGCGGCCGGCCGGAACTTCCGCTCCACGATGAACTGCGGTTTGAGCAGCACCATTGCCGCCGCGGCCAGCAGCGGCAGCCCAACCAGGAACACACCCAGCGTGAGCAGGTCGCGGCGGCCCAGCACCTGCGCCAGCAGCAGCGCCAGTATTCCCGCCGCCAGAATTCCCCAGCCGCGCAGCGTGATGTACCGGGTGGGCAGCCAGCCGAACGCGTCCATGTGCGTCAGGGGGATATGCGGCGGGACTCGCCGCCGACCGGGACTTTGGCCACCACCGAAGCCACCACGCTGGAAGCGTCTTCGCCGGCCGTCACTGCTTTCCGGTCGAGGATCAACCGGTGGGCGAGCACGGCTTCGGCAACGCTGGCCACGTCATCGGGAAGGACGAAGTCGCGGCCGTTCAGCGCCGCCGTCGCCTTGGCCGCCCGCAGCAGCTGGAGCATGGCTCGCGGGCTTGCCCCCAGCCGCAAATGCGGATGCTCTCGAGTGGCCCGGCCGATGTTCACGGTGTATTCCTTCACAGCGGGCGAGACATACACATCGCGGACCGTGGCGACCATGCTGCGCACTTCGCCCACGGTGACGACGGGACGGACCGCCACCAGCGGCGAGACGGACTGATGGGTCTCCAACATGTCCATTTCCGCACGCAGGTCCGGGTAGCCCATGGAAATCCGGGCCATAAAACGGTCGCGTTGCGCTTCCGGCAGCGGGTAGGTGCCTTCCATCTCGATCGGGTTCTGCGTGGCGATCACCATGAACGGGGTATCCAGCGGGTAGGAGGTACCGTCCACCGTGACTTGGTGTTCCTCCATGCATTCGAGCAGCGCCGATTGGGTTTTGGCCGAGGCGCGGTTGATCTCGTCGCCGATGACGATGTTGGCGAACACCGGTCCCGGCCGGAATTCGAACCGGTGCTTGTCCTGGTTATAGATGGAGACGCCGGTGACGTCGGAGGGCAGCAGGTCAGGAGTGAACTGGATCCGGTGCACGCTGCAGTCGACGGTTTTGGCCAAAGTCTTCGCCAGCATGGTTTTGCCGACGCCGGGCACGTCCTCCAAGAGCAGATGCCCCTGTGCCAGCAGCACTGTGAGTGCCAGCCGGGCCGCCTCCGACTTGCCGTCGATGACGGTCTCGATAGCGGCCCTGATCCGTCCGCAGGCGTCGTGGAACTCGGGCAGTGCGAGTCCCTCGCCCTGTCCCAGCTCAGCGCCGGGTCCCAGCTCGGTGCTGTTGGAGCGGATAGTCCCGGCCTCTGCCATGTCCTGCTGCGTATCCATGAAAGTACCTTCCGGTATGCCTTCCCCGAGGGCCGGTTGTCTCAACCCTACTGGTTGCCTGTGTGATGCGGTAGACACATGAAACGTTTGTTTGAGACGCCCGATGGGGGCCGCGGGAGCGCGGGCGCTGCTTCAGTAGGCTGGAACCATGGCCACATTTCCAGCCGCCGTTGCCGGCGAAACGCCCCCCGCTTACCTAGCTGACAGCACAGCGGCCCAGACCTCCGCGGTCCGCAACCCCACTGAGGGCGATGGCCGGCGTCGTAATCTGACTTATCCGCCGGCGCCCGAGCCGCTGCCGGTGGCGGTGATGGACAACCACACCCACCTGGACTTTCGCGACGGGCTGGTGTCGGTGACGATCCGGCAGGCGATGGACGCCGCCGAGGCAGTGGGCGTTGCCGGCGCGGTCCAGGTCGGCTGCGATCTGGAGTCCTCGCGCTTCACGCTCCAAGCAGTACAGGCCGAGCCCCGGTTGCTGGGTGCGGTGGCCATCCATCCCAACGATGCGCCCCCGCTGGCCGAAGCCGGCACGTTGGAGCAGGCCCTGGCGGAAATCGAGGCCATTGCCGGGCATCCGCGGATTCGGGCCATCGGTGAGACCGGCCTGGACTACTACCGGACGGAAGCCGGAGGGCGGGGTGCCCAGCAGGATTCGTTCCGCCGCCACATCGACATGGCCAAGCGGCTGGGCCTGGCCCTGCAGATCCATGACCGCGACGCCCACGAGGACGTAGTCCGGGTGCTGCATGAGGAGGGTGCCCCGGAAAAGGTGGTGTTCCACTGCTTCTCCGGCGATGCCGCGCTGGCCAGGATCTGCAACGACAATGGCTGGCACATGTCCTTCGCCGGCACCGTCAGCTTCAAGAACTCCGATGGCCTGCGCGAGGCGCTGGCCATCGCCGAACCGGCCCTGGTGCTGGCCGAAACCGATGCGCCCTTCCTGACCCCGCACCCCTACCGGGGGCGTCCCAACGCCAGCTACCTGGTGCCCTACACCGTGCGGTCGATGGCGCAGGTGCTGGACAAGGATTTGGCCAGGTTATGCACCGAAGTGGCGCAAAACACGCAGCGTGTCTACGGCCCGTGGCACAACGAATGACACGGCGGTATTTTTCCTAGCCAGCCCCGGGAAGCAGGGCGGAGCTGACCGCGGGGGCCGGGGCCGGACCGGGAGGCCAAAGCTACCCGCGGGTAGCTCGGCTTGTCGCCATGTCACGTTTCGATTACGGTAGGTAGCTAATGGCCGGGGTCGGGGAAGGCATCCGGACATTGCCACACCGGTAGCGGTTGCAGTGGACGTTCCGTTCGTACGCCCAAACAGCCGCTGCAGGTGCTGCCTGCACTCGCATCGTGCCGTGGGAATCGGCTCGCTCTTCGCGTGTGCCTTCATGTCCCCGTGCCCGGAAGCTGCAACAGATTCGGGAACCGTGACAAACGCGCTGAAGAACCGCTGGGTGAAGATCGCCGGCCAGGTCGTCGTCATGACCGCACTGGTCCTTGGACTGGTTGCCTTCGTGGGCAACAACAAGTCCGTGACGCTGACGGTTGACGGGCAGGCGAGCACCGTCTCCACGTTCGGCGCCACGGTGGCCGATGTCCTTGCCGAATCCGAGGTTGAGGTGGGCGAACGCGACGACGTGACACCGGCAGTCAGCGAGGAAATCTCCGACGGCGCCAACATCGAAGTGGTCACGGCCAAGCCGGTCAACGTGAACGTGGACGGCGACAGCTCCACGGTCCACACCACGGCCGCCACCGTCCGGGAACTGCTGGACGAGCTGGAAGTCACCGACGAGTCCGCCCTGTCGGCGCCGCTGACCGCCGAACTGGCCTCGGTGGGCGGAGTAACCATCTCGACCCCGAAGAATGTCACGATCGCCGCCGACGGCAAGACCCGCAAGGAAGTCTCCACGGCGACGACCATCGGCGACCTGCTGAAGGAACACGACATCAAGGTCCGCAAGGACGACAAGCTCTCCGTTGCCGCCAAGGAGCCGGTCGAGGAGGGCACCAAGGTCAAGGTGACCCGGATCGACCGCGAACAGGTCGAGGAGACCGAGTCCATTGCGTTCGGGACGGACGAGACAACCAACTCCTCCATGTTCAACGACGAGGAAAAGGTCACCCGTGCCGGCGAGCCCGGCGAACGGGTCAAGGTCTACGAGATCGTGCTGACCGACGGCAAGGAAACCAGCCGGAAGCTGGTCCGGGAAAAGGTCACCCGAGAACCGGTCAGCCAGAAGATCACGGTTGGCACGAAGAAGCGCCCGGCCAAGGTCAACAACGCCAACGTAGGCGGCGCCTGGCAGGCGCTGGCAGAATGCGAGTCCGGCGGCAACTGGTCCATCAACACGGGCAACGGCTACTCCGGAGGCCTGCAGTTCAGCGCCAGCTCCTGGCTGGGCGCTGGCGGCGGCAAGTACGCCCCCTACGCCTACATGGCCACCCCGTCGGAGCAGATCGCGACCGCCGAAGTGCTGCGCGGCAACGGAGGCTGGGGCCACTGGCCCGCCTGCGCCTCCAAGCTGGGATTGCTCTAAGCATTCCCGTCAGTTACTTCGCCCACCTCGGGCCCGGGCATCGCGGCCCGGGCCCGAGGTGCGTTAAAGCGGGCGGGACGGGGCCGCCGCGGCAGCGGGCTCCGGCCCGATACGATGGCACAGTGACAGAACCACATTCCACTCCCGGCACCGGATCGCGGCAGAACAACGGGGAAGCCGCGGCCGCACCCGTCAAGCCGTTGCTCGGAGCCGCCGACATCCGCAGGCTCGCGGCCGAACTGGACGTGCGTCCGACCAAGACCCTCGGCCAAAACTTTGTGATCGACGGCAACACCATCCGCAGGATCGTGGCCACGGCCGACGTTGTTCCCGGCGAGACGGTGCTGGAGGTTGGTCCCGGCCTAGGCTCGCTCACGCTGGGGCTGCTGGATGCCGCCGGGCATGTGGTCGCCGTCGAAATCGATCCCAAGCTTGCCGCCCGTCTGGAGCAGACAGCTTCCGAATGGCGTCCCGATGCAGCCGGCCGGCTGGACGTGGTGCTGGCGGACGCCCTGCAGGTCACCGAGCTGCCGAAGGCTCCGGACGCGCTGGTCGCGAACCTGCCCTACAACGTCGCCGTGCCCGTGGTCCTGCACCTGCTGGAGCACTTCCCGTCGCTGCGCCACGGCTTGGTCATGGTCCAGGACGAGGTGGCCGACCGGCTGGCCGCCAAGCCCGGTTCCAAGATCTACGGCGTCCCCAGCGTCAAGGCCGCGTGGTACGGCAGCATGCGCAAGGCGGGGGTGATCGGAATGAACGTTTTTTGGCCGGCACCCAAGATTGCCTCCGGCCTGGTCGAGTTCACCCGCGGCGAGCCGCCCGTGACCCGCGCCCCGCGCCGCGAGGTGTTCGCCGTCATTGATGCCGCCTTCGCGCAGCGCCGCAAGACGCTGCGGGCGGCCCTGGCCGGTTGGGCCGGCAGCCCCGCACGGGCGGAGGAAGCCCTGCGCCAGGCCAATGTGGATCCCAGCGCCCGTGGGGAAGTGCTGGACATTGCTGCCTTTGCCCGGATCGCGGAATTCAACCATCCGCTTCTCGGCTAGGAAGGTCATGGCACGATGATGAGCAGAACACGTCCGGTCCGCGTGATGGCGCCGGGAAAGATCAACGTCTCCTTCCGCGTGGGCGGCCCCCGGCCGGATGGCTATCACTCGGTGGCGAGCGTTTATTTGGCCCTCTCGCTGTACGAGGAAGTCACCGCAACGGCCCGCGACGACGAGGCCATCACGGTGAGTGTGCGCAATGGGGACGGCCTGGACTTCGACCTGGAGGGCATTCCGCTGGATGCCTCCAACCTGGCGGTGCAGGCCGCGGAACTGATCCGCGAAACCTCCGGCCACCCGCAGGGTGTGCACTTGGACATCATCAAGCGGGTCCCCATTGCGGGCGGGATGGGCGGCGGTTCGGCCGACGCCGCTGCCGCCCTGGTGGCCTGCAGCGCGCTCTGGAACACCGGCTACTCGCGCGACGAACTGATCGGGCTGGCCGGCGGACTCGGCGCCGACGTGCCGTTCGCGCTGCACGGCGGAGTCGCCGTCGGGCTCGGGGTCGGGGACCGGCTGACGCCGGCGCTGGCGCGCAGCGAAATGCACTGGGTGCTGGTCCCGGCCTCGTTCGGCCTGTCGACGCCCAAGGTCTATGCCGTGGCCGACGACCTGCGCGCCCGCCGCGGCCAGGTGCCGGACGAGCCGGAGCAGGTGGAGCCGGCGGTCCTGCAGGCTATGCAGTCCGGCGACGTCCACCAATTGGCGGGTTGTTTGCACAATGACCTGCAGGAGGCGGCCATCGAACTGGCGCCCGAGCTTGCCGATATCCTTGAACTGGGCCGTGCCGAAGGCGCACTGGCCGGCCTGGTTTCCGGGTCCGGCCCCACCGTGGCCTTCCTGACCGCAGGACGGCAGGAAGCCGCAGAACTGGGGCAGCGGCTCTCCGATGTCGCCGGCGTGGTTGCCCTGCCGGTCCGCGGACCGGTCCACGGCGCCCGGATCATGGCCTGACGGCAGGTTCCTCCACGGGCCAGCCAACGGCCCGCCCCCGCACTAGCTCAAAGCAACAGAAAGCAGCACCCTTGGTCCACTTGCTCGGCGCAGAAAACGTCAGCGTCTCCTTTGCCACCCGCACCATCCTGGATTCGGTGTCCCTCGGCCTGAACGAGGGCGACCGGATCGGCATGGTGGGGCGCAACGGCGACGGCAAGTCCACCCTGATGCGGCTGCTGTCGCAGCGCAGCACGCCCGACGACGGCCGGGTCACCAAGCGCGGCGACGTCAACGTGGGTTACCTGGACCAGCAGGACGTGCTCGACGGCGACCTGCCGGTCGGCGTGGCGATCGTGGGCGAGGCAGCCGAGCACGAGTGGGCGTCCAACCCGCGGATCCGCGAAATCATGGAAGGTCTGGTGGGCGACGTCGACTGGCATGCCGCGGTGTCCTCGCTGTCCGGCGGGCAGCGCCGCCGGGTTGCCCTCGCCAAGCTGCTGATCGAGCCGCATGACGTGATCATGCTCGACGAGCCGACCAACCACCTCGACGTCGAGGGCGTGGCCTGGCTGGCCCGGCACCTCAAGACCAGGTGGCGCCCGAATGAGGGTGCCTTCCTGGTGGTCACCCACGACCGCTGGTTCCTGGACGAAGTGTGTACACGGACTTGGGAAGTCCATGACGGTGTAGTGGATCCGTTCGACGGCGGTTATGCCGCCTATGTCCTGGCTCGCGCCGAACGCAACCGCACTGCCGCCGTCGTCGAAGGGAAAAGGCAGCAGCTGGTCAAGAAGGAGCTGGCCTGGCTGCGGCGCGGGGCCCCGGCCCGGACCGCGAAGCCGAAGTTCAGGATCGAAGCCGCCAATGAACTGATTGCCGATGTGCCCGAGCCCCGGGACGCGGTGGCGCTGAACAAGATGGCCACCGCTCGGCTCGGTAAAGACGTGCTGGACCTGGAACACGTCTCCTACACCCCGCCGCCCCGGCCCGGTGATCGATCAAGCGAGGAACAAGCGCGCGGAGATCTCGACGGCGGAGCCGGCCCGCTCTTCGACAACATCACCTTGCGGCTGGCGCCGGGTGAACGGCTCGGCCTGGTGGGAGTCAACGGCGCGGGCAAGACCACGTTGCTTCGGCTGCTGAACGGCGAGATCCAGCCCACGGTCGGCAAGGTCAAGCGGGGCAAGACGGTGCAGACCGCCATGCTGACCCAGGAGGTCCGCGAACTCGACGACGTCATGGATCTGCGTGTGGTGGAAGTGATCCAGCGCGAACGTCAGGTCTTCAACATTGGCGGACGCGAGGTGTCAGCCAGCCAACTGGTGGAACAGCTCGGCTTTTCCAAAGAAAAACAGTGGACGCCGGTGCGCGACCTCTCTGGAGGTGAGCGGCGGCGGCTGCAGTTGCTGCGGCTCTTGGTCGGCGAGCCCAACGTGCTGATGCTGGACGAGCCCACCAACGACTTGGATACGGACACGCTGGCCGCGGTGGAGGACGTGTTGGACGGATGGCCGGGCACGCTGGTGGTGGTCTCGCATGACCGCTACCTGCTGGAGCGGGTGACCGACCACCAAATGGCGCTGCTGGGCGACGGCAAGCTCCGCGGCCTGCCCGGGGGAGTGGACCAGTACCTCGAGCTGCGCGAGGCATCGCTCGCCGGCAAGTCCTCGCCGGCTCCGGCAAGCGGCGCGGCTGAGACGGCTCCCGGCACCGTCCATAGCGAAGCCGACAAGCGCCAGGCCAAGAAGGACCTCAATCGGATTGAACGCCAGCTGGGCAAGCTGGCCCAGCAGGAGGACAAACTCAAGGAGCAGATGCACACCGCCGGCGCCAAGGCCGACGTCGATTTTTCCGGGCTGGCGGAGATGAACCGGAAGCTCCAGGAGATCGCCGAGGAGAAGGAAGGCCTGGAGCTGGAGTGGCTGGAGGTCTCCGAGATCCTCGAGTGAGCCTGACGCTCAGGACGACTTTTTGGTGTTCCCCCAAAGGCCGGCGTCGCGGATGGACTGCTGCATCTTGGTGGTGGCGGACAACAACGCCTCGCGTTCGGCATCGGACAGCGGATCAAAGACGTTCTCCCGCACAAAGGTCACGTGGCCCGGTGCAGCCTGCCGGATGGCGTTCCAGCCGGCCGAAGTCATCGAGATGTTGAAACCGCGCGCGTCGGTGGCGCAGGTGACCCGCTCCACCAGCCCGCGGGCCTCCATCCGCTTGAGCAGATGGGAGAGCCGGCTGCGTTCCCAGTCCAACTGCTGCGCAATGTCCCGGGCGCGCATGACGCCGTCGTCAGCCTCCGAGAGGGAAGCCAGCACCGAATACTCCACACCGGAAAGGTCGGAGTCCCGCAGGAGCTGGCGGTCCATCGCCGACTCAAATCCCCACAGCAGTTCGCGGAAGGCGCGCCAGACCTCCTGCTCATGATCGTTCAGCCAACGGGTGTCGGAGTTCACGGTGCGCCTTTCTCTTCTTTGGTTGACAGATCAAGTTTCCCTGTTGCATGATTGACGTGTCAACAAAACGATGACGTGTCAACAGTTGGGACGCGTCGGGACCAGACCTCGAAGGGGTTCATTACATGACCAAGATCGCTATCGTCACCGGCAGCACCCGTCCGGGTCGAGTCAACAAGCAGGTTGCCGACTGGGTTCTCGCCCAGGCCGCCGCTCGCACCGACGCCGAGTTCGAGGTTGTCGACATCGCCGACTTCAACCTGCCCCTGCTGGACGAAGCTTACCCGGCTGCCTACCAGAACTACCAGAACGACCACACCAAGACCTGGTCGGCCAAGATCGCCGAGTTCGACGGCTTCATCTTCGTCACCGGCGAGTACAACCACACCGTCACGCCGGCCCTGACCAACGCCCTGTCCTACCTGAACGTTGAATTCAACAACAAGGCCGCCGGCATCGTTTCCTACGGTTCCATGGGTGGCGCCCGCGCCGCCGAGCACCTGCGCAACATCCTGTCCGAGCTGCAGATTGCCCACGTGCGCAACCAGGTCATGTTCTCGCTGTTCACCGATTTCGAGAACTTCGCCGATTTCAAGCCGACCGAGCAGAACGCCGGCTCCCTGGCCCCGATGATCGACCAGCTCGTCCCGTGGACCAAGGCCATGGAGTCTGTCCGCGCCGCCGCTGTAGCTGCCAACTAACCTGCGTACATCGCGGCCGCTGGCCGCTTGACGTATCGCACAGCAGGGCGCTCTGTGCTTCCCGGAAGGGAGGCCGGGGCGCCCTGCCGCTGTTAAGCTGGTTCCCGGCCCGAGCGGACTGACTGCCAAGGTCAACACGTTGTCGGAATCGGGAGAAGGAGGGCCTGCGTGGACGCAGGAAACACTGCGGCCGGCCGGCCCGGCAAGGCTCGCACCCGCCAGCGGCTGCTCGACCATTTCGAACACGCAGCCTCCACAGCCGGCTTCCGCTTGGATGGAGACCAGCAGGAGGCTGCGCGCCTGCTGGCCGACACCGGCGCCAGACTGACGGCGAGTGCCTTGCCGCTTCCGGGAAAGCGCCGCGGGCTCTATCTGTGGGGTCCGGTGGGGCGGGGCAAGAGCTGGCTGGCCCAACGATTCTTCGACGCCGTGGACCTGCCGGATAAGAAGCGCTGGCATTTCCACGACCTCTTCCGCCAGCTGCATGCCCACCGGCGCGATGCGCAGGACCCGGCCAGCCGGCCGCCGGGTGCCAGCGCCGTAGACATGGCCATCGACGTGCTGCTGCAGGACTGCACCCTGCTGGTGGTGGACGAATTCCATGTACACGATCCCGGCGACGGCCAATTGCTGGCTCGCCTGCTGCGCGAGGTCCACCGCCGCGGCATCACGCTGGTGGCCACGTCCAACTATCCGCCCGAGCAGCTAATGCCCAGCGAAGACTTCCACGCCCTGTTCGAGCCGACCATTGCGCTGATCCGCCGAACCATGCACATCGCCTCCATCGCCGGCCCCATGGACTACCGCATGCTGAGGCTCGGGCAGTCCCGCGGGCAGGATGACGACGGCGGTGACCGCCTTGGGCGGTTCAGCGACGGCGCCATGGTGCTCGCCCCAGGTGGACCCAACGACCCTCGGGTCGCCGACGCGGGTCTTGAGTGGCCGTCCGAGGCCGAAGCTCAGGAACTGCGCCCGGGGAGCCAACCGATTCCCGTTCTCCGGTGCACCGCGGATGAAGTGTGGTTCGACTTCCAAGACCTGTGCGAAGGTCCTACCGCCGCCTCCGACTATTTGGCGCTGCTGCCGCACTCCGCGGCCTGGGTCATTTCCGGAGTGCCGCGCCGCGACCACATCAGCATGAACGGCTGGCAACGCTTGAGCAATATCGTGGACATCCTCTACGACGCCGATGTGCCGCTGACGCTCATCAGCGCTGAGCCGCTGGACCTGGGACCGTCAGCCAGCCGGTCCGCGGTGGACGTCTCCCGCATTGCCAGCCGGCTGCGCACCCTCGGCAGCGTGGACGTCGCCGGCTGACTCGGCGGTGCCCCCGGCGGGCGTTCGCCGTCCGGTGTCCGGTGTCCTCGCGGTGGCTCCCGAACTCCTGCCGTAATCTGCCATTTCCCGTCGAGGGGCACTGCTAGTCTTCATTCATAATGTCAGGGGGCCGGGACAACGCCGGGCCGCATTCAAAGCAGGAGGAATTGCCGTGCGGACCGTTGCAGGTGAGCTCGGGACTGAAGTTCGCCCAACGGTACTGGTCGGCGCATCCGATGCCGCAAACCGTGACTTCCTGCGCACAGCCCTCGAAGCTGCCGGAATGACCGTGACGGATTATGCCACCGCGGCCCAGGTCTTGGATGAGCTGCAGCGAAATCCACCGGACATCCTCCTGGTGGACGCCGGCGACATGTCACTGGCAGGGATGGAAGCCGTGCGCAGGCTTTCCGACCGCCAGGCCGGGGCCCAATGGCGAGTGATGCTGATGGCCACCGAAGACGAACTGCCGCTGGTCGAACGCGGTTATGAAATGGGCGTCTCGGACTACCTGATCAAGCCGCTATCGGCATCCAACGTGGTTAACCGCGTACGTGTGACCCTCGCCAGATCGGAACACCGGCGCCGTGAGCGCAACGGTGTGGCTGTCCTCCGCGACCAAATCCGCCGCGTCTCCGAGGGTATCCGCAGCACCAACGACCCGCAAGAGATGATCACGCTCGCGCTGCGCGGGATCGGCGCGGCCTTCGAAACCGATCAGGTGTGGATCCGCACCTTGGATGACGAAAGAGTGCCGCACACCGCCGCCGAGTGGGCCAGCGACGCCGCCCACGACACCATGGACATGCCGCACCGTACCGAGGATGAGGTGCTGCAGTTGGCCTCCGCTCTCTGGACCAAGGGCAGCGTCCTCACGTCGGCCGACAATGGCAGGATCGACTTGACCGAGCACCCCGGTGTAATGGAGTGGTTTGCCACCGCGCGGGGGAAGGCGTCGATGCTGGCGCCCCTGGGACAGGGATCGAAAGCATTCGGACTGATTTGCCTCATCCGCCACGGGCAGCCACGGGCGTGGTCCCCGGCCGAAGTATCGCTGCTCCAACATGTGGTCGGAAACCTGGCCCACGGGCTCATCCAGGGTCACCTCATCACGGCGCAGCAAGAAGTCGTGGAAAAGCTCCGTGAACTGGACCAGGCAAAGTCCAACTTCGTGGCAACCGTCAACCACGAGCTCCGGACGCCGCTGACGTCAATCACCGGCTACTTGGAGCTGGTGCTGGACGGGGATGCCGGTGAAATCCCGGAGTCTGTGGCCCGGATGCTCAAGGTCGTCGGTCGGAATGCCACCCGCCTGCGTGAGCTGATTGAAGACATGCTGACCCTGTCCCGGATGGATTTCCAGAGCAGCGGATTAAAGACAGAACCGGTGGACCTGCCGCAGCTGCTGCGCATGGTGGCCACCGCCTTGGAACCGGCGGCCCAGGCCAAAAACGTCCAACTGGTGAGCGAGGGGCTGGACACCCGGCTGGCTGCGGACGGCGATGCCAAAATGCTTGAGCAGGTCTTTGCCAACATCATGTCCAACGCCGTCAAGTTCACTCCTCAGGACGGGGCAGTGCGTGTCACCGTTGGCTCGGGCACTCATAACGACGACGGTGTTCCCTGCGCCATCGTTACGGTCGCCGACAGCGGGATCGGCATCCCGGACGATGATTTGCCGCAACTGTTTTCCCGTTTCTACCGCGCGTCCAACGCACACGCCATTCAAGGCACCGGCCTGGGCCTGGCAATCGTCAAGGGAATGGTGGACCAGCACCGCGGCAGCGTTTCCGTCGAATCAACCGTCGGGGTTGGCACCACATTCACCATCACCCTGCCGCTCTCAGGCGATGGTCAGCACCACGCGGCCGAATCCACCGGCGCCGTCACCGTTTCTTAAAGCACAAAGGCCGTGGCACGCATCTGAAGATGCATGCCACGGCCTTGGCCGTTGAGCGGAACGTGCTCCGCCCTCAACAACTTAGTGCGGCCAGTTGCCTGCATTGATGCTGAAGCCACCATCGATGGTCTTGCTTTGCACAACAACGTTGGACAAATTAGAGGAATCTGCAGCTGCGGCGGGCGCAGCTACGCCGACCACTGCAAGGACGGCTGCGACCAGAATGGTTGCGGAAAACTTCTTCATAGGACCCCTCATTCACTTATTATGCACGGATCTGCAAATCCATGCAGGATGTGCCGACAATGCAAGTGTACAGAGCAGGCAGTCCGTGGGCTAGAGGTGAAACGACACATTTCGTCGCTCCCAAATACGGGCCACATAGCGAATATGATCGACTCGAGAGTCGTCTGATCTGCGTGGATGGCAAAAAATCGGGAGGGACCGCACATGGTGATAGCTGCTGGTGCTGGCGACGGCGTATTGCTTGAGCTGAGGGCACGGGATGCGTTTGCGAAGCGAGACTATGTGGAGGCTAGGAATATCGCCAGAGCACGCGCAGAGCAGGCTGCTTGTGATGGCGACCGAGGGACATGGTGGCATATGACTTTCTTGGAGGCTGAATGCTTCCGAGATTTGGGCCGCTACTACGACTGCATTGGCACGGCCGAGACGCTGGAAGCGGACGGGCTGACAACTGCCTCGCCTGAATTGCTCTCCCGCGTGTTGACGATAAAATCAGTCGCTGCTCAGGGAGCTGGTGAACTGGCTGACGCCCTTGAGTTTGCGACCTCGGCTGTTGCCCTTTGTGAATCCGCTGAATTGCGCAGCGAGATCTGTATCGCAGCCCTAACGGCGCTTGTTGCTGCCTTGGCAGAAAACGACCGAATGGATGAAGCGTGGCAGCAATGCCAGTCTCTCATCAAGGTGCTGGACGCCTCGAACGACGCTCAGATGGCGGGAAAGGGATACTGGGCGGTTGGGAATGTGGCCTTCCTGCGCCAGGACCCAAACGAAGGTGTGCGGTATCACCAGCTAGCGGCCGAACACCTGTCCCCGTCGAACGATCTTTCTCTCTGGGCTTGGTTCAATAGGGCCTCGGCAGCTATGAGGTTCGCTGCCGGAATTGCCGACACTGAGGCGGAAGATTGTATGGACCGTGCAGAATTGGCTGCTTCGATCATCGGTTTGACCGATGATGTCCGCCGGCTGAACCAATTGAACCGGGCTCACTGGCACTTTCAGCGGGGCGAGGTAGATGAAGCGGCGCAACTGCTGGTGCCGATCTGTGTGGAGTCGCCGTCGATGGCTCATCAAACGGCGGGCGAAGCCAACTTGCTTCTGAGCAAGACGCTTCAAGTAAAAGGCGATGCTGATGCCGCCCTCCGCCACTTAAAGGACAGCCAGGCCTATTTCATCCAGTCAGGTGCGAAGGATCGTGCGGACCAGATTGCGGACGAAATCGCAGGATTTCCTCAAGCCTCATGAATGTATTATTCGTCGTGTCATTGGGCGTGTCGTGAACAACGTTCGTTTACGCTATGAACAAATGGCGGAAGCCGTTGCGGCGTTGAAGCAGTAAGTTCTGAATTTGTTGGATGGGAGCTCAGGCTCCCTTCGAATCGTTGGGGAGCGGATGCACGTGTTAGGTCATGGCTGGCCCGAAAGGGTTATGGGAGCAGTATCTAACGACAACCCGGCTGTATGGGCCGCGTAGTCGACGCGGCCCGCGCCGCTGCTGCTGACATCAGCCGTTCCGGAGACGGCATCATCAGCGTCGACCTTCCGCGGGGCGCTGCTTTCACCGACGAAGTTGCCGTCAGTACCTCCTCACGGCTTCAGGTGCTTTCGGGCGGCCAGCCCTGCCGGGTACTCATGCGGTTGAAGGGTGTGGCTTCCATCTCGCGGATGGCACGGTCCATGCTTGGCCGGCAGACGAATGCGTCCGCGATCGCCTTGGTCGGCGAGTCACCCGTAGACCGGGTGATAGCTAATTTCGTGCTGGGAGCCGAACCCTCAGAATGCCCCGTCCGCTATTTTGACTCCGAACCGCAGGCCCTTGAGTGGCTGGAACGGGATAATGCCGCATAATCCCGACCCGCGGCTCCAGCAACTGGTCGACGGCATGGTTAGCCTGGCCGGCGGCGACCTGACCACAAGGATCGAGCCTTCGGCAGCGCGGGACGAGATCGACGCCGTGATCACCGGAGTTAACCTCCTGGCGGAGGAACTGGAGCTTAGCTACTCGGAGCTGGAGCAGCGCGTTGAAACCCGCACTGCGGAGCTGCGGCAGGCTCATCGGGATATGAGCCGCATGGCACTGACCGATGCCCTGACGGGTCTGGCCAACCGTACGGCCTTGGCCAACGAAATGGCCGCAGCCCTTGAGGATGCACGGTCCGGCCAGAGGACTCCGGCGCTGCTGCTGCTGGATCTGGATTCCTTCAAACAAGTCAACGACAGCTTCGGCCACGACGCCGGAGACCGCGTGCTGACCGTGGTGGGGAACAGGCTCCGGTCCATCGTGCGCGATATAGACACAGTGGCGCGGCTGGGTGGAGACGAATTCGCCATCCTCTTGCCCCGAGCCACAACGGATCTCGCGCTTCAGGTCGCCCACAGGATCCTGGGGGTCCTGAACGACGATATTCGGCTCGATGAGCTGACCGTGTGGCCCCAAGCCAGTATTGGCGTACGGGTGGCCGATACAGGTCAGAGTGCACAAAGCTTGTTGCTCGACGCGGATACAGCAATGTATGAGGCGAAGAAAGATCCGCAGAATCGCATCAAGATTTTCCAGTCGCACATGCTGCAAGCGCGGCAGCTGCACAACCAAATTGCGTCCGAACTTCGCGGGGCCATAGCCACGGGGGGCTTTGAGCTGGAGTACCAGCCGGTGGTGGAGCTGAGCACCGGCTGCCCGCTTGGAGTGGAAGCACTGGTCAGGTGGAACCACCCGGTCCGGGGACGTGTCATGCCCAGCGACTTTATTCCGATGGCCGAGCAGACCGGCCTGATCATTGATCTGGGCCGGTGGACTCTTTCTGCCGCGGCGCATCAGTTTGCCGAGTGGTCGGCGGAATTGGATTTAGACCCCGGGTTCCAAATCCGGGTCAACCTCTCCGTCGCGGAACTGCAGCGGATCGACCTGGTGGATCATGTCCGCGGTGTCTTGAGGGACTCCGGGATAGCCGCCGAATCACTGGTCCTGGAAATCACCGAGACCGGCTTGGTCACCGGCGGTGAAGTTGAGACGTACTCGTTGCTCGCCCTGCGCAAGCTCGGCATCGGGATCGAAATCGATGATTTCGGCACCGGCTACTCTTCGATCAGCTATCTGCGCGAGCTGCCGGTCGACCTGGTCAAAGTCGACCGTTCCATCATTGCCACGCACTCGGCCGACGGGTCGCAGCAGGAATTCATCGCCGCGGTGCTCCAGCTCATCCGTGCGGCAGGCCTCGACGCGATTTTCGAAGGAATCGAGACGCAGGAGCAGGCCGAACAACTGCGCGATCTGGGCTGCACCGGCGGCCAAGGGTTCTATTTCAGTAAACCCGTGTCAGCGAAGCGGATCGCCCAGCTGCTGCGCAGCGGCGCACGGCTCCCCGCGGGGGCAGATGAAGCGGACGGTGCCCTCACCAGCGTGGCGTCGTCGGCACTCCCCGAATAAGCCACGGCTGAGTAGTTGCCTGACACCGAATGGCCGTTGGAAGGCCAGCGGTGCGAGGGCCCGTCTAGCGGGTGGCAACCGCTCACGGCCGGTCGATAGCGGCAGGCGGTCTCACCCAAACGACACCGGTCCGACGCCAAGTCGCATCGGGGTCGGAAATCGTGGCAAAATGGACACTTGTGCCGAGGAGGCAATCCTGCGCGGCACATTCCGCCCTGGTGTAATGGCAGCACCCCAGCCTTTGGAGCTGTGGAGTATAGGTTCGAATCCTATGGGCGGAACGATCACCGGCCGGTGAACGTGCGGTGTTGTGGCAGATAAGATGCCGTTAACCCCAATGTTCCGGCTACACCGGAATCAGCGCAGCGAGGAGTGCCACTTAGTGAGCCCCCAGGACGTCCACCAAAAAAACGTCACAACAGCTTTATCACCGGCAGCGGTCATTGTCCTGGCCGCGGGGGCGGGCACCCGAATGAAGTCCAAGAAGCCGAAGATCCTGCATGAGATCGGCGGTATTTCCATGGTGGGCCATGCCCTCGCCGCAGCCCGCGGCCTCGCACCCACGGTGCTGGCCGCCGTCGTTCGCCACGAGCGGGACCGAGTGGCGGAACACATTGCAGCACTGGACCCGGACGTCCTGATTGTTGATCAGGACGAAATTCCCGGAACAGGCCGGGCGGTGGAGGCGGCGCTGGAGGCCCTCCCGTCCGGACTGGACGGAACCGTGGTGGTTACGTATGGAGACGTTCCGCTCCTGACCAGCGACTTGCTTCGGAACCTGGTCGCCGAGCATGCCTCCGGCGGCAACGCCGTCACGGTGCTGACTGCGGTCCTCGACGATGCGGGCGGGTACGGCCGGATTGTCCGGGCCGCGGACGGCAGCGTCCAGGGGATTGTGGAACACAAGGACGCGACCGAGGACCAGCGGGCCATCCCCGAAGTCAATTCGGGTATTTATGCCTTCGATGCGGCGGTGCTTCGCGGTGCACTGTCCAAAATCACCACCGACAATGTCCAGGGCGAGAAGTACCTCACCGATGTGCTCTCGCTGGCGCGGGCCGACGGCGGGCGGGTGGCCGCCGTCGTCACCGCTGACCGGTGGCAGGTGGAGGGCGCCAACGACCGGGTTCAGCTGGCAGCCTTGGGCGCCGAGCACAACCGGCGGATCCTGGATGCTGCCATGCGCTCCGGCGTCAGCATTGTGGATCCGGCGACCACATGGGTCGATTCGACAGTGACGTTCGGGACCGACGTGACACTGCTGCCGGGAACCCAACTGCACGGGTCCACGCATGTTGCCTCGGACGCGGTGGTGGGGCCGGACACGACGCTGAAGAACGTGACCGTGGGCGAGGGCGCCTCCGTGGTCAGGACGCACGGTTCCGACTCCGAGATCGGGCCCGGCGCCAAGGTTGGCCCCTTCACCTACCTGCGCCCCGGCACCGTTCTGGGCGAGCAGGGCAAGATCGGCGCATTCTACGAAACCAAGAATGTGACCATTGGCAAGGGCGCCAAGCTGTCCCATCTTGGCTACGCCGGAGATGCAGAAATCGGCGAGAACGCGAATATCGGCTGCGGCAACATCACTGCCAATTACGACGGCGAAAAGAAGCACCGCACCGTTATCGGCTCCAACGTGCGCACCGGATCCAACACGGTTTTCGTCGCCCCCGTGCAGGTCGGTGACGGTGCCTATTCTGGTGCCGGCGCCGTCATCCGCAAGGATGTCCCGGCCGGTGCGCTTGCGGTCAACGTTGCGCCGCAGCGAAACCTGGAAGGGTGGGTACAGAAGAACCGCCCCGGCAGCTCCTCCGCGGAGGCCGCCTCACAAACCTCCTCCACGCAATCTCCAACTGTAGAAAGTGATCCTTCATGAGCGGAATCAAGGCACAGGGCGAAAAGAGGCTGGTACTGGCTTCTGGACGTGCACATCCTGAACTGGCGCAGCAGATCGCCAAAGAGCTGGACATCGAACTGCTGCCCACCTCCGCCTACGACTTTGCAAACGGCGAGATCTACGTGCGGTTCGAGGAAAGCGTGCGCGGTACCGACGCCTTCGTCCTGCAGGCGCACCCGGCCCCGATCAACGAGTGGCTGATGGAGCACCTGATCATGGTGGACACCCTGAAGCGGGCCTCGGCGAAGCGGATCACCGTTGTGGCTCCGTTTTACCCGTATGCCCGGCAGGATAAGAAGCATCGCGGCCGCGAGCCGATTTCCGCACGCCTGGTGGCGGACATGTACAAGACAGCCGGCGCCGACCGGCTGATCTCCGTGGACCTGCACACCGCACAGATCCAGGGATTCTTCAACGGACCCGTCGACCATCTGATGGCCATCCCGCTGCTGGCCGACTATGTCCGCACCCGGGTGGATCTGGATAACGTGACGGTGGTTTCCCCCGATACCGGCCGCGTGCGCGTCGCCGAGCAGTGGGCCGAACGCCTTGGCGGGGCGCCGCTGGCCTTCGTGCACAAGTCCCGCGACGTCACAGTGCCCAACCAGGCGGTGTCCAAGCAGGTCGTTGGCCTGGTTGAGAACCGTACCTGCGTCCTAATCGACGACATGATCGACACCGGCGGAACCATTTCCGGTGCCGTCCAGGTTCTGAAGAACGCCGGCGCCAAGGATGTGATCATCGCGGCCACTCACGCAGTGTTCTCCGATCCTGCTGCCCGCAGGCTGTCCGAAAGCGGCGCTAGGGAAGTGGTGGTCACCAATACGTTGCCGATCCCGCCCGAGAAAAACTTCAAGGAGCTGACGGTCCTGTCCATCGCCCCGTTGATCGCCCGCGCAGTCCGGGAGGTCTTCGAGGACGGCTCGGTCACCAGCCTGTTCGACGGCAAGGCCTAATAACTGACGCAGTGGCCGGCTGAGTTCCACTCGGTCGGCAAGCTCCCTGCGAGGGGCCGACGATGGGAAGCCTGGAGATTCGGGCCAATGCCGCCGTCGGCCCCTTTGCCATGGCACGGCTCTGCCCAGGGCCTTAGGGACTGGGCGAACCCCGGGCCGCCGGCTTGATTTTTTGATGAGAGAGCCCGACTGGTAAAGTGGCACCATTGCCTAGGCGAGGGAGAGCCGGAACCGACTCTCCGTTATCGACGGTGGCTAGTAGCTTCGCTTCTCTGCACTGGTTTCGGTGCGGCGGGTCGGTCTCTAGACACCCGCCCTGAACCACCCAGCACAAGGAGAACGCCATGTCCGAGCAGAAGCTCGCAGCAGAAGTACGCAACGAGTTCGGTAAGGGTGCAGCACGACGCGCCCGCCGCAACGCACAGATCCCCGCCGTCATCTACGGCCACGGCGCCGAGCCGCTGCACGTCCTGCTGCCGCAGAAGGCCACCACGCTGGCACTGCGGACCTCCAACGCCTTGCTCACCCTGGATGTTGACGGGGAAGAGCACCTGGCCTTGGCCAAGGACATCCAGCGCGATCCGATCGCCCAGATCATCGAGCACGTTGACCTGCTGACCGTCCGCAAGGGCGAGAAGGTGCACGTGGACGTCAACATCCATGTTGCCGGCGAAGTTGCCGCCGGTGCTGTCTTCGATCTGGAAGAGTTCACCGTCCTGGTCGAAGCCGATGCGACCGCCCTGCCGGAGGCCCTGACCATCAACGTTGAAGGCCGCGAGGTCGGTGAGCACGTGCACGCCACCGAGATCGAACTGCCTGCCGGCGTGAGCCTGCTGATTCCGGAAGACACCGTGATCGCTACGGTCTCCGCGCCGGCTGTGGCCGAGCCTGAAGCCGAGACGGCCGAAGCCGCAGCACCGTCCGCCGAAACTCCGGCTGAGTAACAACGCTTCGTCGAAGCCCCCGGTGACTGCTTTCCGCATTCGCCGGGGGCTTTGGTCTATCCCTAGGAAAATCGTTAATCTCCTCCACCGACCAAGGAGCACCTTCCCCGTGAGCAGCGACACCTGGCTGATAATCGGTCTGGGAAACCCCGGCCCAGGATACAGCGGCAACCGGCACAACGTCGGCCAGATGGCCCTCGATGTGCTGGCTGCTCGGACCGGCGGTTCATTCAAGTCGCACAAGACCCACTCCCAGATTCTGGAAGGGCGTCTGGGTATTGGAGGGCCCCGGGTGGTGCTGGCCAAGCCGCTGACGTTTATGAACCTGTCAGGAGGACCGACGGCGGCGCTGTGCAACTTCTTCTCGATCGCACCGGACCATGTGGTGGCCCTACATGACGAGATCGACATCCCCTTCAACACGATCAAACTAAAGATCGGCGGGGGAGAAGGCGGTCACAACGGCCTTCGCGACATGTCCAAAGCACTCGGCACGAAGGACTACTACCGGGTGCGCATTGGTGTGGGGCGCCCGCCCGGGCGGATGGAAACAGCAGACCATGTGCTGCGCGATTTCTCGACGGCGGAAAAGAAAGAGTTGCCGTTCCTTGTGGACGACGCGGCAGATGCTGCCGAACTTCTCCTTCGCGAGGGCCTGCTGGCTGCGCAGCAAAACTTCCACGGCACCGCCAAGCAGGACTGAGCCCACCGGCGTCACAGACTCGTCGATTGGATCGTTTCAGCTCGATTGCCTAGAATCGAAGTAGCCATAAAGGCTCCTTGATCGGGGGTCGACGATGGGCGGCTTATGAGACTGGGCCACCCCCATCCCATCGTCGGCCCCTTTCCAATGCCCGACGCAGACTGCCCGGGCTTCCCGAATAATTTTCAAAGTAGTTGTTCAACGCTTAACCCAGCGGGGCTCCGCGCCCCACTCGTCCCACGTGGATCCGGATCGCCCGCCGGTCATGGGCATTGGCCTGTCTGGAACCGCACTCTGCTAGTACACTGACGCTTGCCAACGGTACGCGCGTGAAGCCGGACCTGTTGCAGCAAGATTGGGGAATCTGCTGGTCTGAACCTTGGGGGGTTTAGTTTGCCAGCGAACGTGTGGTGTTTGGGGCGGCAGAGATGATAAAACCGAGCCTTAAATGGCGGTGGATGGGCAGCGGCGCATTGTACGCGCGGCTTGAGGAGTGCGTTGTGGACCAGCAGCGCGGCGCCGTTGTCGTGGGCGAACACGGTTCTGGCAAATCGGCGCTGGTGAACGAGATGCTGCGAAGGCATGAGGACGCGATCCATATTGTCCGCCTGCGAGGCTCAGCCACGGGGCAGGCTACGCCATACGAAGCCTTCAACGTTCTACTCAGCCGGCTACCCGACGAAGTATTGAGCCAGCCAATGCGAATTTTCGTTGCCCTCGCTGCGCTGATCGAGTCAGATTCCGCGGGCCGCCCGGTGGTCATTGTGGTCGACAAAGCAGAGACGCTAGATGAGTATTCCGCAGAGACACTTGTACGGTTGACGGCATCCGGATCCGCAACGCCTGTGGTCATGGTTCGTGAATTAGCAAACCGGCCCGAACTCACGCGGCTTTGGAAAGACACCGGGCTCTTGCGAATCGATATTCCTCCGCTGACGTTGGAGGAATCCGTTGCGGCGCTCGAGTCAGCACTGGGCGCGCCGGTGTCGTGGGCCGCGGCAACGCTGTTATGGGACGTCGCCGGCGGCAATCCATTATTTCTCAAGGAACTGGCCCGGGAACAGGTTGCGAAAGGTTCGTTGTTCGAACAGGACGGCTTTTGGATTTGCCGTGACGAACCTCTGCATCTCAGTGGGGGCGTAGTTGAGGCCGTGACCACGCGGCTGGGAAAGCTGAGCCAGGAACAGCGCATGCTTCTGGACGCCGCAGCTCTTGCGGAGGGTCTCCCGCTGACCCAGGCCATCCAATGGTGCGGTCAGACCCAAATCGACGAACTGGAAGCCAAGGGCATGCTTGAAACGGTGCCCGGGCGTCATCCCGTTGTGCGCCCCGCCGGACGTTTGCTGGCCGAAGCCATTCGCGCCTCAGTGCCAGGTGCCAGGGCGCGTGCCCTGCTGCAGCGGGTCGAAGAGACCGCCTACACCGGCCCCGGTGCAGCATTTGCGGCTGCAAAGGGGCGTTTGAACTTTGGCATGGCCCTCGACGCAGACAGCGCCACCGTCGCCGCAGAGCAGGGACTTGAGGCCGGCAACCACCTCGACGCGCTGCGTCTTATCCGCGCGACGGGGGACAACCGAGAATGGCGGCGATGCGTCGTCGAATTCCGAGCCCTGGTGGGCCTTGGCCGTTACAAAGAGGCCGAGCAGCTGCTGGCGGACATACCTGCGCCGGGCAGTGATATTCCGCTGCTCGTAGAGTTGGCGATGGCGCGGGCGCAACTGGCCCGTGCCGAAGGCGATCGAGAGGCTGAGTCTCGTCTGCTGGCGGATGCACGCCGTGCGGTGTGCGCTCGGAAACAGGAAGGCGCTCGCACCAGCCTGCTCCACCAGCTGGATATCGCCCGCGCGGAGATGGAGTGCCACTACGGCTATCACGCAGCTGCGTTGGAGGAGATCGAAAGACTCTACGGCGCTGTGTCGCCGGACGAGGACCGAATGCGGGTCGGGTTTATGCTGGCTGAAGCCTGGTCTTTTACGGGCAGACCAAGTGATGGCCAAGAGCTTGCTTCCCGCCTCAAAGCCGGGGAACGCAGCCACCAGACGGCCGATGCAACCCTCTTTTCGATCGGACTCTTGTCTGGCGGCTGGACGCGACAACTGCACTTGCTGGCCGGCGATACGCATGTTGGGCAGACGCGGCGTTATGCCGAAGCTGTGTTGGCCCAACTGGCGGAGGGTTTGGATCATGTGCACAGCGGGCACGCTGTTGCAGCCCTTCAAGCGTTGCTACCGGTGCTTTGCCAACTGAGGGAAAAAAATGTCCATCATACCCGGCCACTTGCGGCCGCAGCCGCCGCCTACGCCTATTGCCAACTGGGAGATCTTGAGCGCGCTCGGCAACTGCAGGCGGAACCCGCTGATGGCGGTCCTTGGTCTGTTGCTACGGCCACGGCGTACTTGAAGGCCTTGTGTGCCGCGCACCTGGAATCGCCGGCGAAAGCCACAGCCGGCTTGGCTGGTCAAGCGCGGGACGTTGCGGCAAGAGGGGCAACGACGGCGGAGCTACTTGCCCTCAGTGCGGCCGCCCGCCTTGGGTCCGTCGAAGCCGCCGAGCAACTGGCTCTCACGGCAACAGCCGTCCAAGGCCCGTTCGCCCGGTTCTGTGAATATTTCGGCAAAGGGCTGTCGGGAGACGATCCCGACAGCCTCCTCAGGGCGGTGGAGTCGGCAGCGGGAAACGATCTTCTGGCTTTTGAAGCTGCCCGTTCGGCGGTCTCAATGGCAACGGTTCAAGGCGACGCAACCTGTGCGTTGCGGGCTCGCGATGTCATGGTCGACTGCCGCTCACGGCTTGGCCAGGTACAGTCAGCCCCGCAGGGGCGCAGGCTGACGGCACGGGAACATGATGTCGCTCGGCTGGCGGCCGCGGGCTTGGCCGACCGGGATATCGCTCGAAGTCTGAGTTTGTCGATCCGGACGGTGGAAAGTCACCTGCACCAGACCTATGCCAAACTCAACGTTTGTAAACGGTCACAGCTTTCGGGCGTCCTCTAACAGGGCGGCCGGATGCGGAGACAAGTCGTCGGCACCGACAGTCGGCCCACTGGCCGTACACATGAAGTGGACTTCGCGGTGGATTGTTTGGTCAAGGGAAACGCTCACGGCATCCTGGTCATCGGCAATAGCGGCCTGGGCAAGACGGCGTTCGCAAGGGCGGTGACGGCGGCGCTGCCAAAGACTATGACGGTCCTGCACGTGCAGACTTCGGCATTACTCTCTGGCATTCCGTATGGGGCACTGGCCGCGCATATGGCCTGGGACGATGGAACCGGCCCGGTGACGCCGATGGCGGTCCTGCGGACTTTCCGGTCCCTAACGGATGGAAACGAACCGGGGACGGCGCCGCCCGTCGTCGTCGTGGACGATGCTCACTTTCTGGATTCTGGAAGCGGGCTGCTTCTGGCCCAACTGGCTGCGGCAGGTTCCGTCCTCTTGCTTGCCTTGGCCACAAGAACGGCCCGGCTGCCCCATGAACTGCAAGAGCTTTCCGCAGACGGCCTCTTGCATCGGATCGAGCTGGCCCCATTGCCGCGAAGCGCGTCTCTGGAGCTGTGTGGGCAGGTCCTGGGGTCCGACTTCCTACCTGCCATCGGCATCCTTCTGGCCTCGATGTCGGGCGGAAACCCGCTGCTGGCCGCAGCCCTCGGTGAGCACGCAATTCGCTCAGGATTGATAGTGCAACAGGGCGGTTATTGGGTCTTTTCCGGGAAGCATTGGGAACCCGACCAGGAACTGGTCGATCTAGTGCTCTCGATGGTTGCGCAGTGCACGCCGACCGAACACGCGGCGCTCGAGGCCGTGGCGCTGACTGAGCCCGTGCCGCTGTCCCTGTTACTTTCGGCGGCAGACCCGGAAGCGGTTGATTCTTTGGAAACCGCCGGGTTGCTGATCCGCAAAGCCGACGCAGAGGCCAGCATGCGGATGGGACAGCCGGTCCTCGCTGAGGTTCTCCGCCGCCAGATTCCAATGAGTCGGCGAATTTCCCTGCGCCGGCTCTTTGGACCGGCCCTGCCGCAGCCCGAAACAGGGGAGGAGCTGACCCGCAGCGTTATGTGGGCGCTGGA
This sequence comes from Arthrobacter sp. NPDC089319, assembly GCF_040684925.1. Classification (NCBI taxonomy): domain Bacteria; kingdom Bacillati; phylum Actinomycetota; class Actinomycetes; order Micrococcales; family Micrococcaceae; genus Arthrobacter; species Arthrobacter sp. NPDC089319. Next base: position 188,933 of record NZ_JBFBGZ010000009.1, on the reverse strand, counting down.
CTGCGGTGCAGAGGTTTCCGACGACCGCCTGCTGCGTGCAGCTGTAGCTGCCAACTGCCAGTTCAAACCGCTGGAAGCGGTACGGGCCTCCGAAATGGTCATCGAAGGTCCACTGGCGCGGGCCGCGCGACTGGAACAGATCAAGGCACTGCTCCTGCTACGGGAAGCCGACAAGGCAGCGGAACAGTGGGCGTTGGCAAGGATGCCGGGCAGGCCAGCGTCGGATCCTCGCGCGGCAGACGCAACCGCGTGGATCGCGGCGCAACTTTCACTCAGGGCCGGACCGGATAGGATGCGGAACCGGCCTGGGGCCATTCAATGGCACGAACAGGTCCGGCCGGACCCAGAACCGGGTGGTGCTGCCGCCCGCGCTGCAGATGCCCCCAGCGGCAGGATGCCGAGGAGACCCCGCGCGCGGGCAGGGGACGATCCAGCGACCGGCCTCATTCACTCTGGCGTGGTCAGAGGTACAGCGGCCGTAACGCAAGAGGCACTGTTGACCGCTTGCATCTTGGCTAGCGAGGCGCTGGACAATGGGCGGTTAGTCGAAACCGACATGATTCTGCAACGGCTTGAAGTCGATGCCGTTGGAATGGACGTGGTGGTCATGTCGCACGTGATGCAACTGCGGGTCCAGCTTGCGCTGTTCGGCGGCGGTGGCCCTGCCGGGCTGGTGACAGTTTTGGAAAAAACGCCCGTAGCACTGGTGTATTTCGGCGGCGCCCTGCAACTGATCGAGGCGGCCACGGTGCTGGCGCGCGGGCATTTGCAAGAGGCTTCGACGCTTTTGGCGCACAGCGTTGCGGCGCTCCGGGAGCACGATACGGCCCAGCTGCTGCCCTTGGCGTCCAGTTTGGCGGCTTATGCCGTGAGCATGCGCGGCGAACAGACCTCGGCGGCAGACTACATCGCGTCATGGGCACGGCTGCCGGCCGCAGGCCCGCCCCAGCTGCAGTTGGCGGCCCTCTGCCATGTCGACGCGGCCCGAGCTGTGCTCAATGACAGTCCCGACACGGTAAGCAGGCTTCACACCGCGGCCAAGCAGGCGGCAGGGGCGGGCTCGGCGTCACTTGACGTCCTGGCGCTTGAGCTGTGCTTCCATGCGGGGGACGTCTCAACAGCGGCACAGTTGGCCGCGGCGGCCGCCCGGCTGGATTCGACCAAGGCCCACTTACTGCACCGGGCCGCTTCTGCCTTGGCGGCACAGGAAGTGGACGCCGTGGCGTCAACTGCTGCGGAAGCAGGGGAGTATGGCTACGATTTGCTGGCCGCCGAGTGCCTGGAACATGCCTGCCGGCTGGCGCAGCAGAGCATGTCCAAAGCCGGGCTGTCGAGGCTACGTAAGGATGCTGCGCTGGCTCTGCGAAAGCTTACGGGCATCAAGACGCCGTTGTTGCGTTCCCCCGAAGAATCCGGGGGCCCACTGACCCGGCGAGAGGCTGCCATCGCTGACATGGTGGTTCACGGCGCCACGAACCGGGAAATCGCCGAAAGTCTGGGCGTCTCGCCTAGGACGATCGAAGGGCACCTTTACAGGATGTTTTTCAAGCTGGGCATCAGCCGCAGGGAAGAGCTCCAAGTGCGCCCGCTCAAACACCAGAACCGCTGACCCTCCGGGACACCCCCACAGCGGGCAAACCTGCTTATACGTCATACCAAGTGGCCGGCAGCGGAATCCCAGTATTCATCCGGCAACGATAAGGTGCGCCTCGTCAAAGTCCAGTACAGGGCACTCGTGAGGCCTGAGCGGGCGCTCCATAGGCTTTGAACACAAGCAATCATCTCTTAGTCGTGAAGTTGGGGTCTCGATCATGATGAGTCGCTCATGGGGGCCGCTATTTGCGCGCGATTTCCCACCACGGCCGTTGTATTTTCCCACCGGACGCATGCCGTGGGCCACTCTTCGGCTGGCCGACAATCCGCGTGGTACTTCCGCTCCGTCCGTTCGAACACTGTCTGTGTTTTCGCTGCCGGAGCCACAAAACCGGAGCCGGCGGTGTTAGGGCCTCGCGAGAGCGGGGCCCTGCCCCCAGCAGCCGTCGGCTCCTTTACGCATGTCTGCCCGGGCTGCGGTTCACGGGACGCACTCTGGGGAGGCTGCCTTGTATAACCCCCTGGCTGTTAAAGGTGGCGTCCGCGTTCTGGGATATACACCCCTCCGGCGTTCGGCCGGACCCGTGGTCTCAGGGACCATGTGGCGGCAGCGCTATCAGTTGATGCTGCTGCTCACTGACACGGCGGTTATAGTTGGCGCTGCGGCTGGAACAGGCACCTGGCTCTACACAGTGGCACCCCACCGGGATGCCGCAGCTGCCGGGATCCACACGGGTATCGCCTTCCTTGTCGTCGTGGTGTGGACTCTGATGGGCGCTCTCATGCATACGAGGGATCCGCGGCTCATCGGTGTAGGCGCGGGCGAATACAAACGAGTCACTAACGCCAGCGCCGCGACTTTTGGCGCCTTAGCGTTGGGGTATGTGCTGATTGGCGGCAGCCCCGCGCGGGAATTTGTCCTCTTGACTTGGCCCGTGGGTCTGGCAGCGCTGTTGGCCAGCCGCTGGCTATGGCGTAACTGGCTGGTCTACCAGCGCCGCTTTGGGCACTTCCTATCCAACGTCGTCGTTGTTGGACAGCGCAGCGACGTGAGTTATGTTGTGTCGCAGCTGATGAAGAAGTCCGGTGCGGCTTACGACGTGGTGGGTGTAGTCCTAGAAGGCAAGACCAAGATCCCCTCGCTGCAGGTGGGGTCTCAGGCTGTCCCAGTCGTCGGAAACCTGGACACTGTCCGGGACGCGGTCAAACACACCGGCGCCGACGCTGTGATCGTCGCGGGGCAATTGCGCCGGGGCAGCGGTTACCTCAGGGAACTCGGCTGGGACCTGGAGCGCACCTCCACAGAGTTGGTTGTGGCGTCGTCGCTGACCAACGTTGCAGGTCCGCGGATTAAGCTGCGTCCTGTCGAGGGGCTTCCCCTCATGCATGTGGAAATGCCCAGTTTCACCGGCGGGCGGCACGTCATCAAGCGCTGCATGGACGTGGTGGTGTCGGCCGTGGCCCTGCTGATACTGGCACCGCTGCTGGCTGCCTTGGCGGTTCTCATCAAGCGCGACAGCGCTGGGCCGGTCATCTTCTCGCAAGAACGGACGGGAAAGAACGGCAGCACCTTCCGGATGTACAAGCTGCGGTCAATGGTGACGTCCGCGGAAGAGGAACTGGAACGCCTGCGCGACCTAAACCAGGCGAGTGGGCCGCTCTTCAAGCTGTATGACGACCCACGCGTGACCCGCGTAGGCAAATGGCTCCGGAAGTACTCGCTTGACGAACTGCCCCAGCTCTACAACGTGCTGCGGGGAGACATGTCCCTGGTCGGGCCGCGCCCGCCGCTGCCAACGGAAGTTTCCCAATATGTGGGGCACACGCATCGGCGCCTCTTTACCAAGCCCGGTTGCACCGGCCTGTGGCAAGTCAATGGCCGGTCCGATTTGGACTGGGACGAAAGTGTACGGCTCGATCTCTACTACGTGGAGAACTGGTCGGTGACAGGAGATCTGATCATCATGTGGCGCACGCTCAAAGTCATGCTCAATCCAAAGGGGTCCTACTGATGTCCACGTTGCACCCGCTGAAAGTCGCGGTCATTGGCGCCGGCTATTGGGGGCCAAACCTGGCCCGGAACTTTGCCAACAGCCCGGACTGGAGGTTAATGGCCATCTGCGACCAGGACGGCAGCCGTGCCCAGCAGCTCGCAGATCGGACCGCGGCCGTTGCAGTCACCGAATCGGTGGACGAGTTGCTGGCCAGCCACGACATCGACGCCGTAGCGATAGCCACGCCCGCCCAAACGCATCATGACATTGCCATGCGGGCCATAGCGGCGGGTAAGCACGTGCTCGTGGAAAAGCCGCTGGCGGATAACCGGGCAGATGGAGTGGCAATGGTGACCGCTGCCGAAAAAGCGGGGATGGTGCTCATGGCCGACCATACCTACTGCTATACCCCGGCTGTCATGAAAATCCGCGAGCTCGTGGAATCCGGTGAACTGGGCGAAATCCTCTATGTAGATTCCGTCCGGATCAATCTCGGCTTGGTGCAGCCCGACGTGGACGTCTTCTGGGATCTTGCTCCGCATGACCTGTCCATCCTCGATTTTGTCCTGCCAGGAGGACTGAATTCGGTGGCAGTGTCAGCGCAAGGCGCCGACCCGCTGGGGTCCGGCAAATCCTGCGTCGGCTACCTAAGCCTCCCGCTGGCCAACGGGGCGTTGGCCCACATCCATGTGAACTGGCTCAGTCCCACCAAAATTCGCCAGATGGTCATCGGGGGCAGCAGACGGACCCTTATCTGGGACGATTTGAATCCACAGCAGCGGATCAGCGTCTTCGACCGCGGGGTCACCCTTCAGCGCCAGTCCGACGTCCTGGACGATGCGGCCCAGCGCCGGGCCTCCCAGATTTCCTACCGACTGGGCGACACCTGGTCGCCGGCCCTGCCGGAATACGAGGCGCTGGCCAAAATGGTCGGTGAATTCGCCATCAGCATCCGCGAGGGACGCAGTTCCCGCACCGACGGCCGGGCGGCGCTTCGGGTGCTCTCCGTTCTGGAAGCAGCTAACCGAAGCTTAACCCGTGGCGGACGCCGCAGCCCCGTCTCCGGTTCCGGACTATTGCTGGAGGAGGCAATATGAGCGCGGGCGGAGCCACGGTGCAGGGCGGACGCTTCCTGGTCACCGGCGGTGCCGGTACGATCGGTTCCGAGATCGTTGACCAGCTTTTGGCCGCCGGGGCGGAGCAAGTCGATGTCCTCGATAATCTGGTCCGAGGCCGCAGGGCCAACCTTGATGAGGCGCTTGTCAGTGGGCGTACCAATCTCGTAGTTGGTGACCTGGCTGACCGCGGGCTGGTCAGGGAGCTCATGGAGGGCAAGGACGCCGTGTTCCACCAGGCTGCCATACGGATCACCCAATGCGCGGAGGAACCCAGGCTGGCCCTCGATGTACTGGTCAACGGAACTTTCAATGTTCTGGAGGCAGCCGTGGCGGCCAGGGTGCCGAAAGTAGTGGCCGCGTCAAGTGCCTCGGTCTACGGTATGGCCGAGGAGTTTCCAACGACGGAGCGGCACCACCATCACAACAACGACACGTTCTATGGGGCGGCGAAATCCTTCAACGAGGGCATGTTGCGCAGCTTCCGCGCCATGTACGGACTGAACTATGTGGCGCTGCGCTACTTCAATGTCTACGGCCCGCGGATGGACGTCCACGGTGCCTATACGGAAGTTCTGGTCCGCTGGATGGAACGCATTGCGGACGGCCAACGGCCGCTGATCTTCGGCGACGGCAGCCAGACCATGGACTTCGTGTTCACGGAGGACATTGCCCGCGCGAACCTGCTAGCCGTCGCCAGCAGCATCGTCGAAGGTGTCTACAACGTGGCCAGTGGTACGGAGACCAGCTTGAGGCAACTGGCGGACGCACTGCTCGATGCGATGGATTCATCGCTAACCATCGAGCACGGTCCGGAACGTGCCGTCAATGGCGTGGTTCGCCGGCTGGCGGATACGTCGGCGGCCGCACGCGACCTCGCCTTTAACGCCCAGGTGCCGCTGGACGAGGGACTACGCCGGCTAGTGGCCTGGTGGGAACCGCTGCGCGATGAAGTCGCGGCCGGCAGGAAACTGGCGCCGACGACGTAGCTGCGGCACCGACAACGATTGGGGGGCAATCAGATGAACCGCATCAACGTAATGAAACCGTGGCTAGGCGCCGAGGAAGCCGAGGCACTCACAGCAGTAGTGGAATCCGGGTGGGTGGCGCAGGGTCCGAAAGTCGCCGAGTTCGAGGCGGCCTTCGCATACAGACAGGAGACCAAACACGCAGTCGCCACGTCCAATTGCACCACAGCGCTGCACTTGGCGCTGCTGGTGGCCGGCATCAGTGCCGACGACGACGTGGTGGTACCGTCGCTGTCATTCATCGCCACCGCCAACGCGCCGACTTATGTGGGCGCGCGGCCTGTGTTCGCCGACGTCGACCTGCAGACTGGAAACGTCACGGCTGAAACGATCGAGGCGGTGCTGACCGAGCAAACCAGGGCCGTGATCGTCGTAGACCAGGGCGGGATGCCAGTAGACCTGACTTCAATCCGGTCGCTGTGCGACCCTCGCGGCATCACCGTGATCGAAGATGCGGCATGCGCTGCCGGTTCTACGTACCGAGACCGGCCGGTTGGCACTGGAGCGGAAGTCACGGCATGGTCCTTCCACCCCCGCAAATTGCTCACTACGGGGGAGGGCGGAATGCTCACGACGGCGCGCCAAGACTGGGCTGACAGGGCGCGTCGGCTGCGCGAACACGCCATGAGCGTCTCTGCCGCCGAGCGGCACGGGAGCTTGCTGGCGCCCCAGGAACGCTACGAGGAGATCGGCTACAACTTCCGGATGACGGACCTGCAGGCGGCGGTGGGACTGGTCCAGCTGTCCAAACTGCCCGAGATGGTACACCGCCGCCGAGAACTTGTTGAGGTCTACCAGCGCGAACTTGCGGAGGTTCTCGGGCTGCGGACGGTCACCGATCCGGACTGGGGGACATCCAATTTCCAATCCTTCTGGGTCGAAGTGCTGGACGGGTATCCGCTGGATCGTGAGGAATTGCTGCAGAAACTGGCGGCAGAGGGGATTTCTGCCCGACGCGGGATTATGGCGGCCCACCGCCAGCCCGCTTATATCGGCCGGGACACGGGGGACGCTCCATTGGACAATTCGAGTCGCCTCACAGATAACACGCTGATCCTTCCGCTGTACCACGAACTCTCCGAGGCGGATCAGCGGCGTATTATCGATCGGCTGGTGCGGACCTGATGCCCGGCATCCTAGCGTCTCCGGACGCCGACCGGCCCGGTCTGAAACTTGCCCGGCTGGCCAGACTAGTTCGCGAGGCAGTGGAGAACAACGGGCTGGACCTTTCCGGCGCACATGTTCTGACCGAGGCGGCAACCGGACCGTACATGGTCACTCCGGTCATCGCTGCGCTGGCCGGCGCTGAGGTAACGGCTGTTACGACCGCATCGCGATACGGCACGGTGCGTGAAGTCGCAGATGCCACCGCCGCGCTGGCAGATTCCGTCGGTGTCGCCGACAGAATTACAGTCACGGACCACAAGACTGCGGCACTGTTTGAAGCCGCCGACATCATCACAAATAGCGGCCATCTGCGCCCGATCACCGGGGCGTATGCCGAGGCCATTCGTCCTGACTGTGTCGTGTCGCTGATGTTCGAGGCGTGGGAATTGGATTGGAACCGGCTCGACATCGACTTGCAGAGGCTGCATCAACGAGGTATTCGGATCGCGGGAACGAATGAGCGGCATCCGCTTGTCAATGTCTTTTCCTACCTGGGGCCCATGGCCGTGGCCCAGTTGTCGGACGCGGGGGTGCCCGCTTACGGCAGTAGGATCGCGCTGATCTGCGACAACCCCTTCCACTCTTACCTTGTCGAAGGGCTGGCACGAGCGGGCGCCCAAGTACAGTCAGGAAAGACTCCAGCGGACCTGGTGAATTTTGATAAGCCGGAGGCCATCGTCGTCTCGATGACCCCTACAGGCTCACCGGTCATCGGCGGAGATCTGTTGCGCCAGCTCGCACTTCAGTGGCCCACCGTCGTTCTCAGCCAGTTCTGGGGCGACATCAGCCGCGAGGAATGTCGGGAGGCGGGTTTGGCATACTGGCCGATCGACGCTCCGGCCGGCGGCCATATGGGCGTGCTGCCCTCACGCTTGGGCCCCGACCCAATAGTGCGTCTCCAGGCCGGTGGGCTTAAGGTCGCCCAAGTCCTGCGGCTGGATCCGCCGGATCGTACCGAAGCTGATTGGTCGTGGCTCGATGACATTTAGGCCCAAAGTCCTCTTGGTGGGGCAAGGAATTACAGCGTTGACTGCCCTCGAGTCGCTGCTGGAGACATTCGATGTTTGCGGGCTGGTGCGCAGTCCGGCTCCGGAAGACGACGTCTCGGCGCTGGCAAATGACGTCGGCACCGAGCTCTCGCACGATACCTCCATCAGTGGGGTCAACAGTTTTATCGCACGGCATAGGCCGGAAGCCGTCGTCGTTTCTTCCTTTCACAGGATTCTCCCGGAAAAGATGCTCGGAGCCCTGCCGTTCGTAAACGTCCATTACGCGCCTCTTCCCCGTTACCGAGGACGGGCCACTGTGAACTGGGCGATCATCAACGGAGAGCTGAGCACGGCGATTTCCATCCATGATCTGGCACCCCGGTTAGATGCGGGCGGGATCCTGTTTCAACAACACGTGGCCATTTCAGATACGGACACAGCGGCGACGCTTTATGCACGGCTCAACACCATCCAGCGCGCCGAACTGGGGAAGGCAGTGCATCGACGACTGGAGGGCGACATGGGTGTCCCGCAGGATGACAGCAAAGCGACTTATGTCTGCGCCCGGCTACCGCAGGACGGGGAAATTGATTGGTCGCAGCCGGCCGAGTCGATCCATCGGCTGGTCCGCGCGTTGGTGTACCCGTTCCCAGGGGCGTTCACCTGGCTCGGCAATCGTCAACTGACCGTCAAGCACTGTGAAGTCGTGACCGATTTCGTTTACGAGGGGCGCGTACCCGGCCGTGTGGTCCATGTTGATCGGCAGAACGGGGCAGTTGACGTTCTGGCAGGAGACCGGATCGTGCGGTTGCTCAACATCGAGTCCGAGGGGCGGGATGCGGCACCGGCCGAGATCATCCACAGCACTCGAGCAACTCTTGGCACACCTGCCGCAGCTGCGGTAGCACCTCCCGGAATTTCGGAAGGGGCGGCGTTTACCGAAGTTCAGGAAGGAATCGTGAGATGAGAGTTCTCGTTTGTCCGCATCAGATGGAAATGGGCGGCAGTCAACTCAACGCCGTCGAGATGGCCGCCGCTGTACGGAACCAAGGCCACGAGTCCATCGTCTATGCCCCCGACGGTGTCTTAGTGGAAAGGGTTCGGACTCTGGGGGTGGAGATCGTCTCCGCCCCCGAGCCCGGATATGGCATTAATCGGGCATGGATGCGGAGGCTCCGCGAAGTCATTCAAGAACGGCGTATCGACCTAGTCCACGCCTACGAATGGGGTCCGTGCATCGAGGCATCCTTTAGCGCGGGTATGCGTCGGCGCGTGCCGGTGCTGATGTCCATCATGGCAATGGAAGTGCCACCGTTCCTGCCCCACCATCTGCCGATCGCCGTCGGAACTCCTGCCTTGGCGGAGGAACAGCGGCGAGCGGCGCGGAGAACGTACTTGCTCGAACCGCCCGTGGATATGGACGTCAACCGCAGCATCGATGTTCCAGCCGCCCGCCGCAGGTGGGAGATCCCCGCGGGCGAACTGGTGGTCTCCGTCGTTTCCATGCTCACCACTGAGCTGGAAAAGCTGCAGGGCATCCTCGCGGCCATCGCCATGGTTGACCGGCTTGCGGGGGAGTACCCGATCCGGCTGCTCATTGCCGGCGACGGGGAGGGCTTTGAGCAAGTTTCGTTGCGCGGCAAGCGGGTGAACGAGCGTCACCAGCGAACGGTCATCCAGGCCGTTGGATTTCAGGCGGATCCTTCCAGCATCTATGAGGCCGCCGACATTGTCCTGGGTATGGGGAGCTCCGCGATCAAGGGACTGGCGTTCGGCAAGCCGCTGATTGTTCAAGGTGCAGCGGGCTATTGGGAGGCGATGGACAACGGGAACTCCAGCAAGTTTGTGCACCGCGGATGGTTCGGTTCCGATGGTGCGGGAGCCGCCGACTTGGAAAATGCGCTGCGGGGGCTCCTTGACGATCCATACCGACGGGCCCAGCTGGGCGGTTTCGGGCGGTCCCTGGTGGAAGACCGGTACAGCCTCGACGGTGCGGCCCGGGTCCTTTCCGATATCTATGACGAGGTGTTGCTCGAGCGTGTCCCGCTGGCCAGGGCCCTTACATCGTTGACCCGCAGCGCAGCCGCAACAGCCAGGTTCCGGACCACAATGCGGCTCGGCGGCGTCTTGAAGCAAGAGCAGTGGAACCGAATGGGCGTGGCGCTATGAAGATGGAGGTGCCCTTCGTCGACTTGGGCGCCCAACAGGCGGAGATCGACGACGAAGTGCAGGCCGGTCTAAAGGATGTTTTTGCCAACACGGCATTCATCGGCGGCCCGGCTGTCCGAGAATTCGAGGATTCCTACGCGGCGGCGCTAGCGGTGCGGCATTGCATTGGAGTCGGCAACGGAACGGACGCTTTGGAACTGGCGATGCGCGCAGCAGGCGTCTGCCCTGGCGGCGAAGTAATCCTGCCCGCGAATACGTTCATCGCAACAGCTGAAGCGGTCTGGCGGATCGGTGCGGTGCCGGTCCCCGTTGATGTGGACCCGGTCCACCTGCTCATTGACCCGGATCGGGTCGCCGAAGCGGTCACAGACCGGACCCAAGCGATTGTTCCGGTGCATCTGTTTGGGCAGACAGCATTCGTTGAAAGGCTCACGCCGATAGCCGAAGCGTGCGGAGCGGTCATTATTGAAGACGCCGCACAGTCCCAGGGGGCAAAGCGGTTCGGGCGGCCAACCGGATCGTTGGGAATTGCGGCCGCTACCAGCTTTTATCCCGGGAAAAACCTCGGCGCAGCGGGGGACGCCGGGGCCGTCATGACCGACGACGACGACCTGGCCGCTCGCGTCCGACTGCTCGGTGCTCACGGCAGCGCGGTGAAGTACCGCCACGACGCCGTCGGCATGAACTCCCGGCTGGACACCGTCCAAGCAGTGGTCTTGAAGGCAAAACTTGCGCGGCTGGAAGGATGGAACCAGCGTCGCCGCGACGCGGCGGCCCGCTACGGGGAATTGCTGCGCGGGATACCGGGCCTTGAACTTCCGCAGCAAGCAGAGGGAAACCTTGACGTCTGGCATCTGTATGTGGTCCGGGTTTCGGACCGGGACCGGGACCGGGTCCTGGCCGCCCTGAGCGCCGCCGGTATAAGCGCCGGGATCCACTATCCGGTGCCAGTGCACCTGGCCGGTGCCTTCCGGAGCCTAGGCTACGGGCCCGGCTCGTTCCCGATCGCGGAGCAGGCGGCGGCAGAGATCCTATCGCTGCCTCTATATCCGCACATGACCGCGGTGCAGCAGGAGTATGTCGCGGAGATTCTGTCAGCCGCGTGCCTGAAACCTTCACCAGGCGCGGCGTGGGGGGAACGATGAGGATACTCGTCTGCCCGCATCAGATGGTCATGGGAGGCAGCCAGATTAATGCGATTGAACTGGCAGCGGCTGTGAAAAAGCTCGGCCACGAAGTGCTCGTCTATGCTCCGGACGGAGTGCTGGTGCAATCCGTCAAAGAACTTGGGCTGGAATTGGTGCAGTCGCCCGATGGGGGCTCCTCTATTTCCCGGGAATGGATGACAGGCCTGAGCCGTCTGGTGAGGGAACGGCACATTGACCTGGTCCATGCCTACGAATGGGCGCCCTGCATCGAGGCAGCCTTCGGCCCGCACCTTCTTCAGAGGACTCCATTGGTGATGACGGTGTTGTCCATGGACGTCCCGGAGTTCCTGCCGACGCATACGCCCATCATCGTAGGCACTGCCGCTCTCGCCGCCCAACAGGCTTCGCGGCGGAGCGTCTACTTAATGGAGCCGCCTATCGATACAACAGTCAACGCCACCGGCGACGTTCGGGCGGCCCGCGCTCGATGGGGCGCTGCGCCGGGAGACATCGTTGTTAGCCTCGTATGCCGTCTGAGCACGGATCTAGAGAAGCTGCAAGGGGTGCTCACTGCCATAGATGTGGTGGACGAGCTCAGCCGCACGCTGCCCCTGAAGCTGATCATCGCCGGTGATGGCGAAGGAGCTGCGCAAGTCAGTGAGCGAGCGCAGCGAGTCAACTCCCGGCACGGACGGCAGGCCGTATGTGCCGTCGGTAACCTTGTGGACCCCACCAGCGTTTACGATGCATCGGACATTGCCCTTGGCATGGGCAGCTCCGCTCTCAAAGCGATGGCCTTCGCGAAACCCCTCATCGTTCAGGGAATAGGCGGGTATTGGCGGCCCCTAAACCCTGGGACCGTCGACGAGTTCCTACTCAACGGATGGTTTGGTTCCGGAGGATCCGGGGCTTCGGCCCTCAAGGACGCGCTCGCTGACCTGGCGGATGACGCCGAGACCAGAGCGGAGCTTGGTCGTTTCGGACGGCAGCTGGTCCTGGAGCGTTTTAGCGTGGAATCAGCTGCCACAGTGCTGGAAAAAATCTACCAGGACACCCTTGTTCAGCCGGCTCCACTAGCCAGTACCGTACGGTCCTTAGCCCGAAGCGCGGTTGAAGTGGGCAAGTTCCGGGCATTCGTGCGGGTGCGGGACCTGACCGGCAGACTGCGCAAGAGTGAGACGGGATCCTCGCGATGACGGGGCTCCAGATGCCGGCGGCGGGCAGGTCGGTGCAGCCAAAGCGCAGACTCACGCTGATGTATCCGGAGGGCATGGACGCCGAGGCATGGGCCGCCGCATATCGGCAGGGCGAGGTTCCGGGGCGGTTCCCTTACGGCCTCGACAGACTAGGAGAGTGCGGACTGGAGCTCAGCTGCGGCACTATTAGGCCTGCGGCCCGAAACGTCCTTCCCTGGCTCGGCATGCTGCGTCCCTCGCGCTGGCTGCGTCGGGCAGTTCGGTCCCACGAGGGCCTCATGATGGCCTGGGACGAGCAGACTAGCGCGGCGATGTATGCCCGGTACGCGAACTCTCGGTACGGGCTCATGGGTGGTGTGATTTGGGCGACGGACAGGCTGCAGGCTGGCGAACAGCGGGCGCGGCTGAGGGTTTTGCGGCACATCTTGAGTCGACTGGACATGGTGTGGGCGCTGTCGCGTGCACAACTTCCCGTCCTGCGGGAATGGCTGGACCTGCCGGAGAGTCGGATCCAGTTTGTCCCGTTCGGTATTGACACTGACTTCTACCCCCAGCATCCTCTGCCCAACAGACCGACGGTGCTCAGTCTCGGCAACGATCGGGACAGGGACCCAACAACTCTGCTGACCGCACTCCGACAGGTGAAAGAAGCGCTTCCCGACACTCGGATCGTTGTGCAGGCCCCAGGGAATCTGCGCCTGCCGGAAGGGTTCGACTCGCTGGACCGTTTAACCGGGCCGCAAGTCCGAGCCCTGTATGCGGAGGCCTCACTTGTGGCCATTGCGACGAGACCGAATCTTCATGTCTCCGGAATGACGACGGCGCTTGAGGCCATGTCTACGGGCCGGCCGGTAGTCCTTAGCGCCACGGGCGGCGTTGAGGATTACCTTCTGGACGGCGAGACCGGGAGGCTGGTGCGTCCCGGCGCTCCGGGCGACATGGCTACGGCTGTTATCGAACTGCTGACGAACCAGTCTGAAATGCAAAGAATGTCTTCGGCGGCTGCAGCCTATGTTCGAAAGGAACACACCCAGCGGACTATGGCAGCCGCCTTTGCCGAGATCGCTTTTCAGACGCTAAGCGGGCGCCATGAGGATGCGTCTTCAGACACTAGAAACCGCCATTGGGCGCGGCATCTCGGGTCTCCAGTCCGTCAGCGTGTTGGAGGGGCAGGATGACGGCGCGGGTCTGGGAAAAATATAGGAAGGTTCGGGGTCAACAAACCGGCGGAGAGCGCGGCTTGGCCGGACGCATCAGGCACGGTGTGGCATGGAGCACCCTCAACGCTATCGTCATGCGTATAGGCAGCTTTCTGGTCGGAATCGTCCTGGCGAGATTGCTCGCACCGGAACAGTTCGGAATCTTTGCCGTGGCCCTGACCGTCCAAACGGTGCTGATGGCCATGGCAGACCTGGGGCTGAGCGCCGACCTAATCCGGAGCCCGAACCTCCGTGAGCGGGCGCCCACCGTTGCGACGCTCGGACTGGTCACTGGCGCCGGCCTGACGCTGCTCATGAGCGTCTCCGGGCAGGGAATCGCCGACCTCATGGGCAGCCCCGCGGCCGGACCGGTTATTTCGGTGATGTCCCTCTCCCTGCTGTTGGCGGGGCTGGGTGTAGTGCCCTATTCCGCACTGCTCCGCAGGTTCGAGCAGAAGAAGCTGTTCGCCATCGGGGCCACGGACTTTGTGGTCGGCACCGTGCTCACCCTGGCCATGGTGTTATCCGGTTGGGGAGTGATGGGGTTGGTCATTGGCAGGATGATCTCCCAGGCGCTGACGCTGGTATTACAGTTCTTGCTTTCCGGGGAGAAGATTCGCTTCGGCTTCGACCGCGCCTTGGCCCCTTCCGTGCTTTCTTTTGGACTGCCTGTGGCTGGCGCCAACCTGCTGTCGCTAGCCCTGCTGAACGTGGACAACGTAACCATTTCCAGAATGGCCGGCCCAATGATCCTCGGCTTCTACTTTCTGGCTTTCAACGTCTCGAATTGGCCCATGAGCGCACTCGGACAGGTGGTCAGGTCCGTCTCCCTCCCAGCGTTTTCCAGGGTGTCCATCGGTCGGAGCGACCCGGGATTCGGCACCATGCTGGGGCCAGTCTGGGCCGTGGGGCTTCTGGGCGGTCTGATGCTCGCGGTGCTTTCCGCGCCGATGATCTTGGTCGTGTACGGCGCCGAATGGTTGCCCGCCGCATCCGTGCTTGCCTGGCTCGGATTATTCGGGGCGCTGCGCACGGTATTTGACCTCGCGGCGTCATACCTGCTTGCCCGCGGCGCTTCGGGAACAATTCTCATTATTCAGGTGGCGTGGATTGTTGTTTTGGTTCCCGCCATGGTCGCCGGTACAGCTCTTGGAGGCATTGAAGGAGCTGGGATTGCGCACTTGGCCGTGGCCATTGTCGTGGTTCTGCCAGCGTACGCACTCGCCCTCGCTAGATCCGGGGCCGACCTCCGACTGGCCGGGCGGCGTTTTTGGCCCCCCTTGTTGGCCGCGATCCCTGCCGGCCTGATCGCGGGTGCCGCGGTGGCCTGGCTGCCGGACCCGCTGATCGGAATACTGTGCGGGGGACTGGCGGGGTGCGCGGCCTATTTCCTGCTGAGCGGCCGTTGGCTTGTGAGGGGCGTACGGGCCGTGACTGAGTGGTCGCGTGACGGCAGCCTTGAGGAACACTCGGAAGGGCCGCCGCCTGCCAAACCGGCTTCAGGCCGCGGCGACCAGACGGCGAGTGTTCGAAATCGAACAGGGGACGAGGCATGAACGCACAAACCAATTCTCTGCGGACACCCGGGCGCCGACGGTATGTGCCGCGGCGATCGCAACATCAAGCCGATGACTCGGCAGCCGGGACAACCGTGTCCGTAGTAGTCACCTGCTACAACTACGCGCACTACCTTGCGGGAGCGGTCCAAAGCGCCGCGACCCAAGAGGGAGTCCTTGCGGATGTGCTCATCGTTGATGACGCGTCGACGGATGACAGCCTTCAGATTGCGCGGGGGCTAGCGGCGCGGCACTCCAACGTCTCGGTAGTGGAAATCCCATCGAACCTAGGTCCAGCCGGGGCCTTCAACGCAGGGGTGCGCGAGGCAGCCGGTGAATTCGTCGTCCGGCTGGACGCGGACGACCTCCTGACGCCGGGTTCGCTGCGCCGGGCCGTGGAGGTTGCCCGATCATTCCCCTCGGTTGGTTTGGTCTACGGTCACCCGCTTCATTTTCGCGGCGAGATGCTTCCCCCTCCGCGGCTGAGGGTAACGGGCTGGACCCTGTGGCCAGGACGCTTGTGGCTGTCTGGCCGCTGTCGAAGCTCTGTAAACGTCATCACGTCGCCAGAAGTGCTGATGCGGCGTGCGGTGCTTGAACAGGTCGGTTATATGTCATCTTTGAAGCACGCGCATGACATGGAGCTTTGGCTGCGCATTGCCGCCTTTTCCAACGTCGCTTACGTCCACGGAGCGGATCAGGCCTGGCACCGCGAACACGACGCCAGCCTCTCACAACAAAAAGTAAATGAGATCGTGGACCTAAACGAGCGTCTAGCCTGCTTTCGCACGCTCTTTAACGGTGTGGCTGGCAGCATCCCCGATGCCGCGCAAATGAATGCGACAGCGCATCGAGCCTTAGTGGCAGCGGCTCTCGCCTCAGCGCAGAGCAGCCTCGACCGCGGGCGGAACCGGGCGGAGTCCGCAGACGCTTATCTGGAATTCGCGCGGTCCTTGGACCCGACAGTAACGACGACGGCACGGTGGCGGTCGCTCAGCCGGAGGAGGGACCGGGTGCTTGACAGACGTCGCGCGATCCCCGCCGAACTATCCGTCGCTGCCTTGGCCCGGCGAGCGACGACGCGCCTGCGTTCCGAACTGCATTGGCGGCGCTGGCACCGGGAAGGGGTGTACGAACTGTGACCGCGAATCCCGCGTCCGGTTCCTTGATGGTGCTAACGCCAAGCTATGCACCCGACCTTGAGCTCTGCCGTGATCTAAACCGTTCCATCATGGACTGCGCGGAGGATGATGTGGAGCACCACATCATCGTACCGGCCAGGGACCGCTCCCGATTTAGCCCGCTGACTGGAGCGCGGACGGTAATTCATGACGTGGCCGATTTCCTGCCCGGGCACCTACTCAAGGTTCCGGGCGCCAATATGTGGGCCAACCTGCACCGCCCGTTTCCTCCTATTCGGGGATGGATCGCCCAACAACTGGTCAAGCTTTCCGCGGCCGCGCAAAGCGAGTCGGAGGCGGTGCTCCTCGTTGACTCGGACATGGTCTTCGTCCGACCTTTTGGTGCGTCGACATTCTCGAAACAGGGCAACCCCGCTTTTTACAGGAATCCAGGGGCAGTGCACGCAGGTCTACCGCGGCACCGCCAGTGGCATGAAGTCTCACGGAAAATCCTCGGATTGGAGCCGCCGGCGAGCGGAGCGTTGAC
Organism: Arthrobacter sp. NPDC089319; assembly: GCF_040684925.1. Taxonomy (NCBI): domain Bacteria; kingdom Bacillati; phylum Actinomycetota; class Actinomycetes; order Micrococcales; family Micrococcaceae; genus Arthrobacter; species Arthrobacter sp. NPDC089319. Next base: position 172,111 of record NZ_JBFBGZ010000009.1, on the reverse strand, counting down.
GGACTACATCTGCTGGCCCTGCTTGTGGCAGCCAACAGTGGTGCGCCGAATGCTGGCCGCCGTCGAGAGTCGCAGCGGCAAGGATTGGGCCAGCGAGTTGGGCGGCCAGCTGCATTTTTCTGAAATGGTCCTGTACGGGGTGTTTGTGGACGACGTCATGGGAGGCTTGCCATCGGCCACGAACCGAACGCCGTCGGCCGTTTACTCGGAGGAAAAGCCGCTGGACGAGGGGGGTCTGGACCGGTTTCTCGGGACAGTCCGCGACGACGACGTAGCAGTGATGATCTCAGCCAAATCAGGAACGGACATCGAAGCCCGCCGATCCGCCTTGGCCAGACACGTTTTCGGGCCTAAGGACACGCATCGGGGGGATCCGTATGAACTATCAGGCTGAAGCCCGGCGGCTGTTCAACAGGCTGCGTCAGGACGGGGCATATGATGTGGCGCGGAAGGTGTCGCTACGGGTGGCTCGTCGCCTCGACAGACGCTTTTTGTGGGCTGAACTGGACTTCCCGCTTCTGCCGGAGGACATTGCCTCTTCCAATGAGCTGAGCACGGTATCAAGGGGTTCCTCCCCGCACGGGTTCACAGGGGTCGGTCGCAGGGCCGCGGTCGACGGCCCGCTGCACATCGGTTGGGTGTGTAGTCCCCCCGGACCTGGCTCCGGTGGGCACACCACTCTATTCAGAATGGTTCGCGCCTTGGAGGAAAGAGGGCACCGGTGCACGTTGTTCCTCTATGACACGAACTCGGACGACGTGGAGCGCCACGAACCGGTGATCCGCAGCTACTGGCCGGACATGAAAGCCGAAATCAGAAGCGCCAGACCGTCCATCGGAGGAGTCGATGCGGTCGTGGCCAGTGCTTGGGCGAGCGCCCATGTGGCCGAACGGCGAACTGATGCTCAGGTGCCTAGGTTCTATTTCATCCAGGACTATGAGCCGTACTTTTATCCGCGCGGCTACCTCTATGAGTTGGCGCAGGACAGCTACAGCCTAGGTTTTACCCACATCGCATTGGGCGAGATGGTCCGGAAGTCGCTCGTGCACGAGCTCAGCCTGGAACCCGCGACGACGATCCCGTTCGGGTGCGACACTGACATGTACGGTCTGCTGAAAGCGGACGGGGCTGCTGCGACCCCAACCGCAGCCCGCGGCGGGGTAGTGCTATATGCGAAGACAGATGTGCACCGCAGGGGCTACCTGCTGGCCAAGGCAGGGCTGGAACTCTTCCACCAGATGCATCCGGAGCAGGAGATCCACGTTGTGGGAGATCACGTCACCGGCTGGCGGATTCCGGTTACCGCCCACGGCAGCCTCCGCCCCCAGGAGCTGAACGCGCTGTACAACAGGTGCTCAGCCGGGTTGGCGTTGTCCTTCACGAATATTTCGTTGGCGGCTGAGGAGTTAATGGCCGCGGGCTGCGTGCCGGTGGTCAACGATTCCGATCTAGCGAAAGCGGACCTGGCATCGCCTGGAGTCCTTTGGGCGCGAGCTACCCCCACGGGCATAGCAGGGGCTTTGGCTAGAATCGTGGAGCATCCGCATCCCGAACTGCAAGCGCGGGAAGTGGCCGCGCTGCCTAGGAAGGGGTGGGGTATTTCCCAGCAACGATTCAGCAGCTTCATCGAGTCCAGCTTGACGGCCGCCCGCGTAAATTCCTGGACCGTATAACGTGATCGAACTCGGCCGAGCGGGTCCTTGAGACCGGACCTGCCGACCCGCTGCCTGATACAGCTCACGCCCACCGCCGCTCACTGGCGTGCCCCGTTCTCCCTGAGCTTAGGTGCTTTGGCTCTTCTCGGCTTGGTAGCGCCTGCGCCTCCAACGCCTGCTGCCAGCTTCCTCCACCCGATCGCGTCGGCTTCCGCGGCTCTGCTTCATGGCCTCCAGAGAACGACCCAATGAGACAGCCGCGAACATCAGCACGACGCCGCCGAGTCCTACAACTATGAGGGAGCGCAACCGGCTTGAAAATTGCTCCTGCGGTTCATTCGGCGCGGCCAGCAACACGGGGGTGAACTGGTACCGTTCGTCGGCCCCGTCAATAGTCTGGAGTGCCTGCAGTTCATCCGTCAGAACAGTACCCAGCATCTCCGTCGTTGCAACGGTCTCATCCGGCGTTTTCCCGGTGCCGGTAATGTCGAGGACGAAACCGTTGCTCCCCGCGGGCTTGCTAACGGAATACTCATTTCCCAGTCCAGCGTCCACCAGCTTCTTGGCCGTGGGAGCTGCGTTCAGTCGGGTTACCAGCGCCTGGGTAATGAGCGATGGATCCGAGGACCGAAGGTACGGGTTGTTCGTGTTCAAGTCACCCAGGCTTGGGTTTTCCTCGATCTCTTTTCCACTGGGGACGTTGGGGTTCACCACTGCGAAGCTTGTAGTGGACTGATACGTCCGGGGTGCAAATTCAAAGACATACAGGACGGCTGCCAGCGTCAGTAGCAGTGCCGGTATGACCAGGACCTTGTGCTGCCAGACACTCTTGAGCACACTCATTGGGTCCATACGGTTCCTCCGTTGGTTGACGCAGCGTTTGCGGACTGTTGTGGGTTCTGATGAGGACGGGCCGAAAGCGCTCGCAGCAGCACGAGTTCGCGTTTGACCATGATCCATGCCGCACCGAAGAGTCCCACTAGCAACGGGTAAATCAGCGCGAAAACGGGAAAAGACATGGAATCAAAAGTCAGCGAACAGACGCCTGCCACCAAGCACCCTGCGGCCACGGCGCCGGTTAGGCTCTTGAGAGCGGGGCTGGCAGCCGCCCGGGCGGCGACGACGCCGGCCAGCCCCGGCACGAATAAGTACACAATGACGCAGGCCAGGCCGATGAGCCCCATAGTGACAGCAGCATTCAGATACTGGTTGTCCAAGATGTAAAGCGCGCCCTCCGACATGAAGTTGCCTGGGCCCGTCCCCAGCAGCGGTCGCTCGGCAATCATGGCTGCCACTCTGGGGTAGTCGTCCGTCCTCGTGCTGATGGAGGGGTCGCTGGTGCCTGCCGTCACCGAGCCGAACAACGTGCTCATGAGCCCAGGCACAGCGAGGAACAAAAGCGCTAAGACCACAGGCGACACGACGGCGGCCCAGCGGCGGGCAATCTTCGGCAGGAAGGGTATGGCGACCGAAATGCCGATCACAAGCCCCAAAACGCCGGAACGGGATACGGTCGACGCGATGGCAAAGATCAACAATGCCGTGCCGGACCAGTGCATCCATTTACGCCCAACTGGGTCAAAAATTCCGCGCCAGAGGGACAACGGAAGAAGCATCGAGCAGACCACAGCCAATTCGATTGAATGAAAGGTGCTACCTGCTACCCTCATGAGCGCGCCACGGGCCTGAAACGGCGTATTCCCCCCGTTGTCCACAAAGAGAGGCATTGCAGCCTCGATCCATTCCATAGGGTTAACCCGGAAAACGAACTGCGTGAGGGCTACAAGGCAACAAAAATAGGCCCCGGCAAGGATTGCCCGTACAAGCATGAGGGCGTCATTGATGGTGCGCACGCATTCCGTCGTGACCATGATGAGGCCCGTCGTCGACGCCATGAGGATCAGCCAGCGGTCTGCGGCATTGCGTCCAACGATGGCGCTGCCGCCGGTGAGGCCAAGCTGCAGTGCCACGTATGACATGCAGGTGCTCAGCAGGAGCAAGGCCAGGGCGATGCGTCCAGGGTGGCGGAATCCGATGGGATCGTGCAGGCCAAACACGGTGGAGGCGACCCAGAATAGGAAGAGCGTGAGGGCGAGCAGCATTGGCACGGTGCCTGATGCCCCGATGGATTCCACCACCATGTTGGAGGGGAAAACGAGTACGCTGAACGCCGCGATCATCAACAGGCGCGGAACTCGTCCGGGCGTTGACGATCCCGATTGCAGATCTCGCAATGTAACCGGGGCAAGGTACGGTGGCTCGACACGTAATCGCGCCTTGTGCTTGCGCAGTCTCCCAGCCGTGCTTGTAGCCAAATTGGCCATCATTAATGCTCCCCCATCAGCATGGCATCGGTGCCTGCACACCCCGCGGCCGCGATGCCTTAGCAGAAGCGTAACCGCTAGGCAGGCTATGCGACAGTACCCGCCTTGACTCAACCCGGCAGTGCTGAACCACTCGGGGCTCTTTGAATAGGCGAAGTCAGCCAACTGCTCAGCTCGGTCAGGTGGCGGGTACTCGCCCCACTTCCGTCCTTTATGGTTTGTGGAGCAGGCCGCTAGGGGACTGTATGCTTCTGAGCACTTGCGTGGATTCCTGATCCCGCAGTCCGGCCAAGTCATGTAGGGGGCAACGGCGATGGTGCGGTTCGGATACTTCGTTCCCGAATTTCCGGGGCAAACTCACACTTTCTTTTGGCGGGAACTCGCGGCTCTCCGGAACCTCGGCCTGGATCCGGAGTTGGTTTCCACCCGAAGGCCGCCTCAGGCGATCGTGTCGCACTCCTGGGCGAACGAGGCGATGGCGGCCACCCGGTATTTGGTGCCACCCGGACCCTCAACGCTCCTGCAGATGCCCTCTGTTCTCCTTCAGGGAGTGCGCAATCGGGGCCGAGGCGGCGCTTATGGTCACAGACCCAGGACTCCGGGAGCCCTGGGTGCTTGGTACGCCGTGCGACAGGCTGCACTAGCAGGCGTAGGCGCTGAGCTTGCGGTATTGGCGAGGCAACGTGAGTGGACCCATGTCCATGTGCACTCGTGCGCCGATGCAGCCCTGGTCGCCATGCATGCCCGCAGGTTGACAGGAGTGCCGTACAGCCTCACGCTACACGGCCCGCTGAGCGACTACGGCCCCAGACAGCGCGAGAAATGGCGCCACGCGGCCTTCGGCATCACAATCACCAAAGCGCTGGCGGCCGAGGTGGCCATTGCATTGGACGGCGACCTGCCGCCCGTCATCGACGTCGCTCCCATGGGTGTTGATCTCTCTAACTTCTCGCGCCGCCGACCGTATCGTCCCTGGGCCGGCACGGGCGAGGTGCGGGTGTTTGCCTGCGGCCGCCTGAACCCGAGCAAGGGGCATCTTGACTTGATCGCGGCCGCGCGATTGCTCGTGGATGAGGGCCTGGACATGCGCCTGACCATCGCCGGCGAGGATGAGCAAGGCGGCATTGGCTATCGTCGGGAATTGGAATCCGGCATTGGCAGAGCAGGGATGAGGGATCGAGTAACTCTTCTAGGGTCCGTCTCTGAGGAGGACATCCGGGACGCGTTGGAAACCTCGCATGTTTTTGCCTTGGCCAGCGAGGCTGAGCCCCTAGGCGTCGCCATCATGGAGGCCATGGCTATGGGTCTACCGGTTGTCGTCACAGGAGCAGGCGGGGTGCCCGAGCTCGTCGAGGACGGCGTCCACGGACGTCTGGTGAGTCCGCGTCACCCTGAGGAGTTGGCGTCGGCGCTGGCGGAGGTGCTGGGGGAGCCGAGCAAAGCCCTTCACATGGGCGCCGCAGGCCGCCGCCGAATTGAAGAGTCCTTCGACAGCGGCCGAAGCGCCAGGGTGCTGGCAGCACGAATACTGGATTAGGGATCGGCAGTCCGAAGGCTCCGGGCAACGCCGGACCCGTGGCCCGGATCAGGCGCCGGATTGCCTGCCCGCTCAGTGCACACGACTGGACGCGTCCCGTTCCCATTCACGGGCAGGAAACCTCGCATCAGCCTGCGCATCAGGTTGGGTTCTCCGGTACCGGGCAGCGACTACCAAGCCGGCGTATACCGTGGCGTCGAAGGCGCTCGCAGGTCCGCGAATCGACCTCACCAGCTCTCGTGCCGTCAAGCGGGTGTCGAGCCCACTCGACGGCGAAAGGAGTGGACTGGCAGCCCGCTCTTGATCCCCGAGCTCTGCCTGACCTCTGTAATTGCGCCGCAAGATGGCCAACAAGCCGTTGACAGTACGCGGCGTGCGCACGGTCACCGGCGGAGTGTGTACCACCGCCTTTTCGGACGGCGCGAAGAGACGGTCCACCAACAGGTCATCCGCTGTCACGGGCGGGAACTCACCGAGCCTGGCGTGGCCCGCTTCGGTCAAGCCGTACACGCCCGCCCCCCATAGTGCCTGGCTCGTCGAAGGGATGCGGCGACGGGCCCTGTAGAACGCGCGCACAGGCCAGCTTGCGCCGTCGAATTCATACCGGAAGGCTGGCCGGGCGGCAAGGAACCGGCCGTGGTTAAGTCGGTCCAGAACGATGCGCAGCGCAGCGGGACTAATCTCAATGTCCGCGTCTAAATAGAGCCGCGGCCAAAGAGTTGCTTCCACGTCCGCGGCGTTCAACGCTGTGGTCTTCGATGCTTGCTCTAACTGCAGGACAAGGACGCCATCATAAGATTTGGCGACTTCAGCCGTGCCATCAGTACAGCCGTTGCATGCAACGATCACCTCGATATTTCCGGTGGACAACGCGGGCACGAGACGATCCAGCGTACGGCCGATCACGGTTTCCTCATTATGCGCGGGGATGATCACCGAGCCGGACGGAAATTGTCCCCGCAGCGGGGCGAAGCTATCGGCGGCAGTGGGCCCGGGCAGCGTATTCCAGCTCTGCTCGCTGAGCACGGCCCGCAGGACTCCCAACCGGGTTCGCTTGTAGCAGCGCAGCGTTTCCGCTAGAACGACAGCCGCGCGGAAGGCGGCCGCGTACCTTTTCGAACGGTACTTGCGCACATAGCGGATGCGATTGACGGCCATCAGGGCGTTCAACTGCGCAGAAGACCCGGACCCGCCCTGCCGGTGCGTCATGCGGGCCCGCGGCTCATACCAAATGGATTCTCCTGCTTCACGTGCCCGGCGGAAGTAATCCACTTCCTCTGAGTAGAGGAAAAACTGCTCGTCCCAATCTCCGAGCTGGTCTGCCAGATCGGAGCGAACGAGCAGCGCGGCGCCGGTCGCCCACTCAACGCGGTGAGGGTGCCGGTAGCTTTCCGCTTCGTAATCCATTTCAGCCAGCCAAGAAGGCCGTGAGGTGAAGCGGCTGCCAAACAGTGCATCTCCCACAGCGCGCAAAAGCATCGGCTCCCGCCGCAGGGAAGGGTAGGTACTGCCGTCCTCTTCGAGCAGCTGCGGGATCACGATCCCGGCACCCGAGCCAATCATGCGCTGGTACATGGCGGTAATCGCGCCAGCCTCAAGGGCGATATCCGGGTTGAGCACGAGGACTGCATCGCTGCCGCCGGGAACCCGCATGGCCGCGTTGATGCCGCTGGCGTATCCAAGATTCCCACCGGTGGGAAGGGCATACACATCCGGATAGGCGTCGAGCGCCTGCAGCGTGCCGTCTGCGGAATCGTTGTCCGCAACCACCACCCGTAGCCGAATCGTTTCCGCCTCCACACGCAGTCCGGCCACCAGCTCGTCCAGCGCTTCGGCACTGTTGTAAGTGACAACATAGACGACGACGTCGGCGGACTCGCCGGGCGGCAGGAATGACCCATTCGGGGTGCCAGTCAGGGGCGGCCGTGCCCCGCGCGTTGCGGGCAGCAATCCGCCGTGCTCCCTGTGCGCTGCTCCTTGCTGTGGAGCCACCTGCACGTAGCTGTTGCGCCTCAGCTGCACCAAGCCGGGTGGATCGTCTACCAGGTAACGGCGGGCAAGGCGCCGTGGCTCCAGAATTAGCCGCCACAGCCATTCGACGCCGTGGTCGCTGGCCCAGCGAGGCGCCCGTTGCATGGCGCCTGCCAGGAAGTCAACGACGGCGCCGAAGGCGAGCAGCACATTGGCGTCCGTGTACGGGCCGTATCTGGCGATCCACAACTCCTGCCGCGGCTTGCCCAGTCCGACCACCAACAGATTCGTGCCCGAGGCAGCGATAGCGGCCGCAAGTCGACGTGAGGCCGCGTCGTCGGCAAGGACGGAGCGGTCCGGAGACCAGATACCGGAGATAACAAGGTTGGGACGTGTCCGGGTCAGCCGGCGGGATAGCAGTCCTTGGACCAGTCGGCTCCCTCCGAGGAAACCTACAGTTATCCCCTCAGCCTCCGCGGCGTCGAGCAGCGGGCCGATCAGGTCGCTGCCGGCCAGCCGCGGCCAATTCTTTCCGGTCAGGCGGTTGGCCTCCGCGACCAGCGGCGCCCCGTCCAGCAGAGTGAGCCAGCCGGCGTCGGAACTGGATTCCGGTATCGCACCGACGTCTTCGCGGATGGTGTCGGGATCCTCGCTACCCTCGTCGTCTTGATGGCCTAGGCGGTAGGTAAGCGTGCCGTACCATCGCCCGTCAGTGCCGAACTGCGCAACGTGGTCCAGATTGGCTGAAACCACCGCCATCGGGCGTCCGCCTGCACGCCGGTTTCGGTTGGCCCCGGGGCTGGCGTCCCCGGAAGCCGCCCGGGCAGTAATCTGGGCGATCGCGTCATCGAACTCGAGCAGATCGACTTCCACGCCACCTAAAGTCACGCGTTGCATGTTTCCCCCACTTCCGGCGCTGACACGGAGGACCCCCATAGGACCCCCAAGCGGCCGGATACGGCACCAAATCTAGCGGCATTTAGCCGGCAGAGCTAGGGAAAAGCCGGATTGTCCGAGCGCCCTGTTTCGCCGGCGTGCTTGCTGTACGGAGAATGCCCGCCACCCCCTCACCCGAACCTCAGGCGCCGAGGAGCACGCCACCCGACACCCTGTACTGCCGGGCGGATTGCGGACACAGCCAGATGTCGTTCTTAACTTCCTCCAGCGGTACGCCCGCCTCGCCCACCCAGCCGACTTGCCGTGCCGGGACGCCCACCACAATCGCATGGTCCGGGACGTCCTTGGTCACCACGGCTCCCGCCGCGACCGTGGCCCACGCACCGATGGTGACCGGGGCGATGCAGACCGCTCGAGCTCCAATGGACGCGCCGCGACCGATAGTGACGCCGACACTGGTCCAGTCCTCGGCCGACTTCAGCGAACCATCGGGGTTGATGGCCCGCGGGTAGACGTCGTTGGTCAGCACAGCGGCGGGGCCGATGAACACGCCGTCGGACAACCGAGCGGGCTCGTAGACCAGTGCGTAGTTCTGCAGTTTGCAGTTGTCGCCCAAGGTCACGCCGGGGCCGACGTAGGCGCCGCGGCCGATGGTGCAGTTGGTGCCGACTGCTGCGCTCTCCCGGATCTGTGCCAGGTGCCAGACTCTGCTGCCGGCGCCGACGGTGGCTGTGGGATCCACGTCGGCAGTGGGCGCGACGCTGGCAGGCCTAGCAGCCGTCATGCCCGGTCCTGCAGTTCAGCCTGATGACTTCGGCCCGGGTCTGCAATGAGGTAGGCGTCCAGAGCCGAGAATGCGTCCGGAGGTTCGAAACCGGAGGCCACAATGTCATCCAGCGCCAGCACACTGTTGGCCGGTCGCGGTGCAGCTGCTCTGCCGCTGAAATACTCGGCAGCCGGCACCGGTGTCACCATTGCCGGTTCTTTGCCCATGAGCCGGTAGACCTCCGCTGCCACCTCGGCCCAGCTGGTTGAGGGGCCGGAATTGGTGAGGTTGTAAGTGCCATACGGGGCTTGGGACTTCAATAGGTGGGCGATACCGGCGGCAAGGTCCGTGGCGAAGCTCAGTCTCCCGTACTGGTCGTTGACGACTGTTGGACTGATATCCCGTGCAGCGAGCGAGGCCATCGTCCGGACGAAGTTCTTGCCCTCGCCGACCACCCAGCTGGTGCGAACAATGTAGTGCCGTTCGAGGGTCGCAACAGCTGCGTCTCCGGCCGCTTTGGACTGTCCGTAGACGCCCAGCGGTGACGGCGGTTCCGATTCGGTATGCGGGCCGGAAGCGCCGTCGAATACATAGTCGGTCGAGACCTGGATTAAGATCAAGCGGTGCCGGGCAGCTACCTCTGTAAGCCGCGAGACGGCTGTGGCGTTGATACGCCAGGCGGCCCGGCGCCCAAGGGCCGTCTCAGCGCCGTCCACGTCGGTGTAAGCAGCGGCGTTGACAACGGTGGAATATCGGGACCATTCGACGGTAGCAAACGCGGCGTCGTCCGACAGATCGAACCGGGATCGATCCCTGAATTCGGCTTCCGGCAGCGCCTGGCGCAGGGCCCGGCCCAACTGGCCGTCGGCACCCAGAACCAGGATGCGCCGCGGCTTCATCGGGACCACGGACGTCAGGCGCGGATGGTGCAGGTCCTTCTCGGACAGTTCGGCCTCGGCCAGCGGTATCGGCCACGGGATGGCGGCGGACTCGTCGCCTGCATTCAGGTACACATACTCTTCTTGGGCCCGGGCGTTCCAGTGTTCGTTGACCAGATAGCTGTAGACCGTTTCCGGCTCCAGCGTTTGAAAGCCGTTGCCGACGCCGCGCGGCACGAAGACGGCCGTGTCCGGTCCCAGGTCCATGCAGAACCGTTGGCCGAAGGTGGGGCCGTCGCGCAGGTCAACCCAGGCGCCGAAAATCCTGCCCACCGCGACGGAGACATATTTGTCCCAGGGCTCGGCGTGGATGCCGCGGGTGGTTCCGGCCTTGGCATTGAAGGAGATGTTGTTTTGCAACGGCCCGAAGTCCGGCAGCCCCAGTGAGATGAGCTTCTCACGCTGCCAGTTCTCCTTGAACCAGCCCCGGTTGTCCACGTGGACGGGCAGGGAAATCACCAGCAGTCCCGGGATCGGAGTCTGCTCGATGCCGTGCTGTGCGGCGCTCATTGGCCGCGGCCCGCGTAGAACAGCTCGGTGGATTCTTTTGCAGCGGCCCAGAAGCCGGGATTGTTCCGGTACCATTCCACGGTGTCGGCCAAGCCGGCCTCCAGGCTGAGGAACTTCGGCTCCCAGCCGAGTTCCCCGCGAAGCTTGCTGGAGTCGATGGCGTAGCGCAGATCATGGCCGGCGCGGTCCGCCACCAGATCGAAGTCGTCGGTTCCCTTGCCCAGGAGGTCCAGCAGGATGCGGAGCACCTCGCGGTTGCTGCGCTCGCCGTCGGCGCCGACCAAGTAGGTTTCGCCCGGCAGTCCCTCGTCGAGGATCCGCAGTACGGCGGAGGAGTGATCCTCCACATGGATCCAGTCGCGCACATTGCGGCCGTCCCCGTACAGTTTGGGCCGGCGTCCGGTCAGGATATTGGTGATCTGCCGGGGGATGAACTTCTCCACATGCTGGTACGGACCGTAGTTGTTGGAGCAGTTGCTCAGCGTCGCGTTGACGCCGAAGGAACGTACCCAGGCCCGAACCAGCAGGTCTGAGCCGGCCTTGGTGGACGAATAGGGGCTGGACGGATGGTACGGCGTGTGTTCGGTGAACCGCTCCGTCCCGTCCAGCGGAAGGTCGCCGTAGACCTCGTCCGTGGAGATGTGGTGGAACCGCGTACCGTGCCGGCGTGCGGCCTCCAGCAGCGTGTACGTCCCCACGATGTTGCTGTGCAGGAAAGGCTGCGGATCCGCCAGCGAATTGTCGTTGTGGGTCTCGGCCGCGAAGTGGACCACCGAGTCGTGGCCGGCCAGCAGCCGGTCAACCAGTGCTGGATCGGCCACATCGCCGTGCGCCAGGCGGCAGCGGCCTACCGGCAGGCCATCGAGCGAAGCGGCGTTGGCCGCATAGTTCATCTTGTCCACTACGGTTACCTGGTCATCGGTGTGGGCCAGGACGTGGCGCACAAAATTCGATCCGATGAAACCGGCACCCCCAGTTACCAGTAGCTTTCGCATAGGCCCTAATGTAGCCACCGTTGCACCGCGCGACTAGTGCTGCAGCCAAGATTGCCGGACAGCGGTGCTCGCCCCGTCATTGGCCGAAGCAGGCCGGCTGCCGCCGGTCCGGGCCACTCAACGCCCGTAGCGGGTGCTCTCCAGCAGATCCAGCAGGTAGGTGCCGTAGCCGCTCTTGGCCAGCGACTGGCCGTGCCCGTGCAGCTGCTCGTCGTCGATGTACTTCATCCGCCACGCGACTTCCTCGGGCGAGCCGATGGGCATGCCCTGCCGGTTCGCGATGGTCCGAATGAAGTTGGAGGCATCGTTGAGCGAATCGAAGGTCCCCGTATCCAGCCATGCAGTTCCGCGGGGGAGGATCTTCACGGTCAGGCGGCCCTGCTCCATGTACAGCCGGTTCAGGTCGGTAATCTCCAATTCGCCGCGGGCCGAGGGCCGCAAGGTCCGGGACATCGCCACGACGTCGTTGTCGTAGAAATACAGCCCGGGTACCGCATAATTGCTCTTGGGTTGCTGCGGTTTCTCTTCAATGGAAACCGCCGTGCCGTTGGCATCGAATTCGACGACGCCGTAGGCGCTCGGATCCGCCACCCAATAGCCGAAGATCGTGCCGCCGTCGACTTTGGCAATGTCCTCCAGTTGCGTGCCCAGGCCGGGACCATAAAACAGGTTGTCGCCCAGCACCAAGGCACACGCGTCGGTTCCGATGTGTTCCGCGCCGATGATGAACGCCTCGGCCAGTCCGTTGGGCGCCGCCTGCTGCCGGTAGGTCAGCGAGATGCCGAACTGGGACCCGTCGCCGAGCAGGGCCTGGAACTGGGGTGCATCCACCGGTGTGGTGATGATCAGAATGTCCCGGATTCCCGCCAACATCAGTGTGGACAGCGGATAATAAATCATCGGCTTGTCGTAGACCGGTACTAGCTGTTTGCTGATGCCAAGGGTGATCGGATGTAACCGCGATCCTGTTCCCCCAGCCAGAATTATCCCCCGCATAGCGTTATTTCTAGCGTGGCGGCACCACTTTGTATAGAGGATGGCTGGCTTTGATGGGTGCGGCTTTAACCGCCCCCGGGGTCTGCGGGATGCCGCGCCAACGGCCGGCTACCGATTCGCTACTGGTCCTCCACGGATTCCAACAGGCCCGCATCCTCCCGCACGGCGGACAGCGCGATGTCCTTGTAGCCGACCGACTCGAACAGGACCGTGATGCGGTCCGGCTGGGTCCCCATCACGATGCCCGGTCCCCATTCACGGTGCTTCACCGGCCGCTGGATCTCATACCCCTCCGGCATCTCAGCTTCCCGGGCTTCAGCCACGGCCTCCGACCCGGCTTCGCAGTTATCGCAGTTCCCGCAATAGCCATCGGTCTCTTCGCCAAAGTAGTTCAGCAGCCAGTCGCGCCGGCAATGGTCCGTCTCGGCATAGCCGCGGGCCATTTCGATCCGCGATTCATCGATCCGGTGCCGGGATTCGGCTTCGGCCACTGCTTTGTCCGCAGCCGACGAGGGATCGACTCCGCCGACCGCCCGATAGCCGTTGCGGTGCACGGTGATGCTGCCGCTGTGTTCCAAGAGGTTGAGCAGCCGGGCCTGTTTGCGCTGCGAGAGGCCGGTCCGTTCGCGCAGCGCGGCCGGGCGGAGCGGGCCGTGCTCTCGGATAGTGCCGTACACCGCGGCGAGATCGTCCGGATCGGGAGTGCCGCCGGCAAAGAAGCGCTGCAGGCCCAGATCCTCGGACCGGTAGTGCAGCACTGCCTGCGCGGGTTCGCCGTCCCGGCCGGCGCGGCCGATTTCCTGGTAGTAGCTGTCCAGCGAGTCCGGGATATCCGCGTGCACCACAAACCGGACGTCAGGCTTGTCAATGCCCATGCCGAACGCGGAGGTCGCCACCACCACATCCAGTCCTCCTTCAAGGAACCGTTCGTGGATCGCCTCCCTGTCGGCGGCCCTCCGGCCGGCGTGGTAGGCGTCCGTCCGCAAACCGCGCTCGGCCAGTTCGGCGGCGTATCGCTCCGTGTCCTTGCGGGTGGCCGTGTAGAGCAGCCCCGGCCCGCCCGAGCCGGCCACCTGGTCCACGACAGCCTGCCGCTTGCCGCGGTCCTCGTGGTGCCGCCGCACCTGGAGGTTGAGGTTTGGCCGGTCGAAGCTCTGCACCGTGACGAACGGGTCGCGCATGCCCAAGCGGTCAATGATTTCCGTGCGGCTATGCGGCGACGCGGTAGCCGTCAGGGCCACTACCGGCGGATGGTGCAACCGCTTCACCACCGGGGTGAGCGTCAGATAGTCGGGTCGGAAATCGTGGCCCCAGGACGAGATACAGTGCGCCTCGTCCACCACGAACAGTGAGATTTCCAGCTCCGCCAGCCGTTGAAGGGTCTCTTCGCGGGCCAGTTGTTCCGGGGCAAGAAACAGGAACTTCGCCTCGCCGCTGGCGGCGGCGTCCCAAGCGGCGCGTCCGGCCGAGGCTTTCTGCTGCGAGTTGATGGCAAACGCCCGGCGGGCGCCCAGACCGTCGTTGATGGCGTCAACCTGGTCATACTGCAGCGCAATCAGCGGAGATATGACGACGGCGGTGCCCGGCAACGCGACAGCCGGAACCTGATAGACGGCAGACTTCCCATGCCCGGAGGGCATCACGGCCAGGACGTCCTCGCCGCGCGCGGCGGCGGCCATCGCATCCAGCTGCCCCTCGCGAAGGACGTTCCAACCAAACGATTCTTCGGCGACTCGGCGCAACGCGTCACGGTCTGGGGCAACTCGGGCTTGGTTCATCAGGATCCTTGGGGGTGTTCGGGCTCGGCACTTAACGACTTTTTAGCCTGCGCGGGCACCTTTGTATAGAAGGGGGCGGGCGCATCAAGGACCGGCGGACGAGCAAACGGCGGTGCAGAACATGACGGATTGGAGCGGGTTGCTACGCAGCATCTGCTCAGAATTGGCCTAAGAATTGCTGTCCTCCCCGGGGGAAGCGTTGCGTGTCCCATGGGGGCGCGGCGGCGGGTTAGAGTCTGATTATGATCCGGATTTTGACTGTCTGCACTGGCAATGTGTGCCGGTCGCCAATGGCGGAGCGTCTGCTCCAATCCCGACTCGATGCCGTCCGTTCTGGGATGTTCGAGGTCAGCAGCGCCGGCATCCAGGCATTGGCTGGGGCGCCAATGGACGCACGTGCCGCCGGGTTGCTGCACGTCTTCGGAGGGGCCTCAGATGGCTTCGTCGCCCGCCATCTCACGGAACAGCACCTTGCCGATCCCGCGCTGGTGTTGGCCATGTCCACCGAACATCGAGATCGGGTCTTGAAGCTGGCTCCCCGGCTGCTGAAGCGTACCTTCACCGTCAGGGAACTCGCGCGCATGCTCGACGCAGTTCAGAACGATCCGCACTTGGAGATTCCGGGCGGGACCACTGCTGAGGAGGTCGAAGCCCGGTGGAGGCGGCTGCCGCACTTGGCAGCACTGAAGCGTTTTGAGACCCGGGCAGCAGATCCCAGCGAAGATGACATCGTGGATCCCTACCGTCTGGACGATAGTGTGTACCAACAGATGGGTCGGGAACTGGTGCCGGCCATTGACCGGCTGGTCGCGATCGAGGAATCGTTCATCCCATAGTTAGTACAATTGAGGTGTACTTGGGGTGGGGCAGCAAAAGACTTGTTGGAGGGCAGTGGGGGATGGCAGTCTCGGCGCGGGAGGAAAAGTTAACCGATCCACCTGACGGGAAACGAGTCGGTGGTGGCTCCGCACCTCTGACCATGCAGCCGGAACCTTCTTCTTCCCAGTCGTGGGGACCGGCGCTCCAGCGCCGCCTGGCGCTGACTGATCTGATGGTTGTGGTCGGGTCGCTACTCGCCGCGCAACTCATCCGCTTCGGTGTTACTGACGCCGACCTGGATTTCCACGGAGTGGCCGGCGCTTATTCGATGGTCTCCCTGATTCTCGGTGCCCTGTGGTTGTCAGCACTGTCTATGACGCGCAGCCGTGCCCTTCCCGTCTTGGCCATCGGCAACGACGAGTATCGGCGTGTGATCAACGCCACTATGGGTACCTTTGGCGTTTTCGCTATTGGCACCATGTTGGTGAATTTTGACATCGCGCGGGGATATCTCGCCATCGCGCTGCCCTTGGGGCTCGTCCTTCTGTTGCTGACCCGTCATCTATGGCGGTTGACACTGCTCCGGAAACGTGGACGGGGCGAGTATATGGACCGTGCGTTGATTGTCGGGCAGATGCCCGACGTTCGTTACGTAGCGCGAAAAGTCCTCAAGACTCCGCAGTCGGGCTATCTTTTGGCAGGGGCAGCGGTCCGGTCTGCCGTCGACAAGAAAGTCGACGTGCCGGAAGGGCAAGCCATTCCGATTGTTGGAGGACCTGAAGACGTTGTTCGCCTTGTGGAAGAGCAGGGCTTCGACACGGTCATTGTGGCCGGCTCGCCAGTAGACAGCCAGCGCTACCTCAAAGAGCTCAGCTGGCAGCTGGAGTCCACAAAGGCATCTCTGGTTGTGGCCAGCCGTCTGGTGGACGTCGCCGGCCCTCGCATTCACTGGCGCCCGGTGGAGGGCCTGCCGCTGATGAGCGTCGAGATGCCCAACTACGAGGGGTCTAAGTACGCCTGGAAGCGCCTGCTGGACATCGTCACCAGCGCGCTCGCGCTGGTAGCGCTTACACCGGTCATGTTGTTGATTGCCTTGGCGGTCCGTCTGGATAGCCCTGGCCCAGTCCTATTCCATCAAGAACGGGTGGGGGTCAGGGGCAGCAGATTCTCAATGCACAAGTTCCGTTCCATGGTCCCCAACGCCGAAGACCGCCTAGAGGAATTGGCTGCTCACAATGAGGGCGGCGGCGTGCTGTTTAAAATGAAGAGTGATCCCCGGATTACGAAGGTCGGGGCCTTCCTTCGCCGCTACTCGCTCGATGAACTCCCGCAATTGTGGAACGTCCTGGTCGGTGAGATGTCTCTGGTTGGGCCGCGGCCACCCTTGCCCGGTGAGGTGGAAGGCTACGAGGAATACACACACCGCAGGCTCCTCGTCCGTCCGGGCCTCACCGGTCTATGGCAGGTCAGCGGCAGATCCGACCTCTCGTGGGAGGATAGCGTCAGGCTGGACCTCTATTACGTGGAGAACTGGTCCTTGGCCGGCGACCTGACCATCATGATCAAGACCGCCAAGGCGGTCATCGGAAAAGACGGCGCTTACTAAGCCTGCGGTTATCACCAAGGTCCTGGGTCTCACGGTTCCTACGATGACCCCGGGAGGCTGCAGCCCTCATGGCTCCGCTTCTCTCAATGGCCGCAAAAGCAAAAACGCTCGGCTGGATTCCTCCAGCTGAGCGTTTTCGCATGACAACGGTTGGCCGTTCCGCCGGTAGATGCGGCGGTCTCCGTTACAACGGATTTATGGCAGTCTCGACGGCGCGCGGTCATCACCACTGAGCACGGCATGGAACTCATCTACTGGGGGACGAGCATGGCGGACAGGGCCGGTGGCTTTTGCCCGTGAGCGGCGGCGCTTCTCCGGCCGGCGGCCGGAAGCCTCCTCGTCCTGCTGGTAGTACTGGCCGTAATAGCCGTACTGGGCCGCATCCGCACCCTGCGTCGGAACGCGGTTCAGAATGACGCCTAGAATATGGGCGTCCACGCGGCGAAGATTCCCCAGGGCCTTGCCAACTTCGTCTTCTGTGGTCTTTCCTGCGCTGATGACCACCAGCGATCCGTCGGCAACCTTGGACAGCACCGCAGCGTCCGTAACCGGCAGCAGCGGCGGCGCATCGATGAGCACAATGGCATGCTGGGCGAGACGCTGCAGCATGTCACTCATGGCCTGGGAGCCCAACAACTCGCTGGGATTGGGCGGCACACGGCCGGAGCCGAGGACGGCGAGGTTCGGCAGCGGCCCCCACAGTTGGAGCACATCTTCAAGTTCTGCGCTGCCGTTGAGTACGTCGGTGACTCCTGCGCCCGGCACCAGGCCGAACATGTCCACCACGACTGGACGTCGGAGGTCGCCGTCCACAACCACCACCCGGTGGCCGGAGGCGGCAATGGTCACGGCCAGGTTTGCGGTAACGCTGGACTTTCCTTCTGCCGGTACCGAACTGGTGACGACGATCATCCGCGGAGGATTGTCCACGTCGACGAAGGTGAGGTTGGTTCGGAGCTCGCGGAGCGCTTCAGACATCGCGTGTGCGGCCCGGTTCCCGTTGGTTTCGAGCGAGCCCGTCTCCACCACCTTCCGCGACGCCGCCAACCGCTTGTCCTCCGGAATCGTCCCGATCACGGAGACGCCGAATTCTCGTTCCAGTCGTTCCGCGGATCGGACCCGCCGGTCCAGATGATTGCGGATCAAGGCGTAGGCCAGGCCGAGCATCAGGCCCAGAACCACGCCGATTGCCAAAGTTAGCTTGACGTTAGGAGAAGCTGGAGACGTCGGGAGGCCGGCCTCGGCCAGCGGCGTGACCCTGACTCCGGCTTCAGCGCTTGCCTTGCCACCGGTTTCGATCTCCTCCACCTGCTCGGTCAGCGCGGCGACCCAGGCATCTGCCAATTCGCGGGCCTCTACAGCGCTGGGGGCGGCGGCAGTGATCCGCAGCTCGGAGGTATCGAGCGGGGTCTCTACTGTGATCTCCGCGATCAAGTCCTCAACACTGATAGCCAGCCCGAGGTTGTCAATGACGTTTTCGGCCACCGGCCGGGACTCTGCCACACTGGCGTAGCTCTTCGCCTTGGATTTCGCCAGGTTGTCGGCGTTCAGTGCGTTGATGTCCGCGTCAGCTGCAGCGATGACCATGCCAGTGGACTGCGCCTCGTAGACCGGCTTCTGCAACAGGGTCCAGCCGAAGGCCATCAGCGTGACCAGCATGGTGATGGCGGCTATGCCGCGCCAGTAGGTATGGAGGACGTGCAAGTAGTCGCGGAGCTCCAAGCCTTGAGACTGTTCCTCGGTGTAATTGGTTTCCACGAGACGGTGCGGTCCTTCCCCTAGCGAACATGCCTCAAACCCCACAAGTCTAGCCGAGAGTGGGCAGGAACTGTGCCTTGGGGAGCCGCAGATGAAACGTTGAAGCGAAACTTCTTGTCGGTGGTCGGGAATCCGATGGAAGTACCAGTCAAAATGCGGGTAGGGCGGTAGCGGTCCGCCGGTAAGGTTCGGCTCACGTGACCGAGGGCCAGCGAAGTGGGATGATTAGCGCAGACTTGTCTTGCGTATTGTCGGATGTTGGCCGCGCCACGTGCGGGACAAGCCGGTTCCAACCATCGATCCAAGGAGCACCCCAAGGTGTCTGTGGTATCCACGCCCGCAACGCTCAAGCATGCCGCTGGCATGATCGACGACGCCGAGGCCCGGCGCATCCGCAACGACTTCCCGATCCTCAACCAGCAGGTGAACGGCTCGCCGCTGGTCTACTTGGATTCCGGCGCCACCTCGCAGAATCCGCTGTGCGTGCTGGAGGCGGAGCAGGAGTATTACGAACAGCGCAACGCTGCGGTGCACCGCGGCGCCCACATGCTGGCGGTCTCGGCCACGGATGCCTTCGAAAACGCGCGCGAAACCCTGGCCGGCTTCATCAACGCCGGGATGGACGAAGTGGTCTGGACCTCCAACGCCACCGAGGCGATCAACCTCATCGCATACGCCTTCTCCAACGCCAGCGTGGGACGCGGCGGGGACGCCGCGGCGCGGTTCGTGGTGGGACCGGGCGACGAGTTGGTGGTCACCGAGATGGAGCACCATGCCAACCTGATTCCCTGGCAGGAACTTGCCTTCCGCACCGGTGCCACGTTGCGCTACATCCCGGTGGACGACGCCGGGGCGTTGCGCCTCGACGAGGCCGAAAACATCATCGGCCCGCGCACCAAGGTCGTGGCCTTCACGCACGCCTCCAATGTGCTCGGAACCATCAACCCGGTGGCCACCCTGGTGCGGTTGGCACGGGAGGCGGGCGCCGCCGTCGTACTCGATGCGTGCCAATCGGTGCCGCACATGGGTGTGGACGTGAAGGCGCTGGACGTGGACTTCGCCGCCTTCTCCGGGCACAAGATGCTTGGTCCCACCGGCATCGGCGTGCTGTACGGGAAGGCGGAACTGCTCAACGCGATGCCGCCGTTCCTGACCGGCGGCTCCATGATCACCACGGTGACCATGGAAAAGGCCGACTATCTGCCTTCTCCGCAGCGGTTCGAAGCCGGGACGCAGCGGATTTCGCAGGCGGTGGCTCTGGCCGCGGCCGTGGACTACCTGCGCGAAACGGGCATGGACCGGATCCATGCGTGGGAAGCCGAACTGGGGCAGCGGCTGGTCGCCGGTCTGGAGGCCATCGACGGTGTCCGAGTGCTCGGCCCCGCCGCCGGCACCGAGCGGATCGGGCTGGCCGCCTTCGATGTGGACGGCGTGCATGCCCACGATGTGGGGCAGTTCCTGGATGACAAGGGCATTGCGGTGCGCGTGGGCCATCACTGCGCGCAGCCGCTGCACCGGCGCCTCGGACTGGTGGCGACCACGCGGGCCAGCACTTACCTGTACAACACCACGGACGACGTCGACACTTTCCTGGACGCCGTCGCCGGGGTCCGCCCGTTCTTTGGAGTCAACTGACGTGAGCGCCGAACTGCAGCAGCTGTACCAGCAGATCATCCTGGAACATGCCAAAAAGCGGAACGGGTCGCCGTTGGCAGATCCGCCGCCGGGCGACAAATCCGGTGAATCGCACATGCTGAACCCCACCTGCGGGGATGAAATCACGCTGCGGGCAGCCGTGCACAACGACGGCGCCGCCACCACCCTGTCCGCCATCAGCTGGGACGGCCAGGGTTGCTCCATCTCGATGGCCTCCGCGTCCGTGCTCAGCGATCTGGCGCAGGGCATGGACCAGGAGGAACTGCTGAAAGTGGTGGACAACTTCCGCGAGCTGATGCGTTCCCGGGGGAGCATCGAGGCCGACGAAGAAATCCTGGGCGACGCCGCAGCGCTCTCGGGCGTCTCCCGCTACCCGGCACGGGTCAAATGCGCCATGCTGGCGTGGGTGGCGCTGGAGGAAGCCCTGTTGGCGGCGAACTGACCGGAACAGTAGGCATAAGGGCCGGGCAGCGGGCGCTTTGTAGTGGTCGTTGCAACACCTATTGGTTAGATGGTAAGTAGTAGCCAGGGTGAAGGACGCGTGGGTGTTTTTTCGCTCACAGATCCCACGTCAGGGAGTACTCGCAGTTGCGCTGGCAGGGCAGCTATGGTGAGCGCGACCGTTCGGCATCTGATTGGCATTTTTGCAACTTTCTTTTTCGGCGGCTCGAGGCCCTGGTAAGGGGAAGTCCTCATTTGGCTCCCTCATCCCCCAGCGTGTGAGGGACCGCCGGTTGGGTGGGGAGGGTTCTTTTCCTGCCCGAGGGGGACGACGGTTGGCAAGCGTCCGAGTTCAAGGTCGGTGCTAAAGTCGCCCTTGTGACGTTTCCAGCGGGCGGCGTTCGTTTCCGACGAGCCGTCCGCCGAAACATGTGTCCCATAGGATGAGCACGGGCTCGTCGCGGAACCAGGGGGAAGCCAACAGGTGGCTGTAATCGAGAAGGCGCCGCCGTTGACGCGCGCAAGACGCCTGCAACGGTCGGATATCCAAGCACTTCGCGCGATCGCAGTCCTCTTGGTGATCCTCGATCACCTAGTGCTGCTGCAGAAACTTCCAGGGGGTCCCGCCGGCGGCTTCATCGGAGTCGACGTTTTCTTCGTCATCTCGGGATTTCTGATCACGCAGCACCTAGTGACGGAGATACAGAAGGACGGTCGAGTTTCGTTCAAGAACTTCTATGTCGCTCGTGCACGCCGCATCCTGCCCATGGCCCTACTAGTGATTCTTGTCACCATTGCCGCTTCTGCGCTCGTGTTCTGGCCTTGGCAGGTAGGAGGGTCCGCCCTCGACGGACTGTGGGCGGCCCTGTTTCTTTCGAATATCGCGTTCGCGTTCCGCGGGGTTGACTACTTCTCGGCCGATCACCATTCAATCTTCCAGCATTACTGGTCGCTGTCGGTCGAGGAGCAGTTCTACATTATGTGGCCGGTCCTCATCACGGCAACAGCGATCGCCGCCTTTAAGCGTTTCCCCGCGGCGCGTTCCTTACTCGCTGTCACGGCCACAGTCGCTATTCTGTCGTTTGCGTGGGCGATGATGGAGACGGAAGCGTCGCCGACCTTCGCCTACTTCTCGACATTCTCCCGCGCCTTCGAGTTCGCGCTCGGCGGCATGCTCGCGATCCTCGCGCCGAGGGCCGCCTCCATCCCGATGCGAATTCGGCCGTGGTTGAGCGCGGCGGGTATTCTTATCATTGTCATTTCGGTCTGGATCATCGACCCCACGTCCGGGTTCCCGGGCCCCATGGCGCTTACTCCGGTGACCGGCGCAGTCCTGTACATCGCAGCGGGAACTGGTTCGGATCGACCAGTGCAGATGTGGCCGCTACGCACACGCCTGGCGACTGCCATCGGCGACGCGTCCTACTCTCTTTATCTCTGGCACTGGCCCGTGATCATGATCATTGCGGCGCTCATCCCGCGCGAGATCGTGGTCATACCGGTGGCGCTCGCGCTCACTGTCGTCCTCTCGTGGGCTTCGTATCGTTGGGTTGAGGAGCCGGTCCGCAACTCCGCGTGGCTGAAGCGCTCTCAGCGTCCGCGCGCGTTCACGAACGGGCGCGTGACACGGAACGTTGGGCTGATGACGGCCGCCCTCCTCATAGTGGGGGTTGGAACCGCAGCGCTCGACTTCGCCGTCAGGAAGCAGGTTGGTGTCGGTGAATCTCACGGTGTTGCTGCGGGAAGCCAAGCCCCGCAGGCGGACCAGCCGGCCGAGGCGGCGCAGCTGGTAGCCGAGCTGCAGGCGATGATTGAGCAAGGCAAGCGACGGAACTCTTGGGCAGACCTCCGACCGGCTATCTCGGAGATCGAGAACTACACGGGTGCGCTGGCCACGGACTGCTGGACTCGGGCCGAGGACGAGCCCAAGACCTGCCTGCGAGGTGACGCGGACGCACCCCACACGGTGGTTGTCTTCGGAGACTCGATCGCAATGAACGCCGCCTTCGCCGTTGACACCTTCGTGCAGCAGAACCCTGACTGGAACATCCGCGTCTTTGCGAAGCTCGGGTGCGCAGCCCCTAACATCCCTACCAGTGCACCTGGGGGAGGGACCTACGAGTCGTGCGACGAGTTCCGCGACTGGGCGATCTCCGAGATCCGTAAGATCCAGCCTGACGCGATCTGGATGACATCCGCTCTGCCCCGGTCGCTGCCCGGCGTTGACGATGCCCACATCGTGGACGTATGGGAGGAAGGGCTCGGCACGACGCTCGAGGCGCTTGATGGCTCAGGGGAGACATTCGTCGTGATGCCGCCTCCTGCAGGTGAGGACCTCGCGTTCTGCTCACGCCCATACAACACACCGGTCGACTGTGGCTCGACGATCACGAAGCGTTGGCTCGAGGTCCGAGACGCGTCCGCCTATGTAGCGAACGCCGAGGGCGCGAAGATGGTTGATACGGGAATGTGGTTCTGTGATGCGGGCGGAAACTGCCCAGCCGTCATCGGGGACTTCGTAGTGCGACGAGACGAGCGACACCTGACCTACGACTTCGGGGCTTACCTTGCTCCGATGGTCGCTGGGTGGGTCCTTGCCGACTAGCCATCACACACGCTTTGTCTGGCCCAGCGGTATTGACCACGCCTGCACGGCTTACTTCTTGGCTGGGGCACGAGCGTGTGAGGAGTGCCGTTGAGCAACATCTAGTCGGTGACTAAGCGATCGCCGGCCGAAGAACACCCCACATCCATGTCCGCTACAGGCAACACTCGCAGTGAGTCGAACTTACCCCTACCTACAACCGGCGGCCTCGTCCGCTGTTACCGGACGCGGCCGCTCGATCACGTCAAGCAGCGAGGACCTATCTACGCCGCGGAGCAGTGGCCGCCATTCCGAGTCCACCCGCTACGTTGTCTGCAGCGGAAGCCGCGTCGGGGAGACCGCAGCGCGGCGCCACGACCAGTTCGGGGGATTGCCTTTGTTTCGGTATCTTTGCCGCAAGAGAGGCATCGGATGACGCTTGTCCGGCAGCGCGCGGTCGCGGACCTTCCGCGGCAATCGTGGTGGTCTGCGTGCTGCCTGCCTGGCTTATGCCATGCTGTACTGAGGCCTGCATCGCGGTGCAGTTGAACGGTCTGGCCCCGGCCCCACCGTCGGTTTACCTGCAGCCCGATAATCCGGCCTTCGCGCCGCACCTTGTGTGTCGGGGATTTGACTGCGGCCAGCAGGAACGGTCCGCCATCCCGGCCTCGCCCGCTGTACAATACCGCTTCACCCAGCGCTGCGCGGCACTGACCGAGACCTGGAACCGTTCGGCGGCAAAGCGGGCGCGAGAAAAGCGTTAGATGAGACACGAAGCGGGAGGTCTTGTTTATGGGACACTTTCGTCCAGGATACACCTTACGTCCGTGGAGATGACGGCTAGGTGAGCCTGACAGCACTTGAACCGAGCTGACGCATATACGTCAGTAGCGCCTTGACGGGCACTACACACCGCCCCCAGCCGATACTGGAACGGCTGCGCCTCTACCTGTCAGAGGCCCCGGCTATCACTATCACAAACGACGGCGCCCGGCTCAAACTCCAGCCAATACTCGCTAGCCGCTGACATGGCTCACATCCGGTTGACAACCACCGGGCTCCCGACGACGGGCACGCCCTGTCGCGCGGCGAGCTCGTCCGGCGGCAGAGCGGTTTACGTGCTATTTCGGTCGATGGCCTATACTGCGGAGGTGTCTTCCTCCTCGCGCTGCCCGGATCCTGCATTGCTGGACGCCGTGACGGGACTGATCTGCCTTGTACTCCTTGTTAGTGACATCTTCACCCAAGACCGCATGGTCAGGAGCATCAATTTCTGGCGCGTTCGAACCCGTGGGAGTCGCGGCAGCCTTCGCTGCCGCGATTCTGATTGGTGCCATCTACCCCTAGATACGGCACCTCAGCCGTGAAGGTCACCATGGCTAGGCGTGACCGTACCCGGCAAACGCTGGCCGAAAGGAACTGGCGGCTGACAGCGCGGATCATCATCGTTGCCGCGCTCTTGCTCGAGGTCCAGGGACCACGCTTTGGGGCCGATCTTCGGTTTAACGTGGCGATTTTCGCCGCTTTAGCGTACTTCCTATTGCTCCACCGGATTCGATCGGTAATCCGAAACCTGCATGTGACGTTTAAGTGGCCCGTCATCGCCCTCTTCGGCTACTGCATCTGGGCTTTGGGCTCGGCCGGTTGGTCGGCGATACCGGGCGAGAGCATGCTCCAAGCTGGGCTACTCTTTCTTGCTCTCGTGCTTGCCGTCTCGTACGCTGACATCCCGCCCTTGCACATGGCCCGCGAGTACGCGCGTGTCGCGACCCTCGTCGCAGGCGCATCGTGGCTCATGCTACTCCTGACCCCTAGCCTCGCAGTCGTTCCGGACGTCACGTGGAGGCTCAACGGGGTTATGGGGCACGAACAGCGGTTAGCGCTCGTTGTCGGCGCGGGGATCATCGTATGGGTGTCGCTTCGAGTAGCGGGTCACCAAGTGTTCACGAACACTGCCCGCGACAATCTCGCATTGATCCTGTTAATCGTCACGCTATTGGCCACCCAGACACGAGCTAATACGGTGTTCGTCGCTATTGTGGTCGGCGCCGTCTTGTATGCGCGCGTCCATGCTGCATTCAAGGTTGTGCTGATAATCGGGGTAATCGGTCTTGTGGCCTGGGTGACCATTAACTTCACCTCAATTATGAGCCTCCTCGACAGGGAAGGGTCCAACCTGGAAACGCTGACCGGTCGCACGAGCATCTGGCAGGGCGCCCTCGGGATGATACCGGACCGGTTTTGGCAAGGATACGGGTTTGGGAGCTTTTTCAGCCCCCTCACTGCGCACTTTTTCTCCTCCTACGTTGCCCCCCACGCGCACAACACATGGATCAACGCGGCTTTCGAAACCGGTGTCATCGGTGCCGTACTGCTCTCTCTCTTCTTGCTCGGCGGTCTGTTCGCCGGACGAGCAAACCGCTCTAACAGGTATGCGTGGCCAGTCGTGCTTTTCGTCATGCTGTGCGGCACCATGGGGGTCGTATTCGGCGGAAAATTGTCCACGCTGTGGGTCATCGTTACGGTGATGGTGGCGCAGGCAGCTTGGAGCGCCAAGGCGCCTCGTACTGTGCCAGAAGCCGATTCCCGAGATTTATTGACCGCCCGAACCGGAACGTCGCTTCAAGGCTCACGTCGTGGCAATCAAGAACGACGTCGAACCGGCCGTGGCAACTAACGCACAGTCTCTTCCACTAACTCGTTGCTGGAAGGGACCGGGGCATGACCACTTCCGGGCGGCAACCGTGGCATGTCGGTGTCGGTCGAAAAGTGAGCCATTGTGACGGTTGAAAACTGAGCCACCTGTTCCAAACGATTGGGTGGGTGATCACAGTGGAGGATTGGGCGCTGGATGCTGGCCGAAGGCCTGCCTGTAACCGCCCACTTCGCCGACTCTTTACTATCGTCGCCGCACGCTCCCACATGTACCACTTTGAATTGGAACTTGGGATTCTTTCAAGACTATCCAAGTAGCCGTAGGGTAGGAGACTGCCCAAACCTTCAGCATCCCGGGTCCCCTAAGGATATTGCGATGGGCAGCGAATCTCTCAGACTACGTCTTGGGTGCCAGCATCGTCGTCATTCTCCCTCACAAAAAGTTGCGGTTGCCAAGGGCACTGAGATCCCCGAGCGGCCATCGCGGCCAGCGGCGTCTAGAGCAAAAACCACTCACGAGTGGCTCACGTGTCCCAAACCGGCCCGAAGGAAGCGCTGGAGCGTGCCCAACTCGGACCGAGTCTGAGAAGAGGAAGCCCAGCTGATTACGAGTGACGCCGCTGCAGCCGCTGTGCCAAGCATTAGAAGGACAATGCTTGGAGCGGGTACTAACGTGCTTACGACGAAAGCTGAGAGGCCGGCTGGCGCGCCGACCAGCAGCACTACACGGAACGCACGGCTAAGCAGCGGCTTTGTATCCACTCCGGTGTTTCGTCCGGCCCAGAGCACAGAGAAGACCCAGAACACCGCGTAGCCGATAGCGCTGCCGATTGCGACGCCGATAGGACCCCATGGAAGCCCGCAGAGGACCGCGACAATGATCACGGGCTGACCTATGAGGTTTCCGACAAGGAGCGAACCTGCAGTTCCCTTGGCCACCTGCAACCAGATGGCGATCTGCTGGATTGCGCGAAAGACCGAGCCGATCGCAAGGACGGCAAAAATGGGGGCCGACGCGGCCCAGGCGGCGCCGAGGAATACGTCGATAAGTGGGGCCGACAGGCCGGCAGCGATGCAGAGAACCGTAGCAGTCGCGTAAAGCGCAACGAGTTGCGCTGACCGCAGTCCACCGTTGAATCGCTCTCGGTCATCCACGACGCGCGCAAGTACTGGTAACGCCACCTTAGTCATAGGGGTATTGATCTGGTTCACCGGCTGGACCGACAGCTGATATGCCCGATCATAGAAACCGAGTGCATTGGCGCCCCACACACGCCCGATCAAAATGCTGTCGATATTGCGGGAGACATAGGAGAGTAACTGGGTAGCAGCGAAACCGAGTCCGAACGACATCAGTCCACGCATGCCTTCAGCGCGGCGAGGCAGACCAGGGCGCCACCGGGCGAGAAAATATGCGAGCAGGAGGTCGGCTGCTGGTGCGGTCACCTGCAGGACAATCAGCGCCGCGAGCGCATGGCCCGACGTGGCGACGGGAATAGCAAGGACAAGCGCCGCGAGCGGCGGGACTACATCGCATATTGCCAGCGCCCGAAATCGAAGCGCTTGACTGATTGAAACACGGAATTGAGCGGTGATTCCGCTTAGGAGATACGTTGGCGCTATCCATTGCACCAGAGTGACCAACTCAGGTTCTTGGTAGAAGGCCGAGATCGGCCAGGCGAGCGTAAAGATGGTCGCCCCGAGCACGAAGCCGGATCCCGTGTTTAGCCAGAACAGATTTGTGCGCTGCTGGTGGGTGAGCACCGCAGAGCGCAGTGCCGCGGTCGAGAGCCCAAAATCGCGCAATATTACTGCGACGCCTGTGAACGCCACAACCATAGCGAGCAAGCCATAGGTTCCCGGATCAATCACGCGCGCCAGTACGACCACCTGGACGAGTAACACAATTGTGCGAGCCACTTGAGCGACGATTGTAACCGCTCCGCCGCGTGCGGCGGAGGCAGTCAGAGACTGTCCAGAGGGCATTTATAATTCTCCTCGCGACCTGCCACTCCGTACTGTCTTATCTGAACGATGGAGTGTCGAAGTTCTTTTCCTTGCGCGGCAGAGGGATCTTTCAATCCTTAAGACCTGGGTGCCGCGTTCGATCTCATTTACCAAGATCGCACGTATTGCTGGTTGGTGTCGTATTGCCACGATGCGCCACCCCCGAATTGCAAGTTGCCGCGTCGAGCTGCGGTTCCTCACCTTGGGGAACGGCGCTCCTGCGGGCGATTAGTATCCCAGCCAGCTTGAACGGATCAGTCAGGTAGGGCTCGAAAGCCGTCGTGGGGCGTACAGGGGACGATACATCCACTCGACCTACGGTGGCCCATCTAGTCTGAGCCAAGTTTGTGTACGTCAGCGCGGTACGCGAAGCAGCCGACGACATTTGCACTGAGACGACATGCGCTTCCGAGCCGCCGATCGCGAGGATACTGAGTCCGTTAGCCATCGGTATCAGGTCATCGCGCCGATTTCTGCTGTCAACTCGAAGGTGGGTCGGAAATTGCGCTGCTTAGGCAACCGCGGCTCCACCGACCAGGACGAGGTTGCTCGTTTCGCAGACCGCATGGAACGCCGGGGCCGTGTGGAAAGCGTAGGCGCCGCGGTGGTCAAGGTCACCAATAACCGCGTCCGAACCGGCCCCTGCGTGCGTGCGAATAAACTGCCTGTGTTGCGGGCCGAGAGTCGCGTCGCCAGAAACGGGGTGCGGATTCGAGTCGGGCGGCGCGGTGGTCTAAAGGATTCGGTCACGACATGAGTCTATAAGGAGTGAGCGAGAACGCTGAACGCCTCGGAGGCGGTCGGCGCAATTAGTATACTCAGAACCTCCATGCCACCGGACAAGTAACAAGTAGTGTCGGGAGATGGCGTCGGAGAATGGGTGCTGGCGTGTCGCCAGTGGGCACCATATCGATGCAGCGAATCCACGAACTATGGGTCGTCGGTGTGTCAGTAGTTGACTATGACCCCGGCCCGCTGCGGCTGGCCCCGGAACGGAAGGTTTACGAACCCCGCGGACTAATGGGCTGCGGGGTGGCTAATTCCTCCGCCTACTGCGATATTGATGCGCGCGCGGGACATAGCGTCCTTTCTTCATCCACAAGCGATCCTAGGCTGCGAAGTAGTTCCCATTGATCTGAATAACTGAGGAACGCAAGCGTAACCTCGATCTAGACGTACAAGTCATCGGCCGCCACAATGTCTTCAACTGCGTGCAGTCAAACACGAACGTGGGTTATTCCTCGACCTCTTTGGCCACGGCTCGTCTGCGCGGTGGATCATTTTGGATATCGGCGCCTCCCACCGGGAAATCAATGGTTCCGATCCTCTGCCAACAGAGTCATACCTCCAAATTCGACGATGAACTCGCGCAAAAAATAGCGATGGTTGAGTCAAACCGGGGACCTCGGATTACGCCTCTGCGCGGATTCTTTGCCAGTTTGCCTGCTGTCGTGACTTCCCAGTACAGTCACAGGGGCGAACGCCTGAGTGTTTCGAAGCAACTCGTCCGACCGACAACGCGGGCTTAAGAGGGACGACCAGCGCTTCGCTCCGGAAGAGACTAGATACGTGATGATAGGTCTGAGAAATTCTCACTGAGGGGGGCTTGATGCGCGCCGTGATCGAAGGCGGATCTGTACCACGAGGAGTGGTACGGGTTAGTGGAGCAAAGAACTCTGCAACACGTTTGCTGTCGGCAGCGCTCTTGTCCGATGCACCGGTGGAGCTCGGGAACTTCCCTGTCAGTCTAGTTGATGTCGGTCACAAGGCGCGCTTCATCCAGGACCTCGGTGGTCTGGTTGTCGTGAATGACGAGACTCAGACGGTGACTGTCGAAGCAGGCGGGCTTGGACCACGAATCCTCACACGCGAGCAGTTCGACGTGCCCATACGCACGACCTATCTGTTGGCTGCTAGCCAATTAGCCAGAGAGGGTTTGGCTCGCGTTCCATATCCGGGGGGTTGCGCTATCGGAGGGGGGCCTGCCGGTGGCCGTGGCTATAATCTTCACATCATGGTCTGGGAACGGCTCGGCTGCACCGTAACCGAGAAGTTCGACCACATTGAAGTCGTCGCTCCAGGTGGCTTCGTCGGTGGGACGATCGACTTTCCCATCTCCACTGTCGGTGGCACGGAAAATGCGCTTCTCTGCGCTTCGGTAGCCACAGGGACAACGGAGATTGCGAACGCCTACATCACTCCCGAAGTCGAAGACCTCATCGAATTGCTGCGTAGGATGGGCGCGGACATCACGATATATGGTACGAGCCGCATTTTGGTCGAGGGGCACGGTGGCGTGCTAGGCGGCGCTCGCATGAGTGTGATGCCTGACCGCATCGAAGCTCTCACATGGATCGTGTACGCGATCCTATCCGGCGGGGCGCTTACCATCGAGGGCGTGCCTTTTTCCGCGATGGAGGTGCCGCTGATCCATTTAGAAAAGGCGGGCATCGACCTTTTCCGCAACTCCACCTCGGTCCACGTCACACCAGACTGCCTACTCTCGGGGCAGGTTCAGCCTTTCGAGCTTGCCTGCGGCACGCACCCGGGCGTCATCTCCGATATGCAGGCACTCTACGTGTTGCTCGGCTTAGTCGGAGCCGGTACTTCGCGAGTATACGACTACCGATATCCCGAGCGAATCGCATTCGTCGGTGAGCTCGCGAAGCTCGTCGAAGGATCCTTCCTGAAAGCGGAGGCGGGGAAGATCACGATTGGTGGCTCCGCGCGCTTCATCCCCGGGATCGTCGATTCGACCGATCTTCGAGGATCGATGGCCGTAGTTGTTGCGGCCCTGTGCGCGCCGGGTCGATCGGAGATTCACAACGTTCACATGGCACTGCGCGGATATGACAACCTCGAGGGCAAATTGCGCGCTCTAGGTGCCGACATCACTATTCGTGAGGACACCCCGGTCGAGATCGGAGCCTGACGAAGTGGTCGAGGCAGTAGCGGTTGACCTCGCGTCGACGCTCCGCGAGGCGGTGACAGGTTCCGTCCGGTTCAATGAGCCGCTCGACACACTTTCTCGCTGGCGGATCGGTGGCCGAGCCGCTGCGATCGTTGAGCCATCGTCGGCTACTGAAGCCGCGGCGGTTCTACGTGTCATGGCAGAGCGTCCTGAGCCGATCGTCGTTATCGGTGAGACCTCAAACATGCTCTTCGACTCCCGCGGATTCGACGGCGTGCTCATGCGGGTCGGCCCTCGGATGTCAGAGTGGAGCATCGAGGGGAGGCGCGTTCACGCGGAGGCTGGGGCGTCTATTCCGGAGCTCGTTAGGGCGACAGCCGAAGCTGGACTGAGTGGGATAATCCACGCTGCTGGTGTTCCTGGTACGCTCGGTGGCCTCGTGCTGATGAACGGTGGGACGCAGCGGAAGGGAATCGGTGAGCAAGTTGTCCGCACCTTGATTGCTAACGAACGAGGCGAGCTGCATGCTGTCCGCCACGACGACCTCGGATTCGCCTACCGCACCTCAAACCTGCAGGGGCAAACAGCCGCGATCCTCGAAGTAGAGCTCGAATTGGTCCCGGGAGAGCCGGCGGCGCTCATCGTGGACATCGATGCTATTCTCGCGGAGCGAGCTGCGAAGTTCCCGTTCGATCTGCCCAATTGCGGATCCACCTTTCTCTCGAATCCTGCCATGTATTCGATCGTCGGCGCCCCCGGCCGTGCGATCGAGGAAGCAGGACTCAAGAGCGTGCGCCGCGGTGGTGCACAAATCTCAGAGAAACATGCGAATTTCATCGTGAATCTAGGCGGCGCCACTGATAATGATGTCCTGTGGTTGATCGCGCTCGTCCGGACCACTGTCCAAGCCCGCACTGGGTTCACTATGGATTGCGAGGTTAGGCATTTGTCGCCTGATGGGCGCATGCGTCCCGCCCACGAGGTCGCCGACGAACGGTGGCCCGATTTACGATCGAGTGAAGGATGACAATGCCGAGAGTTTCCGTGATCACCGGATTTTACAACCGTGCCTCGGTGCTGGAAAGGACGATCGAATCGATCCTTAATCAGACTTTCCAAGACTTTGAATTGATCGTCTTCGACGATAAGTCCACTGATGGTACTGCAGAGCGTCTTGCCGAGCTTTCCGCGCTCTACAACGACCCTCGGTTCCGATACACCGTCCATGAGCAGAATAAGGGATTCGTCTGTGGCCTGCGGGACGCGATTGCGCAGACAACCGGAGAGTACATCGCTATCCAGGGCTCCGGGGATGCTTCGCTGCCTAAGCGGCTTGAGTTGCAAGTCGCCCTGCTCGATGAACGGCCAGATGTGGGCGTGGTCGGTGGCTGGTACAGCAACGTTCAGGAGGACCAGGGCATCCGACGACTTCGGTCCCCGAACGCCGACGACGCGGGCCTTAACGACTTTCTTAAGACTAATTTTTTCTCCCATGGCGAGGTGATGATCCGCCGAAATGTTTACAATGCTGTAGGCGGGTACCGCGTGGCATTCAAGTACGCCCAGGACCGGGATCTTTGGCTTCGGATTGCAAAGGTTTCACGATTCGCAACGGTTCCGGAGCCCGTGTACGACCGGTACGTGCAGTTCGACGGGGTCTCCTACGTCGCGTCGAAGATCGTTTCTCAGGCGTGCTACTCCGTTGCGGCGGCGCGTCTTGCACAAATGTCGCCGGCCCAAGAAGCCGAGGCACTTGCGCGAATCGAGGCGAGTGGGCCAATCGCGGTTATTGGAACTGACGACGCGACCGTCCAGAAGAAGATCGTCAACGCCGCGATTCGAATGGTGCTCTTTGGATCACCGGCAGGCGAAGTTGAAATAGCCCGTTCGCATATTCTGAGCCCAATGGTCCGTAATGTCCTCGGGGCGTTTGGAAGCATTTTTGATTCTCCAGTGTCAGCACCATTAAGATTCTTCGTGCGCAGCGCCGTGGGCATGAAAGGTGGATCCTGATCTTCTTAGTCGGTGACACTCAGAGGCTTGTGCTGAGATGGTGCGCTGTCGACCTTGTGAGGCAGTGTCGTCCTTGATTTCTTGTCACACAGGTTCCTAGACGGGAGCTGATCTTCTGCGAGAACAGGAGCTCTCGCCAATGGACGTTTCCAGTTTTACCCGGACTCAATGTAGTCCATGGCGCCGTTGCCTGTCGCGAGGCGGCTGCTGAAACTTGGCTGGTAAAACTCGGTCTTCAGATGCGAGAAAAAGTTACATGCCGCCACATGGTCACAGTATTATCCGGCTAAGCGGTGGGGCTCTGTTTATGTACCGGATGAGTTCCAGCTCTTGCTGGATGTTAGCTTCTTCGGTTGTCGTCTCGTAGTGTCGGATGTGAGCTGAAACATACCGACTAAGCTGTAACAACGTACATCGTCGACAGCATCGGGCCCCCGAGACCCGGAGACAGCCCGGACACCTTCGACCAGCAGCAGGGAGGCACTGGACCACGACCGCACGGGCCGGTCCGGTTCGTCATCGGTTCCCAGATCCAGTGTTGTTTAGGTCGGATTGAGTTTCTCTTGCCCGGCACGTCTCACTGCAGCCAGTGCTGGCGAGGCAAACATTTGCTTGATGGCGAAATCAACTATCAGGTGTGCAACTCAGGCCCAGCGCCGGCACCACTGGGCCGGGTCCACGACCCGGCACAACAAAACCGGCTTATAGGCCAAAAACGTGTGTCTGGTCCGGGCGTGTCAGGTTCTGCCGGCCCATCCTGAGCGTGCCCAGAGGCCTTCCTCGGCGATGGCAGGGGTGCCGAGTTCGGCCGGTCCGAGTGGCTCGGCTGCGACCCGTTTGGCTGTTGTGGCGGGTTTGTGGTGTTCGGGCCGGATCAGTGTCCAGGGTGGTTGGGGGGTTCTCGCTGCGTTGGTAGAGGTACCACTCGACGGCGCGTTTGCGGTGTTCTGCCGGCAGGCCGCGGTGGTTGCGCAGCAGGTAGCGGATTTCGGTGTTGATGCCGCCCTCGATTCTGTTGGTGGTGGAGGCGATCTGCAGGCCGGCCAGGTCGGGGTGCAGGTAGGTGAAGAGCACTTCCTGGCGGACGCAGCGGGCCATCAGGTGGTAGGCGCGGCGGAGGCGGTAGTGCGTGTACCACCAGGTTTGGTTCGGTGCGGCGTGTTTGGGTACGGGGCCGGTTCCGCGGTAGGTGCGTTCGGCGAGAAGGTCCTTGTGGATGCTGTGCCATACGTTCAGTGCGTTCAGCCAGGCCACTGCCTCGTCCCGGGTCGCGATCCTGGTCAGTGTCAGTGAAAGTGTCCTGAGTTGCCGTCCTGCCTTGGTCCGCGGGCGCAGCGTGAGCAGCACGCGGACGTTGCGCTGGACGTGCACCAGGCAGCGCTGGACCTTCGTATCGGGCCAGGTTCGC
Organism: Arthrobacter sp. NPDC089319; assembly: GCF_040684925.1. NCBI lineage: Bacteria > Bacillati > Actinomycetota > Actinomycetes > Micrococcales > Micrococcaceae > Arthrobacter > Arthrobacter sp. NPDC089319. Next base: position 137,886 of record NZ_JBFBGZ010000009.1, on the reverse strand, counting down.
TTGAGCGCAGACGCGAGGCCGGAGCCCCCGTCGACGATCACGGCGCGCGGGGCGGGAAACTTTTCCAGCAGTGCGGTCCAGGCTGCGGCCTTCTCGGTATAGCACCACTGCCAGCCGATCACGTGCCCGTCGGCGATCGCGATCAGGCAGCACCAGCCGCCGGAGAGGTAGATGCCGTCGAGCTGGATCTCGTCGTGGATCTGGCCGGTGACGGAGATCTGCGGGACCACGTTCCAGCACCACGCGATCCGGCGGCGCAGGGTCCGGCCGGTGGCCGTGCCGTCGGCCTGGGCTTGGGAGTCCTTGCTCAGCAGCCAGCCTAGGAACGCCTCCAGAACGTGCCGATGAGAAACGTCGGGTCTGCGCCGGCGTTCAGACGAGCTGGCACCGCGTGCCTTGCACAGCCGTCTGGGCGAACCGGCAGCTGTTTTTCCATTGCGTTTTAGCGTCCCGCCGCAGAGAGCACATTCGTCCCAAGAATCAAGCACCCTCCACGAATAAAGGACCCGGAGTATGCGGAACCGGATTCAGCCGCGGAAGCACAATGAAGCAGGCGCCTCCAGACACACGTTTCTGGCCTATAACCCACAAAACCGTCCGCTCCTGCTCCATAAGCTGGCCATCACCATCCAGACCTAGGTCGTCGTTTTGGCAGACTTGGCCAGATCAGGGGCATCATGGTTCCCGAGATCGGTTGCATTATCGATCTCGTCTTCTACGGGTTTCGCGTACAAGCCGGTAGAACGCATAGGGATTGGTCGAGAGATATCGCCACGCAAGACGTTTTGGGTCGTCCATCATTCTGAATAGCCATTCAAGGGCTGCTTTCTGCATCCACTCTGGCGCTCGAGGCACATCACCCGCCAGGAAGGCATAGAGCCCACCGCAGGTCTTCAACCATCCGACCCCGCGCAGCCGATCGCGATTTCGAAAGCACCATTCCTCCTGGCGAGGCTTGCCCAGCGCGATCCACACCACGTCAGCTTTGCTCTCACGGATCATTTCGCAGACGGCTTCATCTTCAGCTTCAGTGAAGTACCCGTGGTGCCTCCCGACAACATTGAGGCCGGGATAAATCTTTTCAATAGCTGCTACTGCAGCCGCATTCTGTTCATCCTTGGCGCCTAACATGAAGAAACGCAGTCCGTTTGGTTCAGCAACCTGGGCTGCATCGTGGAAGAAATCCGTGGTGGGAATTCGTTCTGGTAGCGGCGCCTCAGTGAGTTTCGAGGCGAATACGACCGGCATACCGTCAGCGTGCACGATATCGGCTTCCGACATCATCCTCATGAACTCGGGCGACTTGCCGGCGAGGGTAACGCCCTGGCCGTTCGATGAGAACACCAGTTTCGGGAGCCATGATTCCCCCTGCTTTCGTGCTTCAATGCAGTCTTCAAGTAGTAACTCTGCGAGTTCGGCCCTCGTGCAAGAGATCGTGTTGAAGCCTCCGACCAAAACCTGTGGGTACGCGAGATCAGATTGCACCGGTCTCGTACTCCGAGTACCAATTGACAAGAGCTTTCACACCTTCCTCGACGGTTGTATTTGGTCTGAAACCCGTCAATGACAGGAGCAAATCGGGACTCGCCAGAGTGTCAGGTACGTCGCCCGCTTGCATGGGCAACATCTTTTTCTTGGCTTCGACGCCGAGTGCATTTTCTATGGCCGTGATGAAGCGCATGAGCGGCACCGGCTTTCCACCTGCAATATTTACGACCCGCCAGGGTGCCACTGGGGATATAGAATCAATAGCGCGTACTTCGGGCTCTGTCTGCGATGCGGCCGGCACAACTTGGCTGAGGCGTAAGATGCCCTCGACGAGGTCATCGATGAAAGTGAAGTCTCTCGACATTTCGCCGTTGCCGTAGACCTCGATCTCCTCGCCGCGCCGGATTCGTTGGATGAACTTAAGGGCAGCCATGTCCGGGCGCCCCCACGGCCCGTATACCGTGAAGAATCTGAAGCAGGTGGTCGGGATACCGAAAAGGTGCGCATAGGAATGGGTTATAGCCTCGCCGGCGCTCTTCGTTGCGGCGTACAGGGATACCGGGAACGCGGTCCGAGCAGTTTCCTCAAAAGGGAGAACAGGGTTTGCACCATACACCGACGAGGTTGATGCAAAGAGGAAATGCTTGGGCTTCCGATGTCGGAGGGCCTCGACCAAGTGGAACGTGCCGAGTACATTCGAATCGATGTATGCAGCGGGATTCTCGATGCTGTATCTCACTCCAGCCTGTGCGGCGAGGTGGACGACGAGCTCAGGCTGATGCTCCTCCACGGTGGAGAGGACGAGTCCTCTATCCTCAAGCATTCCGACCACCGGCGTGAACGATGAGTAACCCCTGAGGATTTGATCGCGGGCCTGTTTGAGCTGCGGGTCGTAGTACTTAGTGAAACCGTCAAAACCGACCACTTCATGTCCCGCGTCTAAAAAGCGCTTTGCGGTATGGAAACCAATGAATCCGGCCGAGCCAGTTACTAGAACCTTCATTCTCAGGACGCCTTGTCCGCCACAGCAGCGCCGGATGAACCGCGCCCAATGCTTGTGTATTGGAAGCCAGCAGCCTTCATCTCGGCCGGTAGGTATACATTCCGAAGGTCAACGAGGCGTGGCGTAGCCATGAGTTTTCCCAAGCGATGCAGATCAATTGATCGAAATTCATTCCACTCAGTGATCAGCACAACACAATCAGCATTCGAGGCAGCCGAATATGCGTCGTCCGCGTACTCGATGCCGTCGAAAATCTTCTTAGCTTGTGAAGTACCTTCTGGGTCATAAGCTCGTATCCGGGCACCAGCATCGAGCAAGCCTTGCACGATAGAAATGGACGGAGCGTCCCGCATGTCGTCGGTATTCGGCTTGAATGTTAGGCCGAGCAAGCTGATTGTAAGTCCCCGGACCTCTCCTCCACAGGCAGCGACAACCCTACGCGCCATCGCACGCTTACGCTGGTCGTTGACCGCAACAGTGGTTTCGACTAGGCGTAGCGGTGATTCATTGTCTTGGCCGGTCTTCACGAGCGCCAGCGTGTCTTTCGGGAAACAGGAGCCACCGTATCCTGGGCCCGCGTGGAGGAACTTTTTCCCGATGCGGTTGTCGTGACCGATCCCTCGAGCAACGGCTTGCACATCTGCACCCACCTTCTCACAGAGATCGGCGACCTCGTTGATGAACGTGATTTTCATTGCTAGGAAGGCATTGCCTGCGTACTTGATTAGCTCAGCTGTACGCCGATCGGTGAACATTAGCGGTGCCTCGTTCAAAGAGAGCGGGCGGTACACCTCCTGAATCACCTGGATAGCTCGCTCTTCAGTGGTTCCGACCACCACGCGGTCTGGGCGACGGAAATCGTCGATCGCGGCGCCCTCGCGCAGGAACTCGGGATTTGAAACTACTGAGAAGTCCGCTTCGGGATTGGTCTCTCGCACCAGTCGATCCACCTCGTCGCCCGTTCCCACCGGCACCGTCGATTTGGTCACGATTACGGTGAATCCTTTAAGGGACATCGCAACAGAACGGGCTGCGTCATAGACATATCTCAGGTCTGCATGTCCGTCACCACGCCGCGACGGGGTTCCGACAGCGATGAACACAACATCAGCTTCCGACACTGCGGTGGCAAGATCCGTGGTGAATGACAGTCGGCCTGCCTCGGTATTGCTTTGAACGAGAATATCAAGCCCTGGCTCAAAAATCGGAATTTCGCCTTGCTTGAGTCGTTCAATTTTTTCGGCGTCGATATCCACACAGGTTACCGAATGGCCGAAGTCCGCGAAGCATGTGCCGCTTACGAGACCAACGTATCCCGAGCCGATCATCACGATTTTCAGGGACATCTACGGTCTCGCTCTCTGGGAGGTCTTGTTGCAATGCGCCGAAATCATTATCGATGATCCCTCGGCTCATATAGGGTTGGGACGGTTTGCCTAAGGCAACGCCTACGTTTATTGACCAGCAGTCGCCACGGGCGTCGTGCAAACGCATACCATCTTCCCACAAATTGTCTGGCCCCCCTTGACATCCGTTGCACATCCAGAATGGCGAGTCGGAAAACCGGCTGCTCATCACCATGGACCGCTCGGTAGATGAGCACCTCCTTGGAGGCTACGAGACACAATTTTCTTGGCTCCACGGGCAACGGGAGCCACGACTCGGTACGCCCATTAAAGTTCCGCCCGTGGAAGGACTCTGGCGGACCAGCGCTGTCACACGATTAGCCGATGAGACCCCGGACGCCGATGACCGCTACGGCGATGCCGAGGATCATCAGCGTGGTGAGTTGCATGAACTGAAGGGTGAAGGAACGGGTGAGGTCGCCGGCATCATCCTTGGACTTCGGGTCGCGCCGGGCGCGGGTCAGGAGCAACGCGCCAAGGATAAGGCTCCAGGCTCCGGCCAGAACTAGAATCCAAGCGAGGGCAGCGGGGATGACCACGACGCGGCTACTTGGTCCGGCCGGAAATCCAGCCCTCGGCCTCGGATGCCTGGAGTTTCAGCGCCTTGCCGAGCATCGGCTCGGCAGCGGCGGCGATCTTGCCGCCGAGGAACGGAATGCTCGAGGACACGTCGCCGGTCAGGTCCACGCGGGTAGAGGTGCCATCCGCGACCAACTTCTGCACGGCCTTCACATCCACCGGGGCACCGGCGACCTTCACGGCCACATTGGCTGTTCGGGAGCCATCAGTTTCCGGAGCCTGCCACTGCTCCGTCTGGGTCACGGTCAGCGTCTCGCCTAGCATCTTCTTGGCCAGGTCCGGCAGCCGCGTCGTCGGGATTTTGCGCACTACCGTCAACGTGAAGGCACCGTCTACGGAACCGTCCACTGTTGCTGATTCCAGGTTGCCACCGACCAGTTCGCTGGTATGGCGCAGGAACGCTTCCTCGGTAAAGGTCTCGGTGACTTGGGCGACGGAGTAGGGCAGGGTGGTGGAAGCGCTGAGCGCCATGAAGACTCCCGGTGGTGTTGAGAACAATCGTCCGGCACCCATCTTACTGATATTCCGGTCGCAGATTACAGCCGTGTAACGTTCGGCGCTGTCTGTCCCGGGAGCGTATGGCTGCTAGTACGTTGGCTGCAGGGAAACAGCGCTATGGGTACATCGCAGTACGAGCGCCACAACCAGTCTGGGGGACTGCCTGTGTTTCGGAATCTTCGCCGCAAATGGAACCGCCTCACGCCTGCCCGGCAGCGCCGAATCGCGAACACCGTGGTGGCGGTACTGGCGGTGTGCGTGCTTGCTGCATTGCTTTACGCCACACTGCGCTAAGGTCTGTGTCGCGGTAAAGTTGAACGGTCGCCCCGGGGTTCTGCCAAACCTCGGGTATTCGTGTTGCATGCTGACCGGGAGAATTTACCGCCATGAGCTTGAACGGACTGCTGGCCGCCCTTGCCGAGGACACAACGTTCGCCAAGGTGCGGCTGCAGTCGGCCCGGCCCGTGGCAGAGCGCAGCGAGGACCTGCAGATCGGCGCACCGCCTGGGTTGCGGGCAGCGTTGCTGGCAGAGATGGTGCAGGGGCTGGAGACCGGCGGGTCTCCACGCGGCGCTGGCGCGCCTTGGTCGACCAACGATGGCGAGGGCGGGCCGTCGTCGACCACCGGACCGGTGGTGCTGGCGGTCACGGCAACCGGGCGGGAGACGGAAGACCTGGCCGCTGCGCTGCGGAGCTACCTGCCGGATGAGTTCATCGAGGAATTCCCCAGCTGGGAGACGTTGCCGCACGAGCGGCTGTCGCCGCGGTCAGACACCGTGGGGCGCCGGCTCTCGGTGCTGCGCCGGTTAAAGCACGACGACGGTGCGGCGCCGCTGCGCGTGGTCATCGCGCCGGTGCGCGCAGTGCTTCAGCCGCTGGTCCAGGGGCTGGGCGAGCTGCAGCCGGTCGCGCTGGCGGTCGGCGACGAGGTCGCCTTTACCGACGTGGTCCGTCGGTTGTCCGACGCGGCCTACGCTCGGGTGGACATGGTCAGCCGACGCGGCGAGTTTGCTGTGCGCGGCGGGATTTTGGATGTCTTTTCGCCCACCGACGACCATCCGGTCCGGATTGAGTTCTTTGGCGACGAAGTTGAATCGATGCGCTGGTTCGCTGTGGCAGACCAGCGTTCCTTGGCCGGCGAGCACGTCAAGCACCCCACCCGGCTGTACGCCCCGCCCTGCCGGGAGCTGTTGATTACGCCCTCGGTGATGAGCCGTGCGGCCAAGCTCAAGGACCAGATGCCGGCGGCCGCGGACATGCTGGAAAAGATCGCCGGGGGCGTCACGGTCGAAGGCATGGAGTCACTTTCGCCGGTGCTGGTGGATGCCATGGTGCCGTTTGTTGGCGAGCTGCCGCCCGGATCCATCGCGGTTGTCATTGAACCGGAGAAGGTACGCAGTCGGGCACACGATCTGGAGACCACGAACGACGAATTCCTGGCCGCTGCCTGGGCCACCGCCTCCGAGGGCGGAGACGCGCCGCTGGACCTGGCGCTGCAGGGGGACTTGGAGCAGGCGGGCTTCCGCTCGCTGGGCGACACGCGCACGGCGGCCGGCGAGCACCAGGTGTCCTGGTGGTCCATCACCTCGTTCAACCCCGACGACGAAACCGTGCTGGACATCGACACGTTGACCATCGCGGCCCGGGAACCCAGGGGCTATCAGGGCGACGTCGCTGAGATGATGGAGTTCATTGGATCCCGCGTACGCGACCAGTGGCGCGTGGTGGTGGCCACCGAAGGACCCGGCCCGGCCTCACGCATGGCCGAACTCTTCCACGACGCGGAGATACCGGCCACGCGGGTGGAATCGCTGGAGAACGAACCGCAGCCGGGAATCATCGAAATCACCACGGCCAGCACCGGCAAGGGGTTCGTCTTCGACGGACTGAAGCTCGGCCTGCTGACCGAAGCCGACCTGCTGGGCCGGGCCTCGGCACGCTCCACCAAGGACATGCGGAAAATGCCGTCGCGGCGGCGCAACGCGGTGGATCCGCTGCAGCTGACCGAAGGCGACTTCGTGGTGCACGAGCAGCACGGGGTGGGCAAGTTCGTCGAGCTATTGCAGCGCTCCACTGGTGCCGGACCCACCAAGGCCATGCGCGAGTACCTGGTCCTGGAGTATGCCCCGTCCAAGCGGGGTGCCCCCGGGGACCGGCTGTTCGTGCCGACCGACCAGTTGGACCAAGTCACCCGGTACGTGGGCGGCGAGACTCCGGTCCTGTCCAAGATGGGCGGCTCCGACTGGGCCAAGACCAAGAGCCAGGCGCGCAAGGCGGTCAAGGAGATTGCCGGCGAGCTGATCCGCCTGTATTCGGCCCGGATGGCGTCCCGCGGGCACGCCTTCGGACCGGACACGCCCTGGCAGCGTGAGCTGGAAGAAGCATTCCCGTACATCGAGACCCCCGACCAGTTGACCACCATCAACGAGGTCAAGGCGGACATGGAGCGGGAAATCCCGATGGACCGCCTGGTCTCCGGCGACGTGGGGTACGGCAAGACCGAGATCGCGGTCCGCGCTGCCTTCAAGGCGGTCCAGGACGGCAAACAGGCGGCGGTGCTGGTGCCCACCACGCTGCTGTCCCAGCAGCACTTCGAGACCTTCAGTGAACGCTTCTCCGGGTTCCCGGTCAGGGTCAAGGCGCTGTCCCGCTTCCAAACGTCCAAGGAAGCCAAGGACACCATGGAAGGGATCAAGAACGGCAGCATCGACGTGGTCATCGGGACGCACCGGCTGCTCTCCAAGGAGGTCCAGTTCAAGGACCTGGGCCTGGTCATCGTGGACGAGGAACAGCGCTTCGGCGTCGAACACAAGGAAGCGCTGAAGAAGATGCGTACCAACGTGGACGTGCTGGCCATGTCCGCGACGCCGATCCCGCGGACCCTGGAGATGTCGCTGACCGGCATCCGCGAGACGTCCACGCTGGCCACCCCGCCGGAGGAGCGGCACCCGGTGCTGACGTACGTTGGCCCGTACACGGACAAGCAGACGACGGCGGCGATCCGGCGCGAGCTGATGCGCGAAGGACAGGTCTTTTTCGTGCACAACCGCGTCTCGTCCATCGAGCGGCAGGCGGCGCGGATCCGGGAACTGGTCCCCGAAGCGCGGGTGGAAGTGGCGCACGGGCAGATGAGCGAGTCCCGGCTGGAACAGATCATCGTCGATTTCTGGGAAAAGCGGTTCGACGTGCTGGTCTGCACCACCATCATCGAAACCGGGCTGGACATCTCCAACGCCAACACGCTGATCGTTGACCGCGCGGACCGCTACGGCCTCTCCCAGCTGCACCAGCTGCGCGGCCGGGTGGGCCGCGGCCGGGAGCGGGCCTACGCCTACTTCCTGTTCGACGCCGAGAAACCGCTTGGCGAAGTGGCGCTGGAGCGGCTCAAGGCAGTGGCGGCGCACAACGAACTCGGCGCGGGCATGCAGCTGGCCCTGAAGGACCTGGAAATCCGCGGTGCAGGAAATCTGCTCGGCGGGGAACAGTCGGGGCACATTGCCGGCGTCGGCTTCGACCTGTACATCCGGCTGGTCGGCGAGGCCGTGGCCGATTTCCGCGGCGAAACCGAGCAAAAGGTTGCCGACATGAAGATCGAGCTGCCGGTCAACGCCCACCTGCCGCACGACTACGTGCCGGGGGAGCGCCTGCGCTTGGAGGCCTACCGGAAGCTGGCGCAGGCGGCCACCGACGAGGCCATCGCCGAAGTGGTTGCCGAGCTCACCGACCGCTACGGCGAGCTACCGGAGCCGGTGCAGAACCTCGTCGCCGTGGCACGTTTCCGGGTCCGGGCCCGCGCCGCCGGACTGACCGATGTGGCGGTACAGGGCAACTTCATCAAGTTCGCGCCGGCGGCACTACCGGAGTCCAAGGCGATGCGGCTAACCCGGATGTACCCGGGCTCGCAGGTGAAACCCGCGCTGGACTTCATCCTGATCCCCAAACCCAAGACCGCCAGGATCGGGGGCAGAGACCTGGCCGACCAACAGATCCTGGAGTGGGCGCAGGGTGTGATCGACGCGGTCTTCACAGACTAGCGGCGCTGTTGGTCAGGCAGCCAATGCCGCAAAGCGTCCGCGACCGGTTGCAAGATCGGCTCAGTTGTCGGAGGGCAAGGTCTGCCAGTATTTGTCCAGTGAGTCGTCGCCCAGCGCCGCGGTGATGTCCTTAATGGCTTGCTCGTCCTTGAGCACGATCGACTGACCGTCGCGGGAGGATCCGGTGCCCTTGGTGGGCAGCGTGAACATGTGGATGTCGTCCTTGCGCACCTTGTTGAGGCCCAGTCCCAGAGTTCCGATGGCTCCGGCATTCAGGCTCTCGTCAACGGTGATGTAGGGGGCGAACTGATCCACCGTGGCACTAATCCGGGCCGGGTTGGTGAGGGTGTCAGCGGTGAGGAACTTGGAGAGGACCGCGCCGACGAAGGCACGCTGGTTGCGCACCCGCTGGTAGTCGCCGTCGGAGTAGGCGTAGCGTTCGCGGACGAAGGCGAGGGCTTCCTCGCCGTTCATCAGAGTGGGGCCGGCCGCGAAATGCCGGCCGCCCAAGTGCGACGACGTGAAGGCCGGATTGACTTTGATCTCAACGCCGCCGAGCGCGTCGGTCAGCGCGCGGAACCCTTCGAAGTCGATGATGGCCACGTGGTCAATGCGGGTGTCGAAGAGTCCTTCGACCGTCTGTACGGTCAAGGGAACCCCGCCCAGGGCGTAGGCGGCATTGATCTTGTGCTCGCCGTGGCCGGGGATCTCCGTCCACGTGTCGCGCATGATGGACATCACGTAGACCCCAGAGCGGTCCGAAGGCACATGCAGCAGCATCAGTGCGTCGGTGCGGGCATCTCCCGGGGCGCCCTCCAGCGCGTCTTCCGTGCCGTCCCCGCCGCGGGTGTCGGATCCCATCAGCAGGATGTTGACGGCACCCTCGGCCTTCTTAATCGGCCGGGTCGACTCCTCGGGGAAAGCGTCGGCAATCTTCTCGCTCTTGGAATCAAAAGAATGCGCCAGGTTCCACAGGTAGCCTCCGGCGGTCAGCCCGGCCACGAGGAGCAGGCCGACAAGGACGGAAACGGTGACCAGGACAGGACGCTTTTTCAATCGATTCACCGCAATAGTCTAGGGGTGCGGTGCGCCTGTTACATGTGGGCACGCGGACTGCGCCCGCTACGCCCGTCCCATGTCAGGCGGCCAGAGCCGCGTAGCGCCCGTCGGCGTCGAGCAGTGTTTCGTGGGTGCCGCGTTCGATGATGCGCCCCGCTTCCAAGACGGCGATCTGGTCCGCGTTGCGGACGGTGGAGAGCCGGTGGGCGATGGTGATGGTGGTCCGGCCCGCGGCCAGTCGGTCGAACGCCTGCTGCACGGCGTGCTCGGTCTGGGTATCCAGTGCACTGGTCGCTTCGTCCAGCACCAGCACCGGAGGGTTGCGCAACAGCGTGCGGGCGATCGCAATGCGTTGCTTCTCGCCGCCGGAGAACCGGTGCCCGCGCGAGCCGACGATGGTGTCGTAGCCGTCCGGCAGTGCGACGATGTGGTCGTGGATCTGGGCGTCCCGCGCGGCCTGCTCGATTTCGGCATCGCTGGCATCTGGTTTGGCGTAGCGCAGGTTCCCGCGCACCGTGGTGTGCAGCAGATACGTGTCCTGACTGACCACGCCCACGATGCGTGCCAGATCGGCCAGCCGCATGGAGCGGAGGTCCACGCCGTCGATGGTGATGCGCCCCGCCGTCGGATCATGCAGGCGGGCCACCAACGCGGCCAGGCTGCTCTTTCCCGAACCGGTCGGGCCCACGAGGGCCAAGGAGGAACCGGCGGGAACGGCCAGGTTCACGTGCCGGAGGGCCGATGTTTCGCTCTCCGGGTAGCTGAAGCTGACATCCTCGAAACGGACGTGCCCCGCTACCTTTGCCGGGTCCACCGGAGTCGGCGAGGCCGGCTCGGTAATCTCCACCGGCAGGTCCAGATACTCGAAAATTCGCGCGAAGAGCGCCAGCGAACTGGTGACGGTGATGGTGACGTTCAAGAGTCCCAGCAAGGGGCGGAAAAGCCCGCCTTGCAGCGCGCTGAAGGCCACCACGGTGCCGATGCTGATGTTTCCCGCGGCCCCGGGCAGGCCGGCGGCGAAGTAGATGACGGCCGGTACTGCGGCGAAGATGATGCTCATGGTGGCCATGCGCCAGCGGCCGGCCAGTTCCGACCGCAGTTCCAGGTCGGTCAGTCGCTCGGAGGAGGCAGAGAACCGGTCCGCCAGATCGTTTCCGGTGCCCAGGGTCTTGCTCAGCTGGATTCCGCTGACCGAGAGCGACTCTTCGATGGTCACATTCATGTCGGCCAGTTCCTGCTGGCGGCGGGCGGTCAGCTCACGCCGCACTTTGGCCACCCGCCGGGTCAGCACGACTGCCGGCGGCATCACCAGCAGCGAGATCAGCGACAGCTGCCAGGACAAGGCAGCCATGGCCACGGCGGTCGCAACGACGGTGGTCAGGTTGGTGGCAATGCCGGTGGCGGTGGACGTGACCACGGACTGCATGCCGCCGATATCCTGGGTGATGCGGGATTGGATTTCCCCGCTGCGCGTCCGGGTGAAGAAGCCAACGGACTGGCGCTGCAAATGGGAGAAGACATCGGTCCGCAGGCTGTGCATCACGCGTTGGCCCACCTTGGTGGCAATCCAGGTCTGCAGGACGCCGAACAGGGCGGTGACCGCAGCCACGGCCAGCATGCCCGCGGTCAGCAAGGCCAGCAGCGGCAGCTGCTGCTGGGGCAGGGCCGTGTCGATGACGGCACGCAGCAGGAACGGGGAGGCCATAGCGGCGGCGGAGGAAGCGACAATGATGGCCGTGACCAAAGCCAGCTGTCTCCGGTAGGGACGGAAAAGGGCCACAATCCGCTTGAGCGGAACATGCCGTGCTTGTTCTTTTTCTGCGGCCGTCGGTTCCTTCACGGGACCGCGGCCGGGGTTCATTCCGAATGTTTCCGTCGGAACCACCTCGTTTCATGATGGTGGAGCTGCGACGCCCCGGTATTGCTGAGGTTACCTCACTATGAGGTTACAACAGGCAAACTTGATAGCCTATTCCTGTGGCTGATGAGAACTTACTAGACCTATTCTGGGCCGTGTCGCGCCAACTCAGGAAGGGATCCTCGCAGGGAATGGCCCCATTGGGCGTGGCGCCGTCACAGGCCCGAGCGCTGCGGATGCTACGCCACCATGGCTCGCTGCGGCTGGGCGAATTGTCCGAGCGGCTGCGGATAGCACCGCGATCGGCCACCGATATTGTCGACGGCTTGCAGGAGCGCGGCTGGTGCGCGCGTGAGCCTGATCCGACCGACCGCCGGGCCACGGTGGTTGTCCTCACTGAGGCAGGGCGGGAGATTGGACAGGCCATCCGGAAAATCCAAGTAAGCCATGCTGAAGAATACTTTGCCGCCCTGTCCGCAGAGGAACGCTCCGAACTCTCCTCGCTCCTGGGCAAGCTGGCAGCGGCAGAAGGCTAACGCCTAGCGAACGAACATCAACCAGAAGGCGGCGGCCGCAGCGGCAAGCACGACGGCGGTGCACACCGCCCACGCGGTCCCGCGCCCCTTGAGCCGCTTGGCGCTCGGTGCGGCCGGAGCCTCCGTGCGTACATAGCGGGTGGTTCCACCAGCCTGGCCGGCGGCGGGCGGAACTACCTGGATGAGGCCGGTGCGCAGTTCACGCCGTGCAGGCAAGGGGGTGCCGGACGGTGCGGAGACCAGCGGGACCACCGGAATCATCCCGGTGGGCGCGGCTGGTTCAGCGGCGCCGGTGCGGACGTCGCGGCGGCGCGGGAACGGCGTGCCGTCGGCAGTGGGGCTCATCAACTCGACTTTCAACCGGGCAACCGGAGGTCAGGGAATAGAACAGCACAGCGGCCCGGTGATCTACACGGGAGGGTGCCTACAGCCATCCTATGTCCGGAGCGGCCGGAATCCGGGGAAGCCATGGGTGCTGAACATCTCAATGCCGCATCATTTGCCGCCAACGGCTTGTGGAGGGCATCGCGCGGTCCCATGTGGCGCCGACGATACCTGTCTCGCGGGACGGCCCGGGATATCCGTCGCGGGGAGCAGACGGGGCTACGGGATCCTCTTGTGATGGATTTGCCCTGTTTGTTCCCGGGGCCGACGCGTATCCTGACGCTAAGGGAACGGACTATAAAGCCATCGTTCCGTCGTGATCGAAGGAGTGCTTCATCATGGTAGATATGGGCTTGGCGTGGCTGTTTGGCATTTTGCTGTTGGCCATCGTGGCCATGTTGGCCATCTTGGTGGTCCGGGCTTTCATGGGCCTGCGGCCCGGTAGCGTCGAAGATGCTGTTGCGGTGGCAGCGGCCGCCGGGAAGATGGAAAGGACGCACGGACGCAGTACGGCTAGACAGATTCTGGACCAGCGGTTTGCCCGCGGCGAGCTCACAGCAGACGCATACCGTGAAGGACTCCGGGTGCTGGGCGAGGACCGCTAAAGTACTCCTGGTTTTCCGGCGGTAGCGACGAACTTCTTGAACAGCGGGCCCAAATCCTTGCCGGAGATATCCTCGGCGAGCTTGCGGAAATCCTTGGGGGAACCCGAACCGTCCTTGACCCACTGCCGGACAAGCTTGTGGAAGTCCTTGTCGCCGATCTCGGTCCGCACCGCGTGCAGGGCCATGGCCGCGCGGGTCTGCAGGCCGCTGGAGAACAGGTTGTCCGGCCCCGGGTCGGACAACTTGAACTTCCAGAACGGGTCTGCGGCGTCGATGTCCGCGTAAAACTCGAAACTGTCTTGGGCGCTGCCGGGTTCCCGGTCTTCCGCCCAGAGCCATTGGGCGTAGGTTGCCAATCCCTGGTTGAGCCAACTGTCCTGCCACCGATGGACGGGCAACTGGCTGCCCAGCCACTGGAGAGCGAGTTGTCGGACGATGAATGAGTCACCGCTGGCCTCGCTGTAGAAATAATCCATCGGGTAGACCGGCCTGGCCTGGGCCTCCAGCACGAACCCGAGGTCCTCGACATTGTCGACGATGCCGCCGGCACTGGCCAGCGGATAGGCCCCGAACACGGAAGAGAGGAACTTGATCATCTTCGGCTGCTTGTCCAACGACTGCTGGATCTTGTAGCCCTGGGACGGGGGCGTGCTGCTGCCGGCGGTCCACTCGTTCTCATTGGGCCGGCTTCCCTTGGGCGCGCCGCCCTGCGGGCTCCAGCCGTCCCACCGGTCACCGTCGCTGTCGAACGAGGTGGAGCCGTCGCTCCCGGTCACCTTGATGTCCTCGACGAAGACGCCGTCGTTCTGTCCGGTGATGTCGCTGGCATAGGTGATGGAGAGTTCCACGTCCTCACCGGCGTAGTCCGCCAGATCGAACTCCCAGTGCTCCCAGCCGTCGCTCGTCCCGGTGGCCGCCCACCACTGCCCGGTGGACCCCTTCGCGGAACAGCTGCCGCCGCCGTCGTCGTTTTGGTAATGCTTCAGGAAGGGATGCACCTGGTGCCAGGCCGGGCACGAATTTCCGGTGCCGTTCTCCGCGAATCCGGTGGCGTCCTTCAAAGTGGTCCAGTTGTCCTTGCCGGGCGTGCGGGCCTCGACGAAAGCGTAGTCCCAGCCGGGCTCGGTGTCGCGCAGCATCCAAAAGGAGAACTCGGCGTCGGCATCTGGCACGCTGACAGTCCGGGTGAGGCGCTTGTAGCTGGCGTCGTCGCTTTGCGACCAAGCCAGACCATCTCCGTTGCGGGGAATAACCGTCTTCTTCAACGCCGGATCCATGGCGTCGACGTAGCTGATGCCGCGCTTAGAGTACTTCGCCAGATCAAAATGCCCGACGGCGATGGTCGCCAGATGGGGCGACAGCGGCTCCTGAGCCGTCCACTTGTAGACAGTGCGGCCTGGGGTACGGCTGGTTCCGTCCGGCAATCCGTTGGCTACGGCCTGCCAACCGTCCGGCACCGAGACGTTGAAGGTGTAGCTGGCTGGGTCGCTGGGGTGATTGTTCACCGGAAACCAGGTGGGGGCGCTGGCCGGATGGCCGGTGACTAGTGCGCCGTCGCCGGTATGGATGAAGCCGGCAGGACCGGGGAGTGCAAGAGTATGGGGAACGCCGGAATACTCCACCTCCACGGTGAAAGTCCGTCCTTTCGGCACGCCGCGGGCAGGAGCGACCCCGAGCTTGGTGCCAGCCTGGTCAAAGCGGGCACCCAGTCCGTTGACACTGACTGACTGGACGGCCAGCCCGTCTAGGTCCAGGCTGAATTCCGAAAGGTCCTGCTTGGCTTGGGCAGTGATGGTTGCCTTGCCGTTGAGCTGGTCGGTGGGCGGGTCATACACCAGGTCCAGTAGGTAGCGGGTGGCTTGGTAGCCGCCGTTACCGGCGTCAGGAAAGTATGTGTCGTGCAGAGTGGTGGCGCCGGGTTCATAGAAGTGCTGGCCCGGATCCGGGGCTGCTGCGGCGGGCTCTGCGGTCAGTGACAGACCGGACAGCCCCAAGACTGCAGCCGCGGCGAGGGCAAAGCCCCTCCGAATCAGCATTCGATGTCCCCCCATCAACCAGCGCAGCTCGACCGGACCCGCAGAAAACAGGGTCGGCGGCTTGAAGCGCTGGCTCACCTATCATTCCCTTGAACGGGGACCGCTGTCAACGGAAACGACAACGGGCCCGCACAGCTCTAGCTGCACGAGCCCATTCTGGGGCGAAAGGCTTGGGAAAAGCTAGGGGCGGCCGATGCCCTTGTAGGTCCAGCCGGCCTGGCGCCAAGCGCCCGGGTCCAGCACGTTGCGTCCGTCCAGAACGTTTTTTTCGTCTACCTGGTTTCCCACGGCCGCCGGATCCAATTCGCGGTATTCCTGCCATTCGGTCAGCAGGACCAGCGCGTGGGCGCGGGCTATTGCCGTCTTCGTATCCGGCTCATAGCTGAGCTCCGGGAAGCGCTGCTTGGCGTTGGCCAACGCTTCTGGATCCGTGACCGTGACGGTAGCGCCCTGCAGCTGCAGCTGTGCGGCGACCGACAGAGCCGGGGAGTCCCTGACGTCGTCGGACTGCGGCTTGAACGCGGCACCCAGCACGGTGATGCGTTTGCCGATCAGCGACCCGCCGCACAGCTCCCGGGTCAGTTCCACCACCCGGGCGCGGCGGCGCATGTTGATCGCGTCCACTTCGCGCAGGAATGTCAATGCCTGATCCGCACCGAGTTCGCCGGCCCGGGCCATAAAGGCCCGGATGTCCTTGGGCAGGCAACCGCCGCCAAAACCAACGCCCGCGTTGAGGAACTTGCGGCCGATCCGCTCGTCCATGCCAATGGCGTCGGCGAGGGCGGTGACGTCCGCTCCGGCGGCTTCGCACACCTCGGCCATGGCATTGATGAAGGAGATCTTGGTGGCCAGGAAGGAGTTCGCGGCCGTCTTGACCAGTTCAGCGGTGGCGTAGTCCACCACCAGCCGCGGCGTTCCGGCGGCCAGCGGGGTGGCATAGACCTTGTCCATCGCTGCCGTAGCGGCTTCACCCTTGGCGCCGGAAGGGACACCGTAGACGAAACGGTCCGGGGTCAGGGTGTCCTTCACCGCATGGCCCTCGCGCAGGAACTCCGGGTTCCACGCGAGAACCGCTTCCGGAGCAATCGCCTGGACTTCATCGGCCAACCGCGCAGCCGTGCCCACCGGCACGGTGGATTTGCCGACGACTACGTCACCTGACTTCAGGTGTTCCGCCAACGAGGTGAAGGCGGCGTCAACGAAGCGCAGGTCAGCGGCGTTCTCGCCCTTGCGCTGCGGCGTGCCCACACAGACGAAGTGCACGACGGCGCCGGCGGCGTCGGCCATCTCGGTGCTGAAGGTCAACCGTCCGGTCTTCTGGACCTCGGTGAGCAATTCCGGCAGCCCCGGCTCGAAGAACGGGGCACGGCCGGCCTTGAGCTCGGCGATCTTGCGCTCGTCCACGTCGATGCCAACGACATCGTGGCCAAGCTTGGCCATGGCGGCAGCGTGAACGGCCCCCAGATAGCCACAGCCGATGACGGAAATACGCATGCTGGTCCTTTTATCTGTGCGGTGAGAGAGACTAGTTCGACTTTATCGTGTTACCGGGCGCCGATTGCGCAGGTGCTCCAGCCAGGCGTAGGCCAGCACCGTGCCTACCGCGGCACCCAGTGTGTTCACCCAGACGTCCTGCAAGGAAGCGTAGCGGCCGGGCAGGAACGCCTGCTGGCACCATTCGATGGCGCCGGAGAACACCAGCGCTCCCGCCGGCGTGAGCCAGCGCAGTGCGGACGGCAGCAACAAGGCGGTCAGTAAACCGAGCGGGATGAACATCACAACGTTGGCCCCGGACTCGATCAGGTTGTAGTCGAACCAGTCCGGAATGCCTGCGCGATGTAGCGCCGACAGGACCTGCCGGATCAATCCGTTCGCTGCCGCATCCACGGGAGTGGGCCAGAGCACAACAACGGCGACCACCACAATGTAGGCGGCCAGCAACGTGGCGGTGAGAATGCGGCCCCGCATCAAAGGTGTGCCTAGCCGCATGGGGCTCCTTTCGCGCAGGTTGACCGTCGGGTGAGGCGGGCAGCCCGCCACCATGTTATCGGTGAGGGGCATCGGTACCTGGCTCATGCTTGTTTTGTTCGTTTCAGCACCGAAACAGTTGCCAACTCTTTTGCAATCGCTTCAGATCGGATAGCTTCCGGGCAGGATCCTGCTACGGGGATAGCGGGGTCCATCATCGCACCCTACGGAGGAACCAGTATGAAAACCCACCGTTTCAGGCGCGGAGCGGCCATCACAGCCGCCACCGCTTTGGCCTTCGGTATCGGGCTGCCAGCCCAGGCCGACAACGGGACGAATACCAGCGCCCTGCGGGACGCCGTCACCGCAGAGAACATCTTCGGCCACCTGCAGGCGCTGCAGGACGTGGCGGATGCCAATGGTGGCAACCGTGCCGCGGGCACCCCCGGTTACGAGGCATCGGCGCAGTACATCGAAGCGCAACTGAGGTCCGCCGGATACGCCCCGGTCCGCCAGTCGTTCTCCTACGAACGCTTCGTGCTGAACAGCGCGGAGTTCGAGCAGGTGGCCCCGACGCCCACCGACTACACGGAGGAACAGGATTTCCTGGGCATGGACTACTCAGGATCGGACGATGTCATCGCACCGGTGACGGCGGTGGATATCAACCTCACGGGGGACAGGGCGTCCACCAGCGGTTGTGAGACCGCCGACTTTGCCGGCTTCCCCGCCGGAAACATCGCGTTGATCCAGCGCGGTACCTGCGACTTCGCCCTGAAGGTCTCGAACGCCGCGGCGGCGGGAGCCGTGGGCGTGGTGCTGTTCAACCAGGGCAACGGGGGCACAGCGGACCGGCTCGATCTGTTCGGCGGGACGCTGGGCACGCTCCAGGACATACCGGCGGTGACCACCAGCTTCGATCTGGGGGCCGAGCTGGCCGGCACGGATGGTCTGGAGGTGCGGATCGCGGTGGACGCCGAAATCGTCCAGACGGAGACCTTCAATATTCTGGCCGACACGGCCGGACGCGCGGACCGCACCGTGGTGGTCGGTGCGCACCTGGATTCGGTGCCCGAAGGCCCCGGCATCAATGACAATGGCTCGGGCAGTGCGGCGATTCTGGAAACGGCGCTGCAGATCGCGGCCAGCGGGGACGAGCCGCGAAACCGGGTGCGGTTCGCCTTCTGGGGCGGCGAAGAGGACGGCTTGCTCGGCTCCGAGCACTACGTTTCCAAGCTGACGAAGAAGGACATCAAAAATCACGCGCTGAACCTGAATTTCGACATGGTCGGTTCACCCAACGCCGTCCGCTTCGTCTACGACGGCGACGGCGATCCGTTGGGTCTGGCAGGCCCGAACGGGTCCGCCAACATCGAGCGCATCTTCGAGGACTACTTCGCCTCGCAAGGACTGGCGACGGAGCCGACGGACTTCGACGGCCGCTCGGACTACTTCGCCTTCATTAACAACGGCATCCCGGCCGGAGGGTTGTTCACCGGAGCCGAGGGCGAAAAGACCGCGGAACAAGCAGCCATCTATGGTGGCACGGTCGGCGCGCCTTTTGATCCCTGCTACCACCAAGCCTGCGACACGGTGGACAACGTTGACCCCGTGGTGCTCGAACAGATGGCCGATGCGATTGCGCACGCCACGCTGACCTTCGCGGAAACCACTTCGGCGGTGAACGGCACCGCCAAGGGCAACGGCAAGGGATCTGGCAACGGCAAGATGGAGTTCAAGGGCCACCAGGCCATCCGCTAACGGTCGGGCATCATCCGGCCAGCTGCCGGCACCAGCGGCTTATGCCGGCAGCTGGCTCAGGGAGGCCGTCTCCGGGCGGCCTCCCTTTTCGCCCCGCTGCGGGATTGAAACCCGGAACGTGGTGCCGACTCCGAGCACGCTGGTGAAGGTCAGCGTGCCCCCGTGCGCTTCGGTAATCGACTTGCTGATCGCCAACCCCAACCCCAGCCCGGGAATGGCAGCTTGCCGGACCGAACTGGTCCGGAAGAACTTGGTGAAGACTTCCGCCTGGTCGGCTTCGGACATGCCCATCCCGGTGTCGCGGACCTCCAGCACGGCTGCGCCGTCGGATTCCAGCGTCCGCACGGTGACCCGGCCGCCGTCGGGCGAATACTTGATGGCGTTGGAGAGCAGGTTGTCCAGAACTTGGCCCATCCTGGTCGGATCGATTTCGGCGACCAGCCCCTCGGCGGCGTCGATCACCAATTCCACGCCTGCGTGTTCCGCCCTCGGCATGGCCGAACTGACGCTGCCGGCCACGACTTCAGCCAAAGCGGTGCTGCGCGGTTCTATGCTCAGCGTCCCCGCCGCCGTGAAGAGCAGGTCTTCCACTAGTTGGAGCAGCCGCTCGGAGTTGCGCATCGCAATGTTGAGCGAATGGCTGACGTGCTGCGGCAGTTGGTCGGCGTCCTCGAGGGCGAGATCCAAGTAGCCCATGATGGAGGTCAGGGGTGTGCGCAGCTCGTGCGTGACGCTGGAGACGAACTCTTCCTTGACCGTCAGCGCGTTGACGAGGTCGGTGACGTCGCTGAACGCCATGACGGTCCCGTCGAACCGGCCTGCATCGTCCTGCATGGGCCGGGCCGTACACAGCATGGCCCGCTGGTTCTCACCGGCACCAATCCACACCAAAACGTCCGAAAATGCTTCCCCGCGCACGGCACGGCGGATGGGCCGGTCTTCCAGGCCGAAAGGCGTGACCCGGTCGGCTTCGAAGACCAGCAGGTCGGCCTCGTCCGGATTCTCGATTCCCTGGGGCCTGGCCACCGAGCGGTCCCGCTGCTGTTGGACGTTGCTCAGGATGTCCTGTCCTTCGGCGTCGGTGACGAGGACGCCCACGGCAACGGCGTTCAAAACGGTATCCAGCCGGCGAACGTGGACCTTGCTCTCTTCCAGCAGGGCCCGCAGCTCGCGGTCTTTGTGAGCCAGCGTTTGTTGTTGAGCTGTAGAGCTCAAGGCGAAAACGGACGCGGTGATGGAGACAGCCAAGGTCACAATCGGGATCAGGGCTGGACCCACCAATGCTTCAGCTGTCACCGGATCCGGCCCGGCAAACACCGGGATCCAGATGATCAACAGCGGCGCGACGAAACTAATAACACGGGCGGCGGCGGGAGCGATCTCCGACCATGCCATCCAGAAAACCGGGAAGATGGCCAGCAGACTGATGCCGGAGAGTTCCGTCCCGCTGCCCTGGCGGAGGAACCCTATGGCGACGAAGTCCAGCAGCGGGATCACCCAATAGGAGGGATAGGGCAGCCGATCCCAGGGGACGACGGCACTCAGGATCCACAAGAGGCCGATGCCGACCAGTCCGCCGATGAAGTGCGGGTTGGACAGCAGGTCCGGGAAGAACACTGCAGCAAGCAGCGCGGTCAACGCCACAGACAGGCACAGCGGCAGATGGCTCAGCACCACGCGTGCGCGCAGGGAAAGCTCGTGGAACTGCTGGCGTCCGATCAGCAATGACAACAGCGGGCTTGGTGCGGCAGACATGCTCGAAGATCCCCTACTCCGGCAGCCCTCCTGCCGGCTACTCTGCGGGGCCCGGGCTGGCCATAACTGGTTCAGTATGGCACGGGCACGGGTGCGCACAGCGGAACCGTACGGTGTGTGACGCGGGTCGCAGAGGCGGCGGCGAAGCGGGCCGGAGCCGGCCCCGGATCAGTTGGTAGCGCGCGGGTCCTGCTGATACACATCCGGCACGCCGTCCTGGTCTGCATCCGCGGTTTCAAGCTCCTCGACCTGCCGGTAGTGCCGGTTGCGGGCGCGCAACAGGACGGCGGCCAGCAGGGCCGAGACCAGCGAGCCGGCCAGGACGGCCACCTTGGCATGGTCGTGGTGCTCGGATCCGAGCGTGAAGCTCAGGTCGTTGACCAGCAGTGACACGGTGAAGCCGACGCCTGCCAGCACCGCAACGCCCAGCACATCGATCCACTTCAGCGAGGGATCAAGGCTGGCCTTGGTGGACTTTGTCAGCACCCAGGTGGTGAGCATGATGCCCAGCGGTTTGCCGATCACGAGTGCTGCGGCAATGCCGATGGCCACCGAGTCGGTGAAGGTGCGGCTGATGCCTTCCCAGCCGCCGAGGGCCACACCGGCGGCGAAGAACGCGAAGACCGGCACCGCGAACCCGGTGGAGAGCGGCCGGAAGCGGTGTTCCAACTGTTCGGCCAGCCCGGGGCCGGCTTCCGGCCCGCCGTTCTTCTTGCTGCGCAGCACCGGGACCATGAAGCCGAGCAGCACGCCGGCGACTGTAGCGTGCACGCCGGAGGAGTGCATCAGTGCCCAGGTGACGATGCCGAGCGGCAGCAGAATGACCCAGGCGGCCAGATGGTGTTGGGCGAAGAACTTGGGGAATTTATGCGACAGGAACGCGAAGGCGCCCAGCGGGAGCAACATCCACAGCAGGTAGGGCACCTGCACGTCGGACGAGTAGAAGAACGCGATGATGGCGATGGCGATCAGATCGTCCATCACGGCCAGGGTCAGGATGAAGATCCGCAGGGCGCTGGGCAGGTGCGAGCTGATGACTGCAAGGACAGCGACGGCGAAGGCGATGTCGGTTGCCGTCGGGATGGCCCAGCCGCGCAGTGCTTCGGGGCCGGCGCTCAGGTTCACCATCACGAAGATCAGGGCGGGCACCGCGACCCCGCCGAAGGCCGCGGCGATCGGGACGATGGCCCGGGCAGGGGAGCGCAGGTCGCCCGCGACGAACTCGCGCTTGAGTTCCAGACCGGTCAGGAAGAAGAAAATCGCCAACAAGCCGTCTGAAGCCCAGTGGCCGATGCTGAGGTTGAGGTGCAGGGCCTCGATGCCGACCTGGAAGTCGCGGATGGCGAAGTAACTGTCGGCTGCGGGCGAGTTGGCCCAGACCAGCGCCGCAACGGTGGCGACCAGTAGCAGGATCCCGCCGACCGTTTCCTTGCGCAGCAGCTCGCTGATCCGGAGGAACTCTGGGTAGCTGCCTCGGCTGAGGATGGTCTTCTGGCCGGGAGATGGGGGAGTGGCCATGTATGGCTCCTGACTTTGGTCGCCCTGAGGGCTCGTTCAATGACTTGACGACCAGTCTTCCCGTCACACCGTGTGCCAGTTTACACGCCCATCGTTGCTCAGGCGCCGGGAACCGTTCGGACGGAACCGCGAGGAGGCGCCGCCGTCGTGCTTAAAAGCGCCGGGCGCGCAGCCGGGGGCAGATCCTGCCGTGCCCTGGCTGCGCGCCCGGAAAGCCTGTGTTGACTCAGGCGTCGTGGTGGGTGTCGGAGCGCCCGAGGATCTGCTTGGGAATGAAGAACGCCAGCGCGAACAGGCCCAGGCCGATGGCGAACGCCGGGATGGGGCCGATGACCGATTCCAGGCTGAAAGCGTACAGGGAACCGAAAAAGATCAGCATGATGACCACGAACGTGATCAGATTGCTGACCAGATGTCCCTCGCCCGAATGGGTGCGCTGCTTGGGATGGGCTGCCATGGGGTGTTTCTCCTCGATAGTGCGATGCGGCATCAGTAGCCGCCGGCGGCTTGCTCACCATTAACAATAGCCACTGATGAGCTGGCGCCAATTCGTGTTGCGCCGGCCCGGAGCATGGCGCGCGCGTCGTCGATGGAGCGCACGCCGCCGGAGGCCTTGACGCCGAGCTGCGGCCCCACGGCGTCCCGCATGAGCGCAATGTCCTCAACGGTGGCTCCGCCGCCGCTGAACCCGGTGGAGGTCTTGACGAAGTCTGCGCCGGCTTCGGCCGCGGCTTCGCAGACCATCCGCTTCTGCTCGTCGGAGAGCAGGTGGGTCTCCAGGATGACCTTGAGGATGGCACCACCGGCATGTACGGCCTCGGCCACGGCCGCTATGTCCGCGAAAACGGCGTCGCGGTCGTTCGCGCGGGCGGCGGCGATGTCGATCACCATGTCGATCTCGTCGGCACCGTCCAAGTTGGCGCCGCGGGCCTCGTAAACCTTCACATCGGTGGGCGTGGCACCGAACGGGAAGCCGATGACCGAGCAGGTCTTGACGCCGGAACCCTTGAGCGTGCTGTGCACCAGGGCGGTCCATAAAGGGTTCACGCACACGGCGGCGAAGTGGTATGCCACCGCCTCCGCGCAAACTGTGAGGATGTCCTCGCGGGAAGCTTCGGGCTTCAGCAGGGTGTGGTCGATGACCGAAGCGATCGACGTCGGGTCGTGATAGGTCTCGCTCGGCGCGGATCCGGGTGTGCTGTCTTCAGACATGGCCATCCCTTTCATCTGCTGGGTCCAGGAACATCCATCCTTGCATACAGCGGACACCTGCTGGGGAAGCTCAGTGCACAGCCCCGCCCGGGCAGGCGACGCGGGGCCTACCTGTCAGTGCCTGCCGCCCGTCGGATGGCCGTGTTGTTCGGCATCGCGTCGGTGCTCCTCGAGTTTGTCCTCGGCGTCCTTCCGACGGCGGGCGATGGCGCGCTCGTCGTCCGCCGGGCCGTGTTCCTCCGACGCTCTGTGTTCCGGCCTGTCCTCGGGGCTTGGGTGCCTGCCCGGCGAGGCCGGCGAATAATCCTCTTCGATGGCCATGGCAGCATCGTCCCACAGTCGTGCCTAGCGCAAAAGGTGCTATTCCGCCAGTCCGAGGGCTGCCCGGATATCAACCTTGATCGCTTGCAGAGCCTCTGCGGCCTCGGCGCGCACGGACTGCAGCTGCTCCGCCGATCCGACCGGCCGGATGACCTCCAGATAACACTTGAGCTTGGGCTCGGTACCGCTGGGCCTGATGATCACACGGGTCTGGTCTTGGCTGAGGAACAACATCCCGTCGGTGGGCGGCAGTGCTTCGGTGCCCAGGGACAAGTCCGTGCGGGCCGTCACCGGTGACCCGGCCAATGACGACGGCGGCTGCTCGCGGAGCCGGTCCATCATGGCTGGAATCAGGGCAAGGTCCTCCACCCGGACGCTGAGCTGGTCGGTGGCGTGCAGCCCGTACCGCAGGGCCAGTTCGTCGAGCATGGCGAAGACGGTGCGGCCGGAGGCTTGCACGTCGGCGGCCAGTTCCGCGAGCAGCAGGGCCGCGGACATACCGTCCTTGTCGCGGACCAGATGCGGTGCCACGCAGTAGCCCAGGGCCTCTTCATAGCCGTAGACCAGGCCGGGGACGCGGGAAATCCACTTGAAGCCGGTAAGGGTCTCCACGTGCTGGGTGCCCGCGTCGGCCGCGATCTTGCCCAGCAGCCGGGAAGAGACGATTGAGTTGGCGAAGACCCGGTCTTGGCCGGGCGCGCCGTTGTCCGGGGCCAACTGGTCCTGGCCGGCCAAACGAGCGGAGATGTGTGCGCCGAGCAGGGCGCCGACCTCGTCGCCACGAAGCATCCGCCAGGCGCCGGTCGACGGATCTTTGGCCGCCAGGGCCGCACGGTCCGCATCGGGATCGTTGGCGATGACCAGATCGGCATCGACGTCCGCCGCGGTCGCCAGGGCCAGGTCGATGGCTCCGGCTTCTTCGGGATTGGGGAAAGCCACGGTCGGGAAATCGGGATCCGGATCCGCCTGCGCGGCCACCACCGTGACGTCAGTGAATCCAGCCTGCTCAAAGACGGCCCGCATGGTCGCCCCGCCCACCCCGTGCATCGGCGTGAGCACGATTTTCAGTTCCCGCTCGGGGAACAGCCGGGGATCGGCCAGCGCGGTCACGGCCGCTGCGTAGTCGCCGGCGATCGCGTCGGGCAGGACTGTCCAGCCTTCCTCGGCCAGGCGGATCGATTCCAAGGCCGGGCCGTAGTCGATCCGGGCGGCAATTTCGGCGTCGTACGGTGCCACAATCTGGGCGCCGCGGCCGCCTTCGTCCACGGCCCGTCCACCCAGGTAGACCTTGTAGCCGTTGTCGTTGGCGGGGTTGTGGCTGGCGGTGACCATCACGCCCGCTTCGCAGCCCAGTGCCCGGACCGCGTAGGCCAGCACCGGTGTGGGCAGGGCCGACGGCATGAGGAAGGTTTCGATGCCCGCGGCCGTGAAGATGGCGGCGGATTCGGCGGCAAAAACATCCGAGTTCCGGCGCGCGTCGAAGCCGACCACGGCGCGCGGGGTGTACTCGCCGCCGGCGGTGTCCAGCAGGAACCGGGCCAGGCCTGCCGCGGTCCGGCGCACCACCACCCGGTTCATCCGGAACGGACCGGCGCCCAAGGCGGCCCGCAGCCCGGCCGTACCGAAGGCGAGCGTGCCGGAAAACCTGTCAGCCAGTTCGGCCCGGGCTGCTGTGGCCTCCGGGCCCTCGCCGTCCGCAGCCGCTACCAGATCCTGCAATTCCCGGCGGGTCTGCGGGTCCGGGTCAGTGCCCAGCCAGGCGGCGGCCGCGGCCATGAGCTCGTCGGTTGTTGCGGTCATCTCGCTCCCGTTCACAGCTTGGCGACGATGCCGGCCAGCAGCCGGGAGATCCGCGGTCCCGCGGCGCGTCCCGCCTCGATGACCTCGGCGTGGCTGAGCGGGGTGTCGCTGATACCGGCGGCCAAGTTGGTCACCAGTGAAATACCGAATACTTCCATGCCCGCGTGGCGGGCGGCGATGGACTCCAGTGCCGTGGACATACCGACCAGATCGGCACCGATCCGCTTGGCGTACTGCACCTCCGCCGGCGTCTCATAGTGGGGACCGGTGAACTGTGCGTACACACCTTCGTCCAGACTGGGGTCGACCTCCCGGGCCACAGCGCGGAGCCGCTGGGAGTAGAGGTCTGTCAGGTCAACGAAGGTAGCCCCTTCCAGCGGAGATGCGGCGGTGAGATTGATGTGATCGCTGATCAGCACCGGCGTACCCGGCGCCCAGGCCGGGTTGAGACCGCCGCAGCCGTTGGTCACGACCAGGGTCTTGCAGCCGGCGGCCGCGGCGGTGCGGACGCCGTGGACCACTGCGCGCACGCCCTTGCCTTCGTAGTAGTGGGTGCGGGCCCCGAGCACCAGAACACGTTTGCCGTCCGGGGTCAGGACGGACCGGATGGTGCCCACATGGCCCTCCACGGCCGGGGCGGAGAACCCGGGAATGTCCGCGGCCGGAATCGTGTGCGTGGTGTCACCGATGAGGTCGGCGGCTTCGCCCCAGCCGGAGCCGAGCACCAAGGCCACATCATGGGCGGGAACACCGGTCTGCTGGGCGAGGAAAGCGGCTGCCTCGGCGGCCAGTTCAAAGGGATCTGTAGTCACAGCACCTAACCTACCCGCTGCCCAACTGCTGCTGAAAGCAGAAGGGGCGGCACCGCCGTCGTCGGCTTGATCATTCTGGAAGTCCGCTTCCGGCGCCGATGCAGCCGCCGCGCTGCTTCCGACCGCGGCGCAGGTTGAGGCCGTGGTGGGCATGAGACACAATGAAGTCCGTGACTAGCCAAATAGATTTCAGTGCCCCGCGTCTGGTGATCCTGGGCGGGGGCCCCGGCGGGTATGAGGCGGCCATGGTGGCCAATTCACTCGGCGCCAAGGTGACCATCATCGAGCGGCAAGGACTTGGCGGCTCGGCGGTCTTGACCGACGTGGTGCCGTCCAAGACCCTGATCGCCACGGCGGATGCCATGCGGCGGGTGGCCAGCGCCCACGATCTGGGTGTCCGTTTTGATGAGCACTCGAAGGCTGCCTACGCCGACCTGCGGACGGTGAACGACCGGCTGCTCAAGCTGGCGGAGAGCCAGTCGGCGGACATCCACCACGGCTTGGAGCGTGCCGGTGTGCGGGTCATCCTGGGCGAGGGCAAGCTGTCCGGTCCGAACGCGATTGTTGTCACCACCGATGCCGGGACCCAGACCGTGGAAGCGGATGCCATCCTGCTGGCCACCGGTGCAACGCCGCGGGAACTTCCCACTGCCAAGCCCGACGGCGAACGGATCTTCAACTGGGCCCAGGTGTACAACCTGACCGAGATTCCCGAACACCTGATTGTGGTCGGATCGGGCGTGACCGGCGCGGAGTTCGCCTCCGCCTACCGGATGCTGGGCACCCGGGTCACCCTGGTCTCCTCGCGAGACCGGGTGCTGCCGGGCGAGGATGCGGACGCCGCCGCGGTGCTCGAGGACGTCTTCGCCCGCAGCGGGATGACGGTGCTGTCCAAGTCCCGCGCCGCCGGTGTGGAGCGAACGGACGACGGCGTGCTGGTCACCCTGGCCGACGGGCGCGTGGTCGAGGGCTCGCATTGCCTGCTGGCCGTTGGCGGTGTTCCCAATACCGCCGGGATCGGGCTGGAAGAGGCCGGCGTGGCCTTGGCGGAGAGCGGCCACATCAAGGTGGACGGTGTCTCCCGCACCACGGCGCCCAACATCTACGCGGCCGGCGACTGCACCGGTGTCCTGGCCCTGGCCTCCGTGGCCGCCATGCAGGGCCGGATCGCGGTGGCTCACCTGCTCGGCGACTACGTCAAGCCGCTGAAGCTCACTCAGGTGGCATCCAATATCTTTACCAGTCCGGAAATCGCCACCGTCGGCGTCACCGAGGAGGATGTCGCCTCCGGCCGGTACCAAGGCGACATCATCAAGCTCTCGCTGAACACCAACGCGCGGGCCAAGATGATGAACGTTTCCGACGGCTTCGTCAAGATCATTGCCCGCCGCGGTTCCGGCACCGTGATCGGGGGAGTGGTGGTGGCCCCGCGGGCTTCCGAATTGATCTTCCCGATCGCCCTGGCCGTCACGCAGAAGCTGCATGTGGACGACGTCGCGAACACCTTCACCGTGTACCCGTCGCTGACCGGCTCGATTTCCGAGGCCGCACGGCGTCTGCACGTCCATCTCTAGGCGGCAGACTCCGCCGTCATTCCGGGATAAAGTGCGCCAAATTGTCTGACTTTGCGACTACAATCACCAATTAGTAGTGATTGAAACGATGAACCAGAGTAGATCAGTTGGGGGACAAGGAATGAGCGAGCAGCGAACTGCCGTCATTGTGGAGGACGACCTGGACATCAGGGAGCTGATCTCGACGGTGCTGTCCAGCTCCGGGTTCACGGTCCATACGGCGTCCTCCGGAATGGAAGGCGTTGCCGCGATCAAGCGCCACAACCCGGACGTTGTCACCCTTGACCTCGGCCTGCCGGACATCGACGGCTTCGAGGTGGCCCGCCAGGTGCGGCGCTTCAGCGACACGTACATCATCATGTTGACGGCGCGCGCCGAAGAGCTGGACACCTTGTTGGGCCTGGAAACGGGGGCCGATGACTACCTGACCAAGCCGTTCCGCCCCCGCGAACTGCGCGCCCGGATCACCGCCATGCTGCGGCGCCCGCGTGCCACCAAGGACAACGACGGCGGTGCCGCCGGGGGCGGCTCGATGCCGTCGGTAGATGTGCCCGCAACCACCGCTGCTCCGACGCCGGAGCCCGTTCTGCAGGGTGCCGGAGTGGGCGGTGGTGCGCAGGCCGGACTGCAGCTGTCGTCGTCCGGCGGCCCGGTTCCGGCCGCTGTCGGAGGCGGCACCTCGCTTGCGGTGGCCGCCCAGGCCGGTGTCGAGCACAGCCTTGCCGCCCCGGTCCCGGTCGCTGACGGCGTGCTGGAGCACAACGGGATCGTGGTGGACAGCCGTGCCCGGACGGTCATCCGTTCCGGACGCGAGCTTGACCTGACCCGCAGCGAATTCGACCTGCTGTACGCCCTGATGGAAAGCGGACGCGTGGTACGGACCAAGGCCGATTTGGTGCGCCGCCTGCGCAACGAGCCGTACAACACCGGCGGCTACATCTCCGACTCGGACGAGCGCACCATTGAAGTGCACATGGCCAATCTTCGCCGCAAGCTGGGTGACGACACCAAGGCCCCGCGCTGGATCAAGACGGTCCGCGGTGTGGGCTACAGCCTGGCACCTAAGCGGTAATCAGCCAGGCCGGGTGGCAGCTCTACGCCAGGTGGTAGCTGCGCAGCTTCGCCGTCGTCGACATCCCGCAGGCGCGCAGCTCATCCAGCAGGGTGGCAGCAGCATCAAACAATTGCCCGTGGACCAGCCCTTCGAGATCCTCGGCCATCCGGCCAAGCCGTCCTGCCCCCACCATGCTGCTGGAGATCTTCAAGCTGAGGATGGCATCCATGGCGTCTTCGGCATCCCGCGCCAACACCGCACCGGACACCCGGCCGTAACGGTGATCCCACAGCTCCACATAATTGGTGATGAAGCGTCGGCGCATGCTGCCGTCGTGATCGCCAAGATCCGTCGCTAGTTTCTCCAGCACGGAGTCCAGCACCAGCGGAACCTCGGCTGCAACGGCGGTCATGCCGTCACCTCGGAGCCGGAAGCGGAGGCGCGCCCAGAAGCGAGCATGGGGCGGCACTCCTTTCGAGTTGGTTGCGATGTCGAACTATCTCTTATCGTAAGCGACAGTCACGTCCAGCCTGCGCGAGCGCGCCCAACCTTGGTAACTCTTGAGCACCAATTGTGGCTGCCGTGGGTTTTCGAAAACTGAGCGAGTCTTTCGGAAACCTCAGGCGGACCTTAAGCGACGTCGGCCAGAGTCTTTGTCAGAGGTCACAGGTGAGCCAAGCCTGGACCCAGTCTCCGCAAGTCCACCATCCGCTGGGAACGGCAGCCCGGCACCTTGTGCATCACCCGGAGGGAGTGCTCCGGCGGCGGGAGGTGCTGCGCTGCCGTTCTCTATTTTCCGAGGCCTGCCCGCCGCAGGGCCTCGGCCATTGCCGTGTTCGCGGAAGCTCCGTTGCCGGGCTGCCGGTCGTCATTTCTGCCGGGCTTCTTGCCGTCGCGGCGGTCGGACCTGCCTGCACCTGAGCCTGGACGTGGGCCTTCCCTGCGGGCATCTCCGGGGCGGCCCGCCGGGCCGGAACCCTGCCGGCGCGGCTCCCCGGTGGGAACTTCGTCGTCAAGCCGGAGGGTCAGCGAGATGCGCTTGCGCTCCGGGTCGGCCTCCAAGACCTTGACCTTCACCACTTGCCCGGACTTAACCACGTCGTGCGGATTCGAGACGAACTTGTCCGACATCGCGGAAATGTGGACCAGCCCGTCCTGATGGACGCCTACATCCACAAAGGCGCCGAAGGCGGCCACGTTGGTCACGGAGCCTTCCAGCACCATGCCCGGCGTCAGGTCGGAAATCTTCTCCACGCCATCGGTGAAGGTCGCGGTGGTGAAGTGCGGGCGTGGATCGCGTCCCGGCTTTTCCAACTCGGAGATGATGTCCACCACCGTCGGAAGGCCGAAGCTGTCGTCGACGAACTGTTGGGGATCCAGCACAGCCAGCGACTGGCCGCCTCGTGCCGCCTCCGTGGCGGTGGTGCTGGCCGCGGCGAGGATCTTCCGGGCGATGCCGTATGCTTCCGGGTGCACGCTGGAAGCGTCCAAAGGCTCGTTCCCGCCGGTGATGCGAAGGAAGCCGGCGCACTGCTCGAAAGCCTTCTCGCCCAGCCGCGGGACCTTTTTGAGATCGGCGCGTTTGGCAAACGGTCCATTGGCGTTGCGGTAGGCGACGATGTTTTCGCTCAACTGCGAACCGAGACCCGCCACCCGGGACAGCAGGGACGGCGACGCGGTGTTCAGGTCCACGCCGACCGCATTAACACAGTCTTCGACCACTGCACTCAGCGACCGCTCCAGCTTGGTGGCGGTGACATCATGCTGATATTGCCCGACGCCGATGGACTTGGGGTCAATCTTGACCAACTCGGCCAGCGGGTCCTGCAGGCGACGGGCGATCGAGACGGCACCGCGCAAGGACACATCCAGTTCCGGCAGTTCCGCCGAGGCCAAAGCCGAGGCGGAGTACACGGATGCACCCGCCTCCGAAACCACTAGCTTCTGCAGCTTGCGGGTGGACCCCATCAGCTTGATCAGTTCGGTGGCCAGCTTGTCCGTCTCCCGTGAGGCGGTGCCGTTGCCAATGGCGACGAGCTCGACGGCATGCTTGTCCGCCAACCGTGCCAGCGAGGCCAAAGATTCATCCCATTTCTTGGCCGGAGCATGCGGGTAGATGGTATCGGTGGCCACCACTTTGCCGGTCCCGTCGACGACGGCGACCTTCACGCCGGTGCGCAGCCCGGGATCCAACCCCAGCGTGGACCGGTTTCCGGCCGGCGCCGCCAGCAGCACGTCCCGGAGGTTGGCGGCGAAGACCCGGACAGCCTCGTCCTCGGCCGCGGTAAACAGCCGCACGCGAAGGTCAATGGCCAGCTTGACCAGGATCCGGCGCCACCCCAGCTGGGCGGTCTGCATCAGCCAGCGGTCCGCCGGCCGGCCGCGATCGGCCACGCCCATGCGCGATGCCACCGCGTTCTCAAACCGGCCGCGCGCCTGTGCGTAGTCCTCGGCATCGGCGGGGTTGCCCTCGCTGATGTCCAGGTTCAGCACGCCTTCCTTCTCACCGCGAAGCAGGGCCAGCACACGGTGCGAAGGAAGGCCGGCGGGGTCCTGGGCGAAGTCGAAATAGTCGGCGAACTTTTGGCCGGCTTCCGCCTGGCCCTCGCGGACCTCGGCCCGCACCAGGCCCTGCTTCCACAGCCGTTCCCGCAGTTCAGATACCAGATCGGCGTCTTGGCTGACCTGCTCCACCAAAATGGCTCGGGCGCCGGCCAAGGCGTCTGTCGGCTCGTTGATGGCGTGTTCGGGATTAAGGAATGGTGCCGCGGCTGCCAGCGGATCCTGCGACGGATCGGCCAGCAGGCCGACGGCAAGCGGTTCCAGCCCGGCCTCGCGGGCGATCTGGGCCTTCGTCCGCCGCTTGGACTTGTAGGGGAGGTAGATATCCTCGAGACGGGCTTTGGTGTCCGCCTCGTTGACGGCGGCCTCCAGTTCAGGGGTGAGTTTGCCTTGGCCGGCGATGGCCTCCAGCACAGCGCGACGGCGGTCTTCCAACTCCCGCAGGTAGCGCAGTCGCTCTTCGAGATCACGCAACTGCGCGTCATCCAACGTCCCGGTGGCTTCTTTGCGGTAGCGGGCGATGAACGGGACGGTGGCACCGCCGTCGAGCAATTCCACCGCTGCCTTGACCTGCCACGTATTGACTCCCAACTCTTGGGCGAGCTGGGCATAGATCCGCGCGCTGAGGGCGGCCGGATCTTGAGGAGGCAGGGTCGTGAGGAGGGCGGGCTGTTCAAGCGCGGATGTTTCGGTCACCGATCCATTGTGCCGTATGGGCAGCCTCCCTTACCTGTCGGGATAGTAGAAGGCGTAGTCATCGTAGGGATCGCGCCAACTGGATTCGTCGCGGTGGATGCGCCGTACCTTTCCGGCGGGGACCCACGCGGTCCGTGAAGAACCCTGTGTATCGATCCACTTCACCTGCACGCTGGTTTGGTCCCAGGAAATCGCCTTGGCATCGAGGGTGCCGCCGTCCAGTTGCACCCGAACATAGGGCTCGCGGCAGTAGGCCTCGCGAGCGGTACGTGTATGGCGTGCCCCGGCGGTCATGCGCGGCTCGCCGCGGTTCTTCGCGTAACTGCTGGCAGTCACAACATCCACTTTAGTCACGTCCGAATGATGCCAGCCGGTACTGACAAGGACCCGTTCCGCCGTCCCTTGGCCGGTGATGTGCGCAACAGCATGCCACATTCGCCGTGTCGCGGCTACCGTTGACCTCCCCGATTGCGCGCGAAGTATGAGCTGCGTCTCTCTATCACAGGTGTCCACATAATGAAATGAATGTCCGGAGTTCGGACACGTTGGCTTAGAATCTATCCGATATTCACCCGAGCGAAAGCCGTCATTTCAATGTCCACACCAGCACCAGTCACCAAGGGGGCGCCGGCCGCGCCGGTGAACTCCCGCGGCCGCGTGATCGTCGCCAGCCTCATCGGCACGTCCATCGAGTTCTACGACTTCTACGTCTATGCAACCGCAGCCGTGCTCGTCTTTCCCGCGCTGTTCTTTCCGAATGCCAGCGGCGCCGTCGCACTGTTGAGCTCGTTTGCGGTCTTCGGCGTGGCTTTCATTGCCCGCCCGCTCGGATCGATTGTTTTCGGACACTTCGGCGACAAGTACGGCCGCAAGGGCACCTTGGTGGCCTCGCTGCTCACCATGGGAATCGCCACCTTCTTGATTGGCTGCCTGCCCACCGCCCAAGTGGACGGCTGGTCCTTCTGGGCCCCGGCCCTGCTGGTGGTCATGCGCTTCGCCCAGGGCCTGGCCCTCGGCGGCGAATGGAGCGGCGCAGCGCTGCTGGCCACCGAGAATGCGCCGGCCAACAAGCGGGCCATCTATGGCACGTTCCCGCAGTTGGGTGCGCCGATCGGCTTCATCATCGCCAACTCGCTGTTCCTGTTGCTGAGCATCAACCTGACCAACGACCAGTTCATGGACTGGGGTTGGCGCATTCCCTTCCTGGCCAGCGCCGTGATGGTGATCATCGGCCTGTGGGTCCGCCTGAAGCTGGTGGAGACCCCGGCCTTCCAGAAGGTCGTGGATAAGGGTGAGGTGACCAAGCTGCCGCTGGGCCGGGTCTTCAAGTCCAGCTGGCGCCAGCTGATCCTGGGCACGTTCATCATGCTGGCTACGTACGTGCTGTTCTACCTGATGACCACCTTCACGCTCTCCTACGGCACTGCAGCAACCAACGTCGAGGACGCCACCGCCAAGGCCGAGGCGGCCGGAAAGCCGTTCGACCCGGACACGTTTGCCGCCGGTCTGGGCTATGCCCGCAATGACTTCCTGCTGATGCTGATCATCGGCGTGGTGTTCTTCGGAATCTTCACGCTGGTAGCTGGGCCGCTCGCCGAAAAGTACGGCCGGAGGAAGACCCTGATCTGGGTAACGCTGGGCATTGTGGCCTTCGGCTTCCTCTGGGTGCCCCTGTTCGGCGGCGGCTTCGCCGGCACCATGGCACACCTGATCATCGGGTTCACCCTGATGGGCCTGACCTTCGGGCCGATGGGAGCGATCCTGCCGGAGCTGTTCCCCACCAACGTGCGCTATACCGGCTCCGCCGTGGCCTACAACTTCTCTTCGATCCTCGGCGCTTCAGTGGCTCCGTTCATTGCCGTGGCGCTGTGGCAGGCCGCGGACGGGAGTACCTTCCTGGTGGGCCTGTATCTCAGTGCAGCCGCAGTGCTCACCCTGATCGCCCTGCTCCTGAGCAAGGAGACCAAGGACATGGACTACGAGAACCAGTCCAGCTGACTGGTTCGCTGGACACACGGGAGGGCCCGCGGCTGATTGCCGCGGGCCCTCCTTGCGTAGCGGATGATGACATCCTCTAGGGCCCCCTCCCGGGGGTCGGCTCTTGGGCGCCGGCCCCTGAGTGGCCCGGCTCTTGGGCGCCGGACCCGCAAGGCTATGGCCGTTTCCGCCGGAATCGTTCTTGGGCCGGCGGGCCACTGGAGTAGAGGTTGTCATGGTTACCCTTGGGAAAACCTGCACGTGCAAAGGCCCGCCGCCCCGTGGGGGACGGCGGGCCAGATGCCGCTGAAGGAGCAGATCAAGCGGCCAGAATCAGACGGTGCTGCTCCTCCTGTTCGTGATGAAGCCCCAGATCACCAGCACGACCAGGGATCCAATGATGGCCCAGATCCACGATGCGAGGCTGAAGAACTCATTCATATCGACACTCGCGACCATACCGCCGATCCATCCGCCCAGAAGAGCGCCGATGACGCCCAGAATCAGGGTGGCAATCCAGCCGCCTCCCTGCCGTCCGGGAAGGATCAGCTTGGCGATGGCGCCGGCAATCAATCCAAGCAAGAGGAATGCTAGAAAACCCATGATGTGCATCTCCTTTACGTAGGTGATACTTCATTTTTCCCGGCCAGGCCGGGTTCTGCTCCTTGGTAAACATCACGGTACAGCATAGACAGCCTGCTTATAAGTTCCCGCGCCCACTAGGCACTAAAACGTGACAGAACTACAACGGCTGGTACAGTCAGGCGGGGCAAAAAGCGCCTCTAGTCAGCGATGGTGGCCAGCACCGCACCGGCGGAAACAGTGTCTCCGGGCTTGGCGGACAGCCCCGAGATCGTCCCTGCCTTGTGGGCCGTGAGCGGCTGTTCCATCTTCATTGCCTCGAGCACGACGACGAGATCGCCTTCAGCGACCGTGTCGCCCTCGGCTACGGCAACTTTCACAATCGTGCCTTGCATGGGCGACGCCAAACCGTCACCGCTTGCCGAGGCGCCGGCGGCCGCGCCGGAACGGCCGCGGGCGCGCTTAGGCTTGCCGTTGGACTTGGCGGCCGACCCTGTGCCCGAGCCGAGGCCCGCCGGCAGCACCACTTCCAGCCGCTTGCCGCCGACCTCCACGGTCACGCGCTGGCGCTCACCGTCCTCGTCGGCCGCGGCGGCCGGAGCGGACTGGAAAGCGGGAATGTCATTCTGGAACTCGGTTTCGATCCAGCGGGTGTGAATGCTGAACGCCCCGTCCTCGGGGGCAAACGCCGGGTCAGCCACCACGGCACGGTGGAACGGCAGCACGGTAGGCATGCCGCCGATTTCCATCTCGTCCAGCGCCCGCCGGGCCCGCTCCAGTGCCTGGGCGCGCGTGCTTCCGGTGATGATCAGCTTGGCCAGCATGGAGTCAAAGTTTCCGCCGACAACTTCGCCTGCTTCAATGCCTGAGTCCACCCGGACGCCGGGGCCCGTGGGAAGGCGCAGCGTCTCCACCACTCCCGGGGCCGGCATGAAGTTGCGGCCGGCGTCCTCGCCGTTGATGCGGAATTCGAACGAGTGGCCGCGCACTTCGGGGTCGTCGTAGCCAAGCTCTTCGCCGCGGGCCAGTCGGAACTGTTCGCGGACCAGGTCTATGCCGGTGACTTCCTCCGAGACCGGGTGCTCAACCTGCAGCCGGGTGTTGACCTCCAGGAAGGAGATGGTGCCGTCTTGGCCGACCAGGAATTCACACGTGCCCGCGCCTTGGTACTTGGCTTCGCGCAAGATCGCCTTGGACGCAGCGTAGAGTCGTTCGTTTTGCTCAGGGGACAGGAAGGGTGCAGGGGCTTCTTCCACGAGTTTCTGGTTGCGCCGCTGCAGCGAGCAGTCGCGGGTGGACACCACCACCACGTTGCCGTGCGCATCGGCCAGACACTGGGTTTCCACGTGGCGCGGAGCGTCCAGGAAGCGTTCCACGAAGCATTCGCCGCGGCCAAACGCCGCGGTGGCTTCGCGGACCGCCGATTCGTATGATTCGGCGATGGCCTGGCGGTCCCGGACCACCTTGATGCCCCGGCCGCCGCCGCCGTAAGCGGCCTTGATGGCCAGCGGCAGGCCATGCGTATCGGCGAAGTCGAGCACTTCCTGCACGCTCGACACCGGATCGGGCGTGCCGGGTACTAGGGGAGCGCCGACCCGTTCGGCGATGTGCCGTGCTTGGACTTTGTCGCCCAGCTGGGAGATGGCGTCGGGGGAGGGGCCGATCCAAGTCAGGCCGGCGTCGAGGACCCGCTGCGCGAACTCGGCGTTCTCCGACAGGAAGCCGTAGCCGGGGTGGACCGCGTCCGCGCCGGCGGCCTGGGCCACCTGCAGGAGCTTGTCCATCACCAGATAGGATTCGGCGGCGGTGTTCCCGCCGAGTGCGAAGGCTTCGTCCGCCAGCCGGACATGTAGGGCATCCCGGTCCGGGTCGGCGTAGACAGCGACCGAGGCAATGCCTTCGTCGCGTGCGGCGCGGACTATGCGGACGGCAATTTCACCACGGTTGGCGATCAGTACCTTGGTGATGCGCTGGGTCATTCAAAGCTCCTTCTATCCTTGAGGAGCCTAGCCTGCTTTTGCGGGAATCGCTCATGAATAATGCCGTTTGTGCGTGTGCACGGCCTGTTCTTTGTAGGAGTCCTACAAAACCACCGGGTGGATCAATTCCAGAGGTCGGTGATCTGCACGTTGGCGTTGGCTAGCAGCCGGCGCAGGGTGGAGACGGACAGCCCGACGACGGCATGCGGGTCGCCGTCGACCCGCTCGATAAAGGCCCCGCCCAGCGAATCGATGGTGAAAGAACCGGCCACGTGGAGCGGTTCGCCGGTGGCCACGTAGGCGTCGATCTCAGCGTCGGAGAGCTGGGCGAAATGCACCGCGGCGGAGGCGACCGCGCCCACCGTGGCACCCGATCCGGCGTCGTCGTTTTCAGGGTCTTCGGCATCAAAGGCGGTGGCTCGGCAGTCCACCAGCCAGTGGCCGGTGTGCAGCACGCCGTGCCGGCCACTCATTTTGCGCAGGCGTTCGCGCGCGATCTCCGGCTCGTGCGGTTTGCCGTACGGTTCGCCGTCGAGCTCGAACACCGAGTCGCAGCCGAGCACCAGTGCGCCGTCGGTCGCAGGAAGCGCGGCCACCGCTTCGGCCTTGGCCCGGGCCAGCAGCAGCGCGGTGTCGTGCGGGTCGGTGACCCCGTAGCTGGCCGTGACGGCGTCTTCGTCTACCTCCGAGACCAGGACCTGGTGCGCGATGCCGGCTTCGGTCAGGAGCTTGGTGCGGGCGGGGGATGCGGAGGCGAGGATCAGGCGAAGGTCGGTCACTCGACCAAGCCTATCCGCTGCCGGAAAGCCAACCTTGCTTAGCGTGTTTCCGCCCTGTGACCTGAGCGTAAAGAACCGCCGCGGTTCTCCGCTGTATCGGTTGCCTGACCGTACGATTTCTGGCGGGAGCTTCCTCCCGCCGGAGAGTACGCCCCGCCCGGGGCGGAAGGGACCCGGCACAGGTAAGGGCCGGTGCACCGTTGGGGGATGCATCGGCCCTCCTGTTTGTCCGGGTCTGCCCGGCTGGGGCGAATCAGGCGGCCGGAACCGGTTCCTCGCCCAGCAGCGCGCGCCGCAGGGTGTCCAGCCCGACGGAGCCGATGTTCAGCGCCTGGCTATGGAAAGCCTTGATGTCGAACGCGGCGCCCTCACGGCGCCGCCGCTCGTCGCGGATTTCCTCCCAGAGCTTCTGGCCCAGCTTGTAGGACGGGGCTTGGCCCGGCCAGCCAAGGTAGCGGGTGAACTCAAAGTCCAGCTGGCCCTTGCTGATCGCAATGTTGCGGCGCAGGAACTCGTAGCCCTTCTCTGGGGTCCAGGTTCCGGATCCCCAGCGTTCGGGGACTTCCAGCTCCAGGTGGACTCCGATGTCGAACACCACGCGGGCCGCCCGCATCCGCTGCGCATCGAGCATACCCATCCGGTCGCCCGGGTCGGCCAAGTAGCCCAGCTCGTCCATGAGGCGTTCGGCGTACAGGGCCCAGCCTTCGCCGTGGCCCGAGACCCAGCAGATGTTCCGCCGCCAGTTGTTCAACAGCTCGCGGCGGTAGGTCGCCGTCGCAATCTGGAGGTGGTGGCCGGGAACGCCCTCATGGTAGACCGTGGTGGTTTCTTTCCAGGTGGTGAAGCTGTCCTCGCCCTCCGGCACGGACCACCACATGCGGCCGGGCCGGGCGAAGTCGTCGCTGGGGCCGGTGTAGTAGATGCCGCCTTCATGGGTCGGAGCGATCATGCACTCCAGCCGGCGCATCGGCTCGTAGATGTCGAAGTGCCCGGACAGCTCGTCCACGGCCTTGTCGGACAGGTCCTGCATCCACGCCTGCAGTTCATCGGTGCCGTGCAGCTGCCGCTTCGGGTCAGCATCGAGCGCTGCCATCGCTTCTTCGATGCTGGCACCGGGGCGGATCTGCTCGGCGACGGCTTCCTGCTCGGCGATGATCCTGTCCAGCTCCGCCACGCCCCAGGCATAGGTGGCCTCCAGATCCACCGCGGAACCCAGGAACCGGCGCGACATCAGCGCGTAGCGTTCGCGGCCGACGGCGTCCTTCTCCGGTGCGGCCGGCAGCACCTCGGCTTCCAGCACACTGGCAAGCTGGCCGTAGGCAGTTGCCGCGGCTTCGGCGGCCGCGGCCAGCCTGTCGCGCAGGTCCTGGGACAGCTCGCCCTCTTCGGCTGCAGCCTGCCCGGCCAGCGACCGGAAGAAACCGTCCTCGGCCGCATACGCTCCGGTCTGCTCCATCACAATGCGCACCTGCCGCTTGGCAGCGACCAGCCCGCGGTCCTTGGCCTCGCGGAGGGAGGACACGTAGCCGGCGATTGCGTCGGGGACGTTGGCCATCCGGCCGGCAATGTTGTTCCAGTCCTCGACGGTGCTCGTGGGCATCAGGTCGAAGATGGCGCGGATGTCCTGGGGCGGCGAAGCGATGTTGTTCAGATCAGCCAGATCCCAGCCGGTCTCGTGGATCTCCAGCTCGAGGCCCAGCCGCTCATGCATCGCGTCCAGTGTGACCCGGTCCACGTCGTCGGTGGGTTCCAGATCCTCCAGCCGCCGCAGGGCTTCCCGGGTGACCTCGGCGAAGGCCTCCGCACCGGCCGGCGAGAAGTCGGGATACTCGGTCTCGTGCCCGGGGATGCCGAGCGAGGTTGCCAACGATGGATCCAACTCCAGCAGTGCGGCCGTGTAGGCGTCCGCTACGGCGTCGATGGCGGACGGAATACGCCCGGGCTCCGGGGTCTTGGTCAGTTCAGATGTCTGCTCAGTCACACCGAGAGCCTACCGGCAACCAGTTGCCTTGGGCCACGTAACGCTCCGGCTGTGGCCTTTTGGCGCCGCGAACCCCTCCCTGCCGGCAGTTGTCATCGGATCGTAGCCGGCCGCATCTGGTCCCCATCCTCGCCAGCGCCTAGGTTGGGGTCAACGGTGAGGAGAACATAGTGCGAAGAAGGACGACGGCGGCGCTGGCCGCATTGGGGCTGGCTCCGGTCGTGATGCTCGGCGGCTGCGCGGCGCCGCCCGACCTGCTGAGAGCGGACGGTGTGGCCAGGGCCGACGCGGCGGCGGGCCAGTTCCCGGCCGAAATCGACGCCTTGCGGCAATCTGCCTTCACGCTTGGGGCAGCCATGCTCTCGGCGACGCCGGAGGAGAATCAGGTCACCGGCCCGGTGAGTCTGCTCTACGCCGTGGCCATGCTCCGTGCCGGCGCCGGCAGCACCACCGCGGAGGAACTGGACCGGGTCCTGGGCCTTCCGGAGCAAAACCTGGACGCTGCCTTGAACGCCTTGCTGGCCCAGTGGGAGGAATTCGACGGCGACCCGGGCTCGGTGGACGAGGACGAGCCGCCCGTCAGGCCGCTGATGCATCTGGCGAACGGCGTCTTCGTGGACGCAGGGACGCCGATCGGCGAGGGCTACCTGCAGATCCTGGCGGAGCATTATGGCTCCGGCGTCTACCCGCTGGACTATTCGGATCCGTCGACCAATGAGGCCATGGATGCCTGGGTGGACCACCACACCGGCGGCCGGATCCCCGAGGCACCCGGCGGCTATCATCCAGACAACACGCTAACCCTGCTGAACGCAGTGTACTTCGCGGCTGCCTGGGAGCAGCCGTTCGACCCATCGGCTACGGAGGATGCGGATTTCACCACCGCATCGGGGGAAAGGGTTTCCGTACCCATGATGGGAAACCTGGTCCAGGCGCCTTACGTACGAGGGAAGGGCTGGCAAGGCGTGGACCTGCCGTATGGGGACGGGTTCGCGATGCGGCTCATCCTGCCCGACGGCGGTGCGCCCGTCATGGACAAGGCAGGGCTGATGGACGTGGCAACAGCAATGGACAGCGCCGACGACGCCATGGTCGTTCTTGGGCTGCCCCGCTGGAACCACACGCACCAGCAGGACCTGCTGCCGGTCCTGCTACGGCTCGGACTCGGCGAGACCCTTGGCCCGGCGCCGGACCTGGCGGCCATCCAGCAGGAAGCATCGGTAACCAGCGCGGCCCAGCAGGCCAACATCACCGTAGGGGAAAAAGGAACCATCGCCGCGGCCGTGACCCAGTTGGATGTGATGGCCGGTTCGCTGCCGCCGGAGCCTGACGTCGAGCTTTCGTTCGACCGGCCCTTCCTCTACCAGATCGTCCACCTGCCCACCGGCTTCCCGCTCTTCCTCGGCACGGTGATGGATCCCCGCTGAACAGACAAACGACGGGGGACACCATGGCCGTGACGGAAGTGATTCCGTATCTGTACTACGAGGGTGCCGACGCTGCCCTCGACTGGATGGAGCAGGTGCTCGGTTTCGGTCCGGCCACGCGCTGGCACAACGCCGACGGGATCACCGAGGAAGCCGAAATTGTGGCAGGAGGCAGCCGGATCGCGGTCTGCGGGCGCGCCGCCGACCCGGGCAACGGTGGCGGACTGCTGCTCATCGTGCACGTGGACGACGTCGATACCCAGTACCGGCGCGTGCGGGCCGCGGTGGACGTGGACGTGGAACCACCGGCCGACCAGCCTACGGACCGCGGACCTTCACGGTCACCGATCCATGGGGCTATCAGTGGAACTTCTGGCAGGGCGAAGCCACCCCGCCGCCGGAATGACCTAGCGGAAGGTGTGCCGCCAGGCTCCGGGGCCGTGCGAGACGAACGGCCGCAACAGGGGTCGGCGGGGCCGCCGGGACCGGCGCGACGGAGTACCGGCCTGCCCGGAGGATTGGAAGGCGGCAACGACGGCGGTCAGCGCCGCGAGTTCCTCCGGCGTCGGATTGCCCTTGGCCACCGTCAGCAGGGGCCGCT
This sequence comes from Arthrobacter sp. NPDC089319, assembly GCF_040684925.1. Classification (NCBI taxonomy): domain Bacteria; kingdom Bacillati; phylum Actinomycetota; class Actinomycetes; order Micrococcales; family Micrococcaceae; genus Arthrobacter; species Arthrobacter sp. NPDC089319. The sequence continues at coordinate 96,041 of NZ_JBFBGZ010000009.1, read as the reverse complement.
GCCGGACCGCAGCGTCCCCGTGCTCGAACCCATCGGATGCTTCTGCCGTGTTCACGGCTTCTGACCAGTTGCTCATAGCGGAATATTCCCGTGCTTCTTATGCGGCATGGTGGCCCGTTTGTCACGCAGTGCGCGCAAGCCGCGGACCACTTGGAGTCGGGTTTCCGACGGCGCGATCACGGCGTCGAGATAACCGAGTTCGGCGGCTTGGTAGGGGTTGAGCAGCTCTTCTTCGTACTGCGAAATGATCTCTTGCCGGCGGGCCTCGACGTCGCCGCCGTCCGAGGCCACGGCCGCAAGATCGCGGCGGTAGAGGATGTTGACGGCGCCCTGGGCGCCCATCACGCCGATCTGCGCCGTGGGCCAGGCGAGGTTCAGGTCGGCGCCGAGCTTCTTGGAACCCATCACGATGTAGGCCCCGCCATAGGCTTTGCGGGTAATGACGGTCAGCTTCGGCACGGTGGCCTCGGCGTAGGCGTAGAGCAGCTTGGCACCGCGGCGGATGATGCCATTGAACTCCTGGTCCTTGCCGGGCAAGAATCCGGGCACGTCCACCAGGGTGAGGATGGGGACGTTGAAGGCGTCGCAGTGGCGGACGAACCGTGCCGCCTTTTCCGAGGCGTTGATGTCCAACGTGCCGGCGAACTGCATGGGCTGGTTGGCCACGATGCCAACGGTGTGCCCTTCCACGCGGCCGTAGCCGATGATCACGTTCGGCGCGTACAGGGACTGCATCTCCAGGAAGTTGCCGTCGTCGACGACGTGCTCGATCACGGTCCGCATATCGTAGGGCTGGTTGGCCGAATCCGGAATCAGCTCATCCAGGCTCAGATCGTCATCGGTGATCTCGAGTTCTTCATCGAATTCAAGTGGGGGAGCCTCGGCCAAGTTGTTCGCGGGAAGGAACTCAAGCAGTTCGCGGACAAACTCGATGGCGTCCGACTCATCGGCGGCCAGATAGGCGGAGGTGCCGGTGGTGGCATTGTGCTGGCGCGCTCCGCCCAGCGTCTCCATGTCCACTTCTTCGCCGGTGACGGTCTTAATCACGTCAGGTCCGGTGATGAACATGTGGCTGGTCTTGTCCACCATCACCACAAAGTCCGTCAGGGCGGGGGAGTAGGCGGCGCCGCCCGCGCAGGGACCCATGATCAGCGAGATCTGAGGCACGACGCCGGACGCGGCAACGTTGTTGCGGAAGATGTCCGCGAACATCGCCAGGGACGCCACGCCTTCCTGGATGCGGGCGCCGCCGCCGTCGTTGATGCCGATCACGGGGCAACCGTTGCGCAGGGCGAATTCCTGCACCTTGACGATCTTCTCGCCGTTGACCTGGGAGAGCGAACCGCCGTAGACGGAGAAGTCCTGGCTGTATACCCCCACCATTCGTCCGTCCACGGTGCCGTAACCGGAGACGACGCCGTCGCCGAGCGGCTTCTTTTTCTCCATTCCGAAGGCCGTGGACCGGTGCGTCGCCAAGGCGTCGAACTCCACGAAGGATCCTTGGTCCACCAGCATTTCGATCCGTTCCCGGGCGGTGTTCTTGCCACGGGCATGTTGCTTCTCGATCGCCTCGGCGCCGGAGGGCTGCAGGGACTCTGCCTGGCGGCGGCGGAAGTCCGCAATCTTGCCTGCAGTGGTCTGCAGGTCAAGGTCTTGATCGAGGCTCATGAAATCTCCGGATTCTGCCGAGGGTGTCGGACGCTGGCGGCCTGCAGGCGGTTAAGTAGGTTTCGTACAAAACCGCGGGTCGCAGGCGCGTCGCTGAACCAAGTCTAGTGAGCAGCAGTGGGACGCCTGCTGTAGGAACCCTACAATTTCGCCGCCGCAGCTTTTGGCCACCACCTGCGTTCAACGGCGGCCACCTGCCGCGTTCCGCCCTGGCCACCGGCTGCGTTCTACCGTGGCCACCAGCTGCGTTCTGCCCTGGCCGCCGGCTGCGTTCCGCCGCGGCCACCAGCCGCGTTCCAGGTTCCCCCACCGGATGCGCGAAGGATCGCGGGACGCCCACGACCCCCTCAGCCGCCCGCGATCAGTAGGATGGAACACATGAGCCAGAGTTTTTCCGACGTCGACCGCCCGGCCCTGGACTTGGACGGTCTCAGCGACGCTCTCTGTGCACCCTTGGGTCCGTACCGAAAGCTTGAACTGGTGGAATCCACCGGCTCCACCAATACCGATCTGGCCGCTTGGGCTGTGGCGGACAAGGTGGGCTGGTCGGACCTGAGCATCCTGGCCGCCGAGGAGCAAACGGCCGGCCGTGGCCGGTTGGAACGGCAGTGGACCGCCCCAGCCCGCTCGTCGGTGATCGTGAGCATCCTGCTGCGGCCCTTCAACCGCGCCGGCAACCCTGTGCCCACCCAGAGCTATGCCTGGTTCTCGCTGCTGGCGGCCGCGGCACTGGCGGAGGCGCTGGGCGAGTACGCGCAGCTCAAGGCAGAGGTCAAATGGCCCAACGACGTGCTGGTCTCCGGGCGAAAGATCGCCGGAATCTTGGCCCAGGTCGTCAACTACCCCGATGGGTCGCCCCCCGCCGTCGTTCTCGGCACTGGCCTCAACGTGACGCTCTCGCGGGATGAGCTTCCCGTGCCCACCGCCACCAGCGTGGCGATTGAAAAGGGGCGGACAACTGACCGGAACATTCTGCTGATGTCCTATGTGCGGGTCTTCGCCAAGCGCTACCGGCAATTCTGCAATGTCAACGGTGATCCGGCAGCTGAATGGAACGACGGATCCAGCCTGCTCTCGCGGATGCGCGATGTGATGGTCACGTTGGGACAGCAGGTGCGGGCCGAGCTGCCGGACGGAAAACAGATCATCGGCGAAGCGTTCGGACTGGACGCCTACGGCGCCGTCAAGATCCGTGATGCTGAAGGCACCGAACATGTCGTGGCGGCCGGCGACGTGGTGCACCTCCGGCCGCACGAAGGCCCGTAAGTTGATCTGGACCCCCTGCCGGATCCGGGAGCCGCGTTGCGGTTGAAACTGGATCCGGGGGAACGCGTGATTGTCATGACGCGGCCGCAGGCCCGGAAGCTGACCTGGCCGGTGGTGGCAGCGCTGCTGGTGCTTGGTGCGGGCTCCTACGTGTTGGCGAACCTCAGCCGAGCCAACCCGCCGGATTGGATCGAAGAGTGGCACCCGCTGCTGCTCGCCGGACTGGCCGTGGTGGTGGCGGCGCTGCTGTCACGGCTGTTTCTCTTGCCGCTGCTGCGCTGGGTGAGCACCCGCTATCTGCTCACCAGCAAGAGGCTCATCGTCCGCCGGGGCATGGGCCGGCGGCATGAGCGACAGCTACTGCTGGTGAAGATTGCCGAGCTGCACACCGAGCAGTCGATCATCCAGCGGACGCTGCGCAGCGGTAACCTCACCATCGACATGGGGCACGGACGGACCAGCCGGATCGTTGACGTACCCGAGGTCTTCCGGTTCAGGACTTTGGTGGTGGAGACCATTGAGCAGCTGCCACGCACCGCCATGTTCGATGGTGTAGACATGGAAACAGAAACCGAGTGGAACAGCTGGGACAGCTGACAGAGGAGGATGCACAGGATGGACATCAGCAGCGCGCAGGATGAACCGCGCCGGCCACCGGTGCCGCGCGATCCCGAGCTGCCCCAACTGCTGCGCCGCGAAGTACCGCTGCCGGCCGCCGACGAGCCGGTCGAAGAGCTCGAAGAGACCCGGGCGGAGGACCCCGAACCCATCCTGGAAGCCGAGCCGGTCCCCGAAGACGTGCGGACCACCGGGGGACACCCGGCTGGCGAACCCGAGCCGCTGACGTTGTCCATGCCCCGCGTGCCACTGCCCGCCCAGACCGCTCCCGCCGGCGGCTCCAACGGCAAGGTGGACCGGCAAGCGATCAAGGATCTTGAAGTCCGGCTGCTCGGCTCCGAACGGACCATGAAGCGCCGCGAAGTGGCCGCCGGTGCCGGGGTATCGCTGTTGTCGGCCCGAAAGATCTGGCGCGCCCTCGGCTTCGCCAACCTTGGGGACGAGGATCTGGCGTTCACCCAGGCAGACCTGGACGCGTTGACCACCATCATCGATTTGGTCCGCGAGGAGCGTCTGACCGAGGAAGCGGCCATTTCGATCACCCGGTCCATCGGACAGATGACCGACCGCATGGTGGTCTGGCAGGTCGAGGCCTTGGTGGAAGAGATGGTGCACCAGCGGGGACTCACCGATGCTCAGGCGCGCCAGCGGCTGGTTCATGAGCTGCCGAACCTGATCGACTCCTTGGAGAAGGTCCTGGTCTACTCCTACCGCCGACAGCTCAATGCCGGGGTCGCCCGCCTGACTGTCCGGGCCGAAGCCGGCCTGGGAGCCGGAACCGGCGCGGACGACGATGACTCGCTGCCCCTGTTGCGGGCCGTGGGCTTCGCGGACCTGGTGTCCTACACCAGCCTGTCCCGCCAGATGAACGAGAAGACCCTCGCCCAGCTGGTACAGCGCTTTGAAAACCGTTGCGCCGAGATCATTTCAGTAGGCGGCGGCCGGCTGGTGAAGACCATTGGCGATGAAGTTCTCTACATTGCGTCCTCTCCGCAGGCCGGGGCGGAAATCTCGCTGGCCTTGGCGAAGGCGATTGGCGACGACGATCTGCTGCCCTCGGCGCGGGTGGCCATGGTGTGGGGCCGGGTTCTTTCCCGGCTCGGCGATATCTATGGACCCACGGTCAACCTGGCTGCGCGGTTGACCACACTCGCCGAACCCGGAACCGTACTGGTCGACGCCACCACCGCATCGACACTCGCCGGCGACGAGCGGTTTGTGCTGATCCCTCAAAAGGTCCGCACCGTCCGCGGATTCGGCGAGGTCAACCCGGTCACTGTTGCACACGGCACCGGCAAGGGCCTGGTCGTCGACTAGCCTCGGCTCGCCGATTGCTTGCGCACGCTGACGCGCTCGCGGTCCAGTTGATCCCTGCGTCGGCGGACCAATACCTTTTTGGCCTTAGCCGCCGCTGGCTTCGCTCCGTTTGCAAGGGTTCCGGGCCGGTGTCCAGCTGGCGCCGCTGCCGTCGGCCTGCTCACCGTGGTGCCGGGTAGGGGTGGTGCGGTGGAGGTGTAGGTGTGGCCGGTCGGGGTGGTGGTCTCGACGGTGCGGCGGGCCCCGTCGAGGGGTTTGGCTGACCAGCCGTCGGCTTCCTTCGACTGGTTGCAGCGTTCGCACAGGCCTTCGCCGTTGGCCAGGGTGGTGGGTCCTCCCTCTGACCAGGCGACGATGTGGTCGATGTGCCGGATCGGCGCGTCGCACCAGGGACCGGCGCAGGACGCGTCCCGGGCCATGACCATCCGCCGGATCCCGTCCGGGAACTTCCGGGCCTTCGAGTCCATGCCCAGCAACTGCCCGTCCCCCGGGGCGGTGTACAGCCGCCGAACCCAGACATCCTCCACACCGCCGACCTTCAGGGTCCGCAGCCGTACCTGTTTGGCCTGCTCGCGGGCAGTCTTCCAGCCCGGCTCGGTCCCGGCCGGCGGAGCCTTCCGCCCGAAACCGCTGCCCGGCCGGCCAGTGCTCGTGCCGGGTGCGCTGATGCCGGGCAGACTCATGCCGGGCGGGCCCAAGTCGGGCGGCCTGTCTCCGGTTCCTGGTTGGGTTGTTCCGGGCGGGTCTTGGGGCAGGCGGATCAGGTCCCGGGCGTACTGGGCCGGGACGATGCCGTACCCGGTAAGCCGGGCCGGTTCGTTCTCGCCCTGCAGCAGCGCCCGGTCCGTCATCACCAACTGGACCTCGAGGGTGGCCGGGTCGGCAGTTGTGCGGCCGGTGACGCGTTCAAACACGGTATCGGCCATCACCTGCCCCCGCGACCGGGGGTCCCCGGCGTTGGCCTGACGGTTCGCTTCCTGCTTGAGCGCGGCCATCACCGCGACCCCCTGCACCACCGGCAGCAGGGTCCGCACGGAGACCATCACATCGGGTTCGGGCCGGGAGGAGACATACCGGTCCGCTTCGGCCTTCGCGGCCCGCTTCACCACCGCGTGCGGGTCCAGCCGGTAGGCGGCGCGTTTGGCTTCGGCCTCCAGCCGCCGGTTCCCGAGCCCGTGCAGCCGGTCCGGGTTCCCGGCCAGTTCCTCATCCACGGCCGCCCGGTGCTCCGGGCTCAGGCAGTCGGTTTCGCTGACCAGGATCGCCGCCCGCCGTTCGTTCAGTTTCCCCGTTTCGAGGGCTTGGAGCGTGTGTGGCATCTGCTGGACCAGGACTTTGGCCCGGCCCAGTAGCAACGCGCCCTGGTTCGGGGACTCCCGGCGCGCCAACCCGATCTGCTTGGCGATCCCTTCGCCCTGCCGGGCGGCCGGGACGCCTTTGGCGGCCCGCTCGGCCCGGATCCGCTGATCCAGCGCGACCATCAGTTTGGCCTGCTCCGCGGCGATCGCGTCCTTGGCGTTCTCCCTGGCCGTGAGTTGGTCCACCAAGTCCGCCGCCGGGGCCTCCAGATCCACCGGCGGCAACGAGACCGAGGCAGCCGCTGCCGCGGCGGGTCGTTCGGGTGCTGCCGGATCAACCATGAGCGCGTCTCAATCTTCGGCGTGCCCAGAAGAGGCACGGCATCGACTACGAACGGTCGCGGAACAAGGCCCGCAGACGCCATCAGGAGACCCCCAACCTGATGGCCAACGATTGGTACAAAACTGCTACTAGAAACAGCCTATGGGCTGCTTCGGACACTTTCGGAGAGTCTCTAACGGTTGTGCCCAACTATCGCTCTGCGCAGGCTGTGGAGGACAGGACAGGAGGACGGGGCGTGGGAAAAGCGGCGGCTCTGGAGGCGGGGGCTGGGGAGGGGCGCGGGTCAGCAGGCGGGGGCCGGGGAGGGGCGCGGGTCTGGAGGCGGGGGCCGGGGAGGGGCGCGGGTCAGCAGGCGGGGGCCGGGGAGGCCGGGTGGTCGGCGACGGCCGGGAGGTGGGGGACGGGTCAGCAAACCGGGGTCGGGGAGGTGCACGGGCCGGCATGAGGGAGAGGACGACTGGTCGGGGCCGGACGAGGTTGGGACGGACAGACGGCCGGGGAAGCTCGGGTGGACGGGAGGCCAATGCGAACCGCACGAGTGCCCTACGGAAAGGTGTGGCGAGGTCAGGAGAAGTCTCGGCGTTCCATCCAAAGTCGCTGCGGTTGAGCAGGAAAATATCAAGGGACCAACAAGGGAAGATCAGGCGGCGCTCAAGCGGTAGGCACCGCCGTCGTGCATGGGTCGTGGTTCTGGGAAGGGGAGTTCTCCCCATGCGGCGGGGTTTACGCCCGCTGGTTATACGTGTAATAGTCGGTAAGGGTCCGTGGCGTGCCAGGGGCCGTCTTTGGGTGCCTGCCGCTAGGGTCGTTGCCTACGACGGGGCACAACAAAGGTGTGAGCTGGACAAGGGAAGAATGACATTGCGGGGGAAAATGTTGGGGCGGACGCGGCGGCGAAAGACGCTTGCATCGACGACGACTTTCTCCTTGGCTACTGCCCTTGTGGTCGGCGGCGCCATCTACTATCAGGGTTTCCCCACCGCTGATGTGGATTTGAACGACGGCGGTGTATGGGTCACCAACAACGGCCAGGGCATGGTGGGCCACCTGAACTACCAGTCCCAGGTGCTGGACGGCGGCTTCCGGGCCAACAGCGACGGCTTCGATGTGATGCAGAGTGCCGGCACAGTATTCATGGAAAACCAGGACCAGGCCATGCTGAGCCCGGTGGATGTGGCGCAGATGGAACGGGGGGCGGAGCGGCAACTGCCGGGCAACGCGCAGGTGGCTTTCGGCGATCAGTTGCTGTCCATCACCGATACCGTCAAGGGCCAAATCTGGATCAGCCCGGCCAATGAGCTCGGCTCCTTCAACGAGGAGACAGCGGAGCCGCTGCTGACCGATGCCAAGGGCAGCGTGGCCACGGTATCGCAGCAGGACACTGTCTTCATCGCCGACCCCGGCGCCGGCGAAGTAGTCCGCTTCGAGGTCAACGAAGACGGCATCGCCGGACGCACAGGCGCCGATCGGGTGGACGCGCTGGCCGGTGCTGGGGATCTGCAGCTAGCCGCCGTGGGCGAAAAGTCCGTGGTGTTCGACGCTGAGGCCGGCCTGCTGGTCCTGCCGGGCGGCCGTGAGATCGCGTTGCCGGACGCCCGCGGCGGCGCGTTGCAGCAAAGCGGCGACGAGAGCTCGTTTGTGGCGGTGGCGACCGAGTCGGCGCTGATCAAGCAGCCGTTGAACGGTTCGAACGCGGAAATCGTGCCGATGGAAGGCACCGGAACGCCGGCGGCCCCGGTCCAGCTGGCAGGTTGCCTGCATGCGGCCTGGGCGGGAATCAACCACTATCTGCGCGACTGCGGCAACGACGCCGATGACCTGGCCCAGCCCATCCAGGGGATCGGTGCGAACGCCTCGCTGGTGTTCCGGGTGAACCGGGATGTTGTGGTGCTCAACGATGTGAACGCCGGCAACGTCTGGCTGGTGCTCGAAAACATGCAGTTGGTGGACAACTGGAGCGACCTGATCCCGCCGGAGCAGGAGAACGAAGAGGACGAAGAGGACTCCGCGGACGAAAACCCGGTCAACACGCTGCCCGACCGGACCGAAGAAAACCAGCCGCCGGTGGCGCAGGATGACACGTTCGGCGTCCGGGCGGGCCGCACCACCACGCTGACCATTCTGGACAATGATTCAGATCCCGACGGCGATGTGCTCACCGCCCGCCTCACCGGCGACGGCCCCGGCATCGGCGAGGTGCAGGGAATCTACGACAGCACCGGACTGCAGATCCTGGTCAACGGGGACGCGCCTCCCGGCCGGCACACCTTTAGTTACGAAGTGGACGACGGCCGCGGCGGCAGCGATTCGGCGCGGGTGGCCATCGACGTCCGCGCCGAGGGCAGCAACCTGCCGCCGGAACCGAAGCGGAAGACCACCATCTTGGTGGAACAGGGCCGGGAAATCAGCCAGAACATCCTCAGCGACTGGATCGATCCAGATGGCGATGACTTGTTCCTGGACGATGCGGACAACACCGCAGACGGTGACCTGGTCCGCACCCGACCCGATGGGCTGCTGACTTTCCAGGACGTGGGCAAGACCTTCGGCAAGAAGGACGTGATGGTCAGGGTTTCCGATGGATCCGAAACCACCGAGGAGGTGGTGGTTTTCGACGTCCGGCCACCCGGCGCGCTGCCGCCGCTGGCGAACGCCGACCACTTTTCCGCGACCGTGGGCCAGGAAATCCAGATCGCTCCGCTGAAGAACGACCAGGATCCGAACGGCGGCGAACTGAGGCTGGCCAAGACCGGCTCCACCGCCAACACCGAGATAATGCCCGACTATGACGCCGGCACGGTCAAGTTCACGGCGGACAAGGCGGGCACTTACTACTTCACCTATCTGGTCACCAACGGCCCGTCCAGCACCACCGGCCTGATCCGGATCGACGCGACCGAAGACAAAGGCGACGGCGCCCCAGTGGCTGTGCGGGACGTGGCCCTGCTGCCGCAGAACGGCCAGGTGCTGGTGGATGTGCTGGCCAACGACGCCGACCCTACCGGCGGCGTCTTGGTGGTCACCTCGGTGGAAGCGGATGGCGCGCCGGTCGCCGTCGAGGTGCTGGACCACAACATTCTGCGCATCTCCGATGTGAAGGGACTGCATCAGCAGACCACCATCGGCTACACCGTCTCCAACGGCGCCGCCTCGGCCACGGGCGAAGTCAGCGTGATCTCCGTGGAGGGCACAAAGAAGCTGCTGCCGCCGCAGGCCGAAGCCGATACCGCCACCGTGCGTGCCGGCGATGTGGTGACCGTGGACGTGCTGGCGAACGACACCCATCCCAACGGCGACACGATGACGCTGGCGGACGAGCTTCCGGAAACCCCGGACCCTGCAGACGGCCAGATCTTTACCGCCGGGAACACAGTGCGCTTCATCGCCGGGCAGCAGGCGAAAACCGTGTACGCGGTCTATGAAGTAGCAGACACCAGAGGCCAGAAGGACTCCGCCCAGCTGCGGATCAACATCATTCCGCGCGACGACGAATCCAACTCCCAGCCTGCTCCCAAGAACCAGGAAGCCCGGGCCATCGCAGGTTCCACGGTCAGGATCCCGATCCCGCTCAACGGCATCGATCCCGACGGCGACTCCGTCTACCTGACGGGTATCGACAAAGCACCCGATAAGGGCGCGGCGGTGGCCGGACCCAACTACATCGACTACACGGCGTCGGCACAAGGCGCCGGGACCGACACGTTCACCTACCGGGTCAAGGACCGGCTGGGCGCAGTCAATACCGCCACCGTCCTGGTGGGCATTGCCCCGGCCCAAGACAGCAACCAGAACCCGGTGGCGATCGACGACGGGATCAAGATCCGGCCGGGCAAGACCGTGGCCGTGGACGTGCTGAAGAACGACTCCGACCCGGACGGCGACGCGCTCGTGCTGGATGCCGACAAGGTTGTCGGCGAGCCGGAGTCGATTGGCGCCAAGGCCGAAGACGGCCGCGTCTACCTGACCACCCCTGCCGAAGCCGGCACGGTCAACGCGCGGTACACGGTGGGCGACGACCGCGGCGGATCTGCAGTGGGCACTGTGACGGTCCAAGTGGACCCTGACGCGCCGCTGCAGGCGCCGCTGGCCCGCGACGACCGGGTGGAATCGGCCGACATCAAGGGGCGCACCGCCGTCGACGTCCCTGTCTTGGAGAACGACGAGGATCCCGACGGCGTGGCCAAGGAGCTGGAAGTCATCGTCGACGGCGCTTACCCCACGGCGCGGACGGTTGCCGACGGCCAGGTCAACGTGGAACTGACCGAGGACGTGCAGCTGATTCCGTACACGGTTCGGGACGTGGACGGGCTGCAGGCCACCGCGGTCATTTGGGTGCCGCCGCTGGGCGAGCAGTACCCCGTGCTGCGGGACAACACTCCGCGCGACGTCACCGCCGGCGACGAGCTGCGGCTGGACCTGACCGAACTGGTGGAGGTGCGGCCGGGCCGCACCCCGCGCATCACTGAGGGGGAGCGCATCAGCGCGATCGGCACCAGCGACGACGAGTGGATGGCCGATGAGAGCACGCTCAGTTACAAGGCGGACATTGACTATGCCGGCCTTGGCTCGATCACGTTTGAGGTGACCGACGGCTCGGGCCCGGACGACCCGGAGGGGCTCAAGTCCACGCTGACCATCATGACCAAAGTGATTCCGGACGAGGACCGGAATTTCCCGCCGGAGCTGACCACCGGAACGCTGGAGGTTGCCAAGGGTGAAGACGCCGTGAGCTACGACCTGCGCCCGCTGGCCAGCGACCCGAACCCGGAGGACCTGGAGAAGTTGGAGTTTGCCGTGGAAGGCGGGACGCCGGAAGGCTTCGACGTCCGTCTGGAGGGCAGCGTGCTGCGCGTGTCGGCGGACGCCGAGATCGAAACGGGAGCCACCGGCGTCGTCAATTTCTCCGTGACCGACGGCCGCTCGGACAAGGTGAGCAGCCGCGTGACGGTGGCGGCGACCGCATCCACGCGTCCGCTGCCGGTGGCCAACGACGACGAGGTGCCGGAAGCGGTGCAGGGCGAAGCCCTGCCGGTGGAGGTGCTGGCCAATGACGTCAATCCGTTCCCGGAGACGCCGCTGACGATCGTGAATGTCGTTGCCGGCAACGGTGGCACCGCCGAGATTGACGGCGAGCGGATCATTGTGACGCCCGGCGCAGATTTCTCCGGCACCATGAACGTTGAATACACGGTGGAGGACAAGACCCGCGAGGGCAGCCGGCAAGCGACGGCGAACATCGTGCTGGTGGTCAAGGGCCGGCCGGAAGCGCCCAGCACGCCGCTGGTGGATTCAGTCCGCAACCAAAGCGTGGTGCTGTCCTGGACGGCGCCGAGCGACAACGGCGACCAGATCATCGGCTACACCGTGAACGCTGCGGGTGGGGGATTCAGCCAGCAGTGCGCGACCACCACCTGCACGCTGACCGGCTTGAAAAACGACGTCGAATACACCTTCACGGTGACGGCGGAGAACAGTGTGGGCAGGTCCGATCCGTCTGCGGAGTCCGCGGTGGCGCGGCCCGACGTACGGCCCGCAACGCCCGCGGCACCGCAGCTGAAGTTCGGCGACAAGTCACTGAGCGTCTCCTGGACCGCGCCCGAGAACGAAGGCTCGGTGATCGAGAGCTACACGCTGGAGATCTCGCCAGCACCGCCGAACGGCCAGCTGCAGAAGACCGGCCTGACCGGGACCAGCTATCAGTGGGAGGGGCTGGAAAACGGCCAGGCCTATGAGGTCCGCGTGCAGGCGCACAACCGGGCTCCGGAGCCCAGCGAGTTCAGTGCCTACTCGGCGCCCGAGGTGCCCGCCGGGCCACCGGCTGCGCCCACTGCGCCGGCAACCGAGCGGGTCAAGTCCGTGGGCGACCAGAGCCAGTTGAAGGTGAGCTGGGCGGCGCCGTCCAACAACGGCGGCGAGATCCTTGACTACACGGTGCGCGAATACCAAGGCGGGACACTGACCCGGACCTTCCCGGCGGTGAACGCGACGTCGCAAACCGTCACCGCACCCAACTCGGAGACCGCCTACACCTACTCCGTCACGGCGCGGAACAAGGCCGGCTCGGGCGAGGCCAGCCCGCAGTCCAACGCCCGCCGGGCGGTCGGTGCGCCGGACGCACCGACTGGTGTTGCGCTGAAGGAAGCGCAGACCGGCGGGGCCGGCCGATCGGTGGCGGTGTCCTTCAACGAGCTCACCGCGGCGCAGCGCAACGGCGCCCAGGCCGGTGAAGTCAGCTACCGGGCGACCTTCAGCGACGGCCGGACCATGGCCATCACGAACGGCCAGCAGGTGGGCGGCTTCGCCAACGGCAAGGTCGTCAACGTCCGCATCACGACCGTGGCCAACAGCGACGGCGCGAGCTACTCGAGTGCTCCGAGCGCGGCCTCCGCGAACGTCAAACCGTACGGTGTTCCAGGCACGCCAAGCGTCTCCGGACAGAACGGTGCACCGGAACAGAAGAGCGTGAGCTTCAGTTGGAATGCCCCCGCGGAGGGCAGCCACGACGTTGCCCGGATTCAGGTCCGCGTGAATGGAAGTAAGTGGCAGGAAGAGAGTAAGTCCGGCACTAAGACTGTGAACACAGATGGGTATGGAGAGCGGGTGACCTTCGAAGTTCAGTCGTTTAACTCCCGTAATGAGGCCGGTGCTGTCGCACGTACGTCTGCTACCAGCGGTTCAAAACCGGTGCCCAAGCTCTGGGAGTTGACGGTCGGCGGATCCATAACGTCGTTGGACAACGGGCAGCGGACCTGCATGGAAAACTCAACACTCACCAGCTTCAACTTCAGCGGTGGAAGTTGCGCAGGCGAGCACTGGGCTAATACCCATGGAGAGACGAAGGACCAGGACCGGACAGTCGTCACTGCCAAGTGCTATATCGTCGCCAACGACAAGACCAAGTGGTACCAGCAGGTTTTTGCGACGCCAGCGAGGAGCCAGAACAACGGTCTCGTGGTCAAGGGCATCCATGTTCAATGGGGCGGACGATCCCTGGGATCTACCCAGCCTGACGGGATGCCAAAGTGTTAGCTGCGTACGGGAGTTGGCGCACATGCCCCCCCCCGCTCCGTAAAGTAACTAAAGGCTTTTGACACCGATGCACGACGAAGAGAGACCGAGAACAGCATGACGATGACTTCCGAGCAGGCCGAGTGGTTCGCCGAGACGTTCGAGAAGCTGGCCGCCAATGTGGGCCAGGCCGTGCTGGGCAAGAACCAGGTGGTGCGGCTGGTGCTCACCGCCATGCTGGCCGAGGGGCATGTGCTGCTGGAGGATGCTCCGGGCACGGGCAAGACGATGCTGGCCCGGTCGCTGTCCGCCACGGTGCAGGGCTCGAACTCGCGCATTCAGTTCACGCCGGATCTGCTGCCCTCCGACGTTACGGGCATCACGATCTATGACCAGAAGACGCAGAAGTTCGAGTTCCACAAGGGCCCGATCTTCGCAACGGTGGTGCTGGCGGACGAGATCAACCGTGCCTCGCCGAAGACCCAGTCGGCGCTCCTGGAAGTGATGGAAGAGGGCCGGGTGACGGTGGACGGCGTGACTTACGACGCCGGGCGGCCCTTCATGGTCATCGCGACGCAGAACCCGATCGAGCAGGCCGGTACCTACCGGCTGCCAGAGGCCCAGCTGGACCGCTTCCTGATCAAAACGTCAATCGGTTACCCAGACCGCGCGTCCACGGTGGAACTGCTGGGCGGCGCGAGCACCCGCGACCGGTCCGCGGCGCTGACACCGATCATCACCCCGCAGGCCGTGCGGGACATGGCGGACCTGGCGGCCACCAACCACGTGGACACCTCGGTGCTGGAGTACGTCTCGCATCTGTGCGAGGAAACCCGCAATGCGGCCGAGTCCCGTCTGGGTGTGAGCGTCCGCGGCGCCCTGGCGATGGTCCGTGCGGCCAAAGTCTGGGCCGCAACCCAGGGCCGCAACTTCGTGCTGCCGGACGACATCAAGGAACTGGCTCCGGTGGTCTGGAACCACCGGTTCGTGATGGACCCCGAGGCGGAGTTCGCCGGCGCCACGCCGGAGGCTGTGATGTCCCGGGTACTGGCCGACGTGCCGGCCCCGCAGCAGCGGGTGACGGTCTAAGGCCGTGCCGGAGAATCGATTCCCGCCGGAGCCGTCTGTATGACGGAGACGGAGACTCAGCGGGACACAGGGCAGACCCGAAGGCTCGGCGGCCTCAGCGAAACAATCCGCAAGGCAGCCCCGGACAGGTCCAGCTTGCTGCATCCGGCCTCGCTGGCTACCGAAGCAGCATCGCTCACCCAGCAATACCTGCAGCCGGGCTGGCAGCGGGCGAAGAATGTCGCCGAGCGCTACCTGCGGCCGGTACTGGAAACGGTCAGTCCACTCGGCTGGGTGATGGCCGGCAGCACGCTGCTGCTGCTGGTGCTCGGAGCCGCCTTCGGCTGGCAGGAAGCCAAGATCGCGGCGCTGATGGGACTGTTCCTGCTGCTGCTGGCCATCGGTTTTGTCCTCGGCCGTTCTTCCTACGGGGTTGAATTAGATCTGGCACGCACAAGGGTTGCCGTCGGCGACCGGGCCGTGGGCAGCGTGGCCGTGACGAACACCGCGGACAAGCCGTTGTTGCCTGCTGCGCTTGAGCTTCCGGTGGGAGCGGCCACGGCGGTGTTCCAGCTGCCGCGGATGAAGGCCGGTCAGGTGCACGAGGACCTGTTCACCATCCCCACGCAGCGCCGCGCCGTCATCGTGGTCGGCCCGGTCCGCTCTGTGCGACAGGATCCGCTGGGCCTGCTGCGCCGCCAAATGATGTGGACCGAGCCGACCGATCTGTTCGTGCATCCGCGCACCACGGCCCTGGGCAGCTCGGCCTCCGGCTTCATCCGCGACCTCGAGGGCCTGCCCACCAAGGAACTGGCCAGCGCCGATGTCTCCTTCCACGCGCTGCGCGATTATGTGCCCGGCGATGACCGCCGGTACATCCACTGGAAGACGACGGCGCGAACCAATTCGCTGATGGTGCGCCAGTTCGAGGAAACCCGCCGCGCGCACTTGGCCGTCGCGGTCTCCACCAATACCGAGGAATACAGCTCGGAGGAAGACTTCGAGCTGGCCGTCTCCGTGGCCGCCTCCATTGGACTGCAGGCCATCCGCGAGCAGCGCAACCTGAGCGTGCTGACCCAGCGGGGCCCGCTGCGCAGCGAAACCGGCCGCATCCTGCTGGATGAAATGACCCGGATCGAAGGCAAGCCGCAGCGGTCCACCGCGGTGGAATTGGCCCGCGGTACCGCCGAGGCCGTGCCCAACGCGTCCGTGATGTTCCTGGTCGTCGGAGACCGGGTCACGGCCACCCAGCTGCGCCAGGCATCGTCCGCTGTACCCGCCGGCATCCGTGCCTTCGCCATCCGCTGCGGCGGCGGACTCGAGGCCGCCCGGGCGACCATCGGCGACCTGTCCGTGTTGTCGCTGCCCAGCCTTGACGACCTGGCCATCGTGCTTCGGAAGGCCGCCGCATGAACGGCGGCTCAAACGCTCCGCAACCGGACCGGCAGCCGACCCGCGCGCGCCGTAGGGCCGGGGACGGAAAGAACGACGCCGGGCGGCCCGCCGCGCGTCGGCGGCGTCCGCAGACCGCCGGGGGACTGGCAGCCTGGCTGCCGCGGCCGGGACGCCAGCTGGCCATCGACGCCGCCGTCCTGGTGCTGCTGCTCGGCCTGGGATTGGCCGGCTTCCACCACGTTTTTGGCGGCAACGGACGTTACCTGACCGCGGGTTTCGGCGGCATCGTCGTCGGACTGCTGCTGTCCCTGGCCTCCGCCCGCTACCGCCTGGGCCTGTTGTCCACGGCCACCGCCGGGCTGGGCGCCTACCTGCTGTTCGGCAGCGCCTTCGCCGCGCCCACCGCAGCCATCGGTGGTGTGCTGCCGTCGCTGGAGTCCCTGCGCACCCTGCTGACCGGCTTCGTTTTCGCGTGGAAGGACATCCTCACCGTTGCCCCGCCGGTGGGAGTCACCGGCGGCATGCTGGTAGTGCCGTTCCTCGGCGCGTTGGCCTCGGCCCTGCTGGCGGGCACCTTGGCATGGCGCGTCCGCAGACCGTACTGGCCGCTGCTGCCGGTGCTGGCGTTTTTCCTGCTCGGCATCGCCTTTGGCACCGACGTCCCGGCGCTGCCGGTGCTGCGCGGCGTGCTGCTGGTTGCGGTATCGGCGGCCTGGCTGGCGTGGCACCGCCACCTGGCCCGCGGCGATGCGTCCGCCGGCGTGGCGGCCAGCCCGGCGTTGGCTGATCCCGCCGCGCACCGGGCGGGGCTGCGGCGCAGGCTGGGTCTGGGCGCCGGCATGCTGGCCGGCGCGGTGATCTTGACGGCGCTGGCCGGCCCCGCGCTCACGGCGCGGGGCGACCGCGAGGTGCTGCGCGACGTCGTCGTACCCCCGGTCAATCTCTATGACTACCCAAGCCCGCTGATGGATTTCCGCGGCTACGTGAAGGATCGGCCCGACGAGACGCTGTTCACCGTGGCCGGGCTGCCGGAGGGCCAGCGGGTGCGGTTGGCCGCGCTGGATACCTTTGACGGCACCGTGTATAACGTCAACCCGGAAAGCGGCGGCAACTTCACACCGGTGGGCGACGCCGGATCGCTGGGCCCGGTGAGCGGCGACAACGCGCGGCTGGACATCCGGATCGAGGATTACAACGGCGTCTGGCTGCCGGCCGGCGGGCGGATCAACGGCATGGCGTTCGACGGCGACCGGGCCGGCGAGCTGGGCGGCTCGTTGTTCTACAACGACGACTCGAAGACCGCGCTGACCACTCGCTACCTGCAATCGGGCGACGGCTACTCGGTGGAGACCACGTTCCTGGGCCGGTGGGAAGACGCCCAGCTGGCGCAGTACGACTTCGCGTCCGTCCGCCTGCCGGAACCGGTCCGGGTGCCGGACATCATTGCGGCCAAGGCCAACGAGTTCGTGGGCGAAGCGACGGTGCCGATCGAACAGGTCCGCCAGCTGGAGCGGAACCTGCACGAGAACGGTTTCTTCAGCAACGGCAAGGAAGACGAGGCCCGCAGCCTCTCCGGGCATCACGCCGGGCGGATGATCCAACTGCTGGATGCCGAACAGATGATTGGCGACGACGAGCAGTACGCCGTCGCGATGGCGCTGATGTCCCGGCACCTGGGCATCCCGGCGCGGGTGGTGATGGGCTTCTACCCGGATCCGCAGGACGGCCGCTCCGGCTCCGGGCCGGTGCAGATCAAGGGCGAGGACGTGCACGTCTGGGTGGAGGTGGCCTTTGAACATGCCGGGTGGGTCGCGTTCGATCCCACGCCGGACGAGGACAACGAGCCGACTCCGCCGCAGCAGGAGCCCAAATCCACGCCGAAGCCGCAGGTCCTGCAGCCGCCGCCCCCGCCGCAGGAACCAGCCGAATTGCCGCCGGACACTGCCCCGGAACCGCAGGACGCCGAGCAGCAGGACAAGTCGTTCTGGGACCAGTGGGGCTGGCTCTTCGCCGCGGCGGGGCTGGCCGCCATTCCGCTGGCAGTGTTGCTGGCGCCGCTGTTGCTGATCGCCTGGCTGAAGCTGCGCCGACGCAAGCGGCGGTCCAGCGAAGGCCTGCCCAGCCAGCGGGTGGGCGGCGGCTGGCGCGAAGTGATCTCGCTGGCCACCGACATGGGGGCGCGGGCGGCCGCCAATGCCACCCGGCGTGAGCACGCGTCCGCCTTGGCGGAGCAATTCCCGACGACGGCGGCGGGCACCACGCTGCTGGCGCGGCGGGCCGACGCCGCGATCTTCGGGGCCGCCGAGCCCACGGAGGTCCAGGTGCAGCAGTATTGGGACCATGTGGACCAGTCGCTGGCGGAGATGAAGGGCTCGCTGGGTTTCTGGCAGCGGCAGCGGGCCAAATACTCGCCGCGCTCGCTGCTGGCCGACGCCAGGCGGCGGCTCGCGCAGCGTGGCCGCGCACCGGCCGCGGCTAGAATCCGTACAGTAGACTCACAGGCCGGACGGTCGGAACAAGGCGGGAGCAGCACGTGGCAGCAAGACTGAATCTGGTCAGCGCCTCGGCCGGAAAACGGCTCGGGGCGTGGCTGATCGACAAGATTCCGCCGGCCGTCCTGATGCTGGCCGCCTACGCCGCCAGCGTCCCCGCAGTGCTGCAGGCCGCGGCCTCCGGCAGCGCCTCCGCGGCCGGCTCGGCGGTGGGCGGACTGTTCCTCTGGCTCGGACTGGCATCGCTGCTGTCGCTGGCCTATACCGTGTGGCTGTGGGGTTGGGAAGCGACCACCGGCAAGACTCCCGGCAACCTGGTGCTGGGTCTGCGCACCGCCAACGAGGACGGCCATGCTGCCGGCTGGGGCGCCATCTTCCTGCGCGGCCTGATCATCGCCGTCGGCTCTCTGGTGCTGGCAGTGGGCGCCATGGTGGTGGTGGTCTCCAACCTGTGGGACCGGAACCACAAGCGGCAGGGCTGGCACGACAAGGTGGCCAAAACCTTGGTGCTGGATGTGGCGCAGGGCCGCGACCCGCTGACCACCGGCGGACTGTACGGGCCCGCGGCCTTTGCACCTGAGGGCACCGATGCGCACGCCGGCTTTGCCGAGGCCGCCCCGCACGGACACCATTCACACGGGGGCTCCCCGGTGGAGGCAGCCCCGCAGCCTTCCGGCGTCATTTCCGCGATCCCGGGTTTCGGCCCGGATGCGGCACCGGCACCGGTTGCTTCGCCAATTGCCCGTGCGGCTCCTGCCATCGCTGTGCCGCCGCCCGCACCGGTGCCCGGCGACGTGGACAGCCGGGAGGCCGCCCCGTCGTACGCCCTGGCCATGGCGGGACCGGCAGCGGCAGGCACAGCGGCGGTGGGCGCTGCTGCGGAAGGTGTCAACGCGGACGAACATCCAGATGAGGAGTTCGCCGCCACCTTGGTCCGAGCGTCCGGCACGCAGGCGGGCCCATTCACTCTTACCTTCGACGACGGGCGCGATGTGGTACTCGAAACGACGGCCCTGATCGGGCGCAACCCGGCCGCAGCCGCCGGCGAAGACATCGACCAACTGATCGACTTCGCGGACATGGGACGCTCGGTGTCCAAGACCCACGTGCTGTTGCGCGCGGACGGCGCCACCGTGTGGGTCACCGACCGGAACTCCACCAACGGCACCGCCGTGACCGGCGCCGACGGCATCCGCCGGCAGCTGGCCCCGGGCGAACCCGTGGCAGCGGCTCCCGGTGCCACCGTGGAGTTCGGCGACCGCAGCTTCACCATCGGAGCGGCATGAGCGCGGCATCGGGCGCCGGGGCCCTCCGGCTCAACGTCGGCGCCGGCTCCGACCGCGGACTGCGGCGGATGCTGAACGAGGATGCGTATCTGGCCGACGGCACCATGTTCGTGGTGGCCGACGGGATGGGCGGGCATGAGGCCGGGGAAGTGGCCAGCCGCATTTGCGTGGAAACGATGCGCGACTACGTGGCCAGCCACGAGCTGGGCGCGCACGAGCTCGAACAGCTGATTGCCCGGGCGGACGCGCGGATCAGAGCCGCGGCGGCGTCCCGGGCGGGGACCACGGTGTCCGGCGCGGCGCTGGTCTCCGAACGCGGCGTGCCTTACTGGCTGGTGTTCAATGTGGGCGATTCCCGCACCTACCGGCTCCACAATGGCAGGCTCGAACAGATCAGCGTGGACCACTCCGAGGTGCAGGAACTGCTGGAGGCCGGACGGATCACCGCCCAGGAGGCGCTGGTGCATCCGCGCCGGCATGTTGTCACCCGGGCGCTGGGCACCGGCGAAGACAACCAGCCGGATTTTTGGATGGTGCCGGTGGAACCGGGGGACAGGATCATGATCTGTTCCGACGGGCTGACCTCGGAGGTCAGCAATGACCACATCTACACCATCCTCACCTCGCTGTCCCGGCCGCAGGACGCGGTCGATTCGCTGATCCAGGCGGCCTTGCGTTCGGGCGGACGGGACAATATCACCGTGGTGGTGATCGACGCCGGCGGCCTCCAGGGCGACCCGGAGGACGCCTCGACCGCGCCGCGGCAGGAGGATACGACGACGCTGCCCCGGCTGGCGGCGCCCGGAGAGCAGGCCCCGGAGGAGGATGACCGGTGACGGGCCAGACGTACAGCCCGGGGAGTTGGATCGGCCTGGTTAGCGGCGGCACCGCCGTGCTTCTGGAACCGGGTGCCGCCGATGATTTGGTGCAGCAGCTCTGGCAGGCGCTGGAGTCCGGCGCCACCCTCGAGTCGTTGCTGGGCACCGTCGTTACCGGCTGCGGCGCGAATCTGTCCGCCATGCCCCAATTCGGCATCGTCTCCACCACCGACGGCATCCACGCGGTGCTCCGCGGAGACGTGGTGGTGTCCGCGGATTCGGACGGTCGGGAACTGAGCGGGCACGGAGTCTCCAGCTGGACCGAAGGGCGGCTGGCCTCCGACAGCGTGAGAGTTGCGGCCGGATCCGGTGGGCCCGGTTCGGCAGACCAGCAGGGACCGTGGCTGCCGCTGCGCGCCGGCGCCGTGCAGCTGGGAACGCTTCGGCTGGGCGCGGTTCCCGTTGGGGCACCGGAGCCTGAGGGACAGGTTGCTTCCGCTGCCCGGGCTGTCGGCGTCAGCGCTGCCGCGGCACCGGCGCGGCGCACCGAAACCGTCAATTCGGCGCGGCAGAGCGAAGCCGTCGAACCGGCGCGCCCTCCTGCCGTGCCCGGGGTGTCCGAAAACTTGGAACTGACCGGCATCTACGTGCCGGAGGATGAGCACGACGACGACGCTCCCGCCGCGGGCGATCCAGTCTCCGCGGACGAGGAGCCGGCCGGCGGCCAGACCGAACCGGACGCCGGGGCGGCCGTTGACGACCTGGACCAAACTGTTGTCCATGCCGCCGCGCAACGGGCCAATTTGCCCACTGCACCGCAGCAGCAGTCCGCCGCCCGGGGGCGCGCCGCCGTCGCACCGAATGTTCCGGCGGGCCGGACAGCCGGGAAGCCTGCCCAACCGGCGGACCTGATCGACGCCGTGCCCTGGCTGACGCGTTCCGCTTCCGCGGGTGCCGCGGCACCGGCGGCCCCGGAACCGCAGCCTGCCGGGTTCGAGGAGGGCGACCATGACGGGCAGACGCTGATGCGCAGCGACCTGCCCGATGTTCCGACCGCGCCCGCGGCCGCCGTCCCGGCGCCGGCGCCGAGCACCGCGCCGGTGGTGCTGGCCCGGATGTGCCCGGCCGGCCACGCCAACCCACCGACCAGTTCCGCCTGCGCCCTCTGCGGTGCTTCGCTGGACGAGGACGCCCAGGAGGTGCAACGGCCGGTACTCGGGCGGATGCGGGTCTCCACCGGCGACGTGGTGGAACTGGACCGGCCGGTCATTGTGGGGCGGCAGCCTTCGGCCAACCGGGTCCAGGGCAGCGTGATGCCGCGGCTGGTTCCGGTGCACAGCACCAGCGGGGATATCTCGCGTTCGCACGTGGAAGTCAGGCTGGAAGGCTGGCATGTGATCCTGGCGGACCTGAAGTCCACCAACGGCACGGTGCTGCTGCGCGGCCGGCAGGCTCCGCGGCGGCTGGGCCATGGAGAAGCGGTCATGCTGCTGGACGGCGACATCGCTGACCTGGGCGACGGAATTTCGCTGCGCTTCGAGGACCTTCCGTGAGCGTGAAGCGTCCGCCCGCGCCGCCGCCGAACATCGACGGTTACCGGTATGTCCGGCTGCTTGGCTCGGGCGGCTTCTCCGACGTCTATCTTTACGAACAGGACCGGCCCAAGCGCCGGGTGGCCGTCAAGGTGCTGCTGTCCGGGCTGAGGACCGAGGATGCGCGCCGCCGCTTCGAATCCGAGGCGAATCTGATGGCGCAGCTGTCCACGCACCCGTTCATCGTCACGATTTACGAGGCCAACCTCACCGCCGACGGACATTCCTACCTGGCGATGGAGTACTGCTCGCGGCCCAGCTTGGAAACGCGCTACCGCCAAGGGCCGCTGGGCGTGGACGAGGTCCTGACCCTGGGCATCCAGGTGGCCTCCGCCGTGGAAACCGCACACCGGGCGGGAATCGCGCACCGCGACATCAAACCGGCCAACATCCTGGTCACCGACTACAGCCGGCCGGCACTGACCGACTTCGGCATCTCCTCCAGCACCGACGCCGCAGACAGCGACGCCGGCATGTCCATTCCGTGGTCGCCGCCGGAAGCCTTCAAGGGCGACGCCGGCAACGGCACCCGCAGCGATATCTGGGCCTTGGGCGCCACGGTTTACACGCTGCTGGCCGGGCGCTCCCCATTCATGCAGCCCGGCGGCAGCAACTCGCAGCGCGAGCTGATGGACCGCATTGCCCATGCACCGCTGCCGCCGCTGCGCCGTGCCGATGTGCCGGCCTCGCTGGAACTGGCCCTGGCCACCGCGATGGCCAAGTCCCCGGGCTCGCGGTTCAAATCCGCGCACGCCTTCGCGCTGTCCCTGCAGCGGGTCCAGGCCGAACTGAACCTGTCGGTCACCCCGTTCGAAGTGCTGGAGGACGCGCCCACCGCGGGCGAGGGCGACCCCGACGACGGCGAAGCGACCCGGGTCCGCGGGATCGTCTCGATTGACCCCACCGCGGCGCCGCCCGCGGCCGGGTCCGTCTTCCCGGAGCGCACCGAGCGGCTGCCCGCACGGCCGGACGAACGGCGCCTGGAACTGGAGCCGGACGTCTCCACCGTCCTGAGGGACTCGGAGCAAGACCAGTGGACGGATTCCGGCGCCGGCGCTCGCCGCCCTCTCTGGGCCTGGGCGGCCGGGGCGCTTGCCGCAGTGGCCGTAGCTGCCGGCGCCATCTTTGTGCTGAACGGGCCGGCGCCCGAGGCCGCCGAGCCCGATGCGCCGGTCAGCCGGGCGCCGGCCAATGCGTTGGAAGGCCTGTCCGGCAACGTGGTGCCGCCGGAGGACCTGGACGGCCGGGTCCAGGGAAGCGAAGCCGTCTTCAGCTGGACCAATCCGGACCCGCGCGACGACGACTTGTTCATCTGGACGCCCGTCACCGCACTGGGCCAGGGCGAGCCTGAACGCACCGGCGAACCCAAGGCGGCGTTGCCGCTGGCGGAAAACGACCGGACCTGCATCGAAGTCGTGGTGGTACGGGCGAACGGCCGGGCCTCGGATCCGGTCCGCGGCTGCGCCGACGAATAGCCACGTGCCCGCTGGAATAGAGTAGGAAGGCGGGTGCATGAAACGATCAACTCGCGTCGACCCGTTCGGGCAACACAACATACAGGGGGCTTCCGGTGGCGGATGTGAGCATTGAGTTCTGCGGGGAGTGGTATGAGCCCAAAGACGATGACGTGTTCACCATTGGGCGCGAGGGCGATCTGGAGATCGACGATAATCCGTACCTGCACCGCAAGTTCCTCCAGATCGCGCACTACGACGAGATCTGGTGGCTGGCCAACGTCGGCTCCCTGATCTCCGCCACCGTGGCCGATTCCACCGGCGGCATGCAGGCATGGTTGGCGCCAGGCGCACGGATCCCGCTGGTCTTCAGCCTGACGAATATCGTCTTCACCGCCGGACCGACTACCTACGAGCTGTCCGTCCACGTCAAGACCCCGTCTTTCCGGCAGGAACACCGGGACACGGACGCGGTGGGGGAGACCACCATCGGCCCGGTGATCTTCACCGACTCGCAAAAGGCGCTGATCCTGGCCCTGGCCGAGCCGATGCTCAAGCGCGACGGCACCGGGCTGAGTTCGATTCCGTCGTCGTCGCAGGCAGCCGCACGGCTGGGCTGGCCGCTGACCAAGTTCAACCGCAAGCTGGACAACGTCTGCGACAAGTTGGACCGGGTGGGCGTCGCCGGGCTGCGCGGCGGCGGCGGCAAGCTCGCCACCAACCGGCGTGCACGACTGGTCGAGCACGCTGTGACCTCCCATCTGGTCACTGCGGCTGACCTGCCGCTGCTCGACGAGCAGTTGGATGCCGAGGACTGAACGCAACGTGCCCCGCCCGCCGGGCACCGCCGTCGTCGCCTGATCTTGGCGCCTGGGGCAAGATAGTCAGGTGAGCACAGTTGAAACACCCGCCAGCGAAATCCCGAGCGACGAGATCCGGGACGAATACGAGCAGCTGACCGAGAACGTCCGCAAATACCGCTACGCGTACTACAACGAGGACGCCCCGCTGGTCTCGGATGCCGAGTTCGACGCGCTGTACCGCCGGCTGGAAGAAATCGAGGCGCTGCATCCGGAACTGGTGGCCAACGACTCGCCCACCCAGGAAGTCGGCGGCGAGGTCTCCGCGGCCTTCGCCCCGGTGGAGCACCTGCAGCGGATGTATTCGCTGGAGGACGTCTTCTCGCTGGACGAGCTGAAGGCCTGGGTGGACCGTGCCACCGCCTCCGTGGCGAATCTGGGCAACGGCAGGAAACTGCGCTGGCTCAGCGAAGTGAAGATCGACGGACTGGCGGTGAACCTGCTCTACCGCAACGGCGAACTGGTCCGTGCCGCCACCCGCGGCGACGGCACCACCGGCGAAGACATTACCCACAATGTGCTGACCATTGGGGACATTCCGCGCAAGCTCACCGGCAGCAACTTTCCGGCCGAAGTGGAAATCCGCGGCGAAATCTTCATCCCCACCAAAGACTTCCTGGCCCTGAACGAACGGATGGTTGAGGCCGGCAAGGCGCCGTTCGCCAACCCGCGCAACTCCGCGGCCGGCTCGCTGCGCCAGAAGGACCCGAAGGTGACGGCGGAGCGGCCGCTGCACATGTTCGTGCACGGGATCGGTGCCCGCGAAGGCCTGGACGCGGAAAGCCAATCGGACACCTACGGCCTGCTGAGCGGCTGGGGGCTGCCCACCAGTCCCTACTTCAAAGTGGTGGACAGCTTGGACGACGTGCTCGCCTTCATCGAGCACTACGGCGAGCACCGCCACGACCTGCTGCACGAAATCGACGGCATTGTGGTCAAGGTGGACGATTTCGGCCTGCAACGCGCGCTCGGCCACACCTCGCGTGTGCCGCGCTGGTCCGTGGCCTACAAGTACCCGCCGGAAGAGGTCCACACCAAACTGCTGGACATCCGCGTGAACGTGGGCCGCACCGGACGGGTCACTCCCTACGGCGTGATGGAACCGGTGAAGGTCGCCGGCTCCACCGTGGAGATGGCCACCCTGCACAACCAGGACGTGGTCAAGGCCAAGGGCGTGAAGATCGGCGACATCGTGGTGCTGCGCAAGGCCGGCGACGTGATCCCGGAGATCGTCGGCCCGGTGATGGCGCTGCGTGAGGCACAGGAACCGCCGGTCCGCGACTTCGTCATGCCCACCGACTGCCCCTCCTGCGGCACGCCGCTTGCCCCCGGCAAGGAGGGCGACGTCGATCTGCGCTGCCCGAACGCCGAGTCCTGCCCGGCTCAGCTGACCGAACGGGTGGCGCACCTGGCCGGCCGCGGGGCCTTCGACATCGAGGCGCTGGGCTACGAGGCGGCGCTGGCGCTGACCCGCCCGGCCGAACCCGAGCAGGCTCCGCTCGCCAACGAGGCAGGGATCTTCAGCCTCAAGCCCGAGGACCTGGCAGACGTGCGGATCCTCCGCGAGAAGAAGACCAAGGGCGTGCCAACCGGCGAGATGGAGTTGGTGCCCTACTTCTATACGAAGGGCACCCCGAAGAAGCCCTCGGTCCCCACGGCCAACACCAAGAAGCTTTTCGAGGAACTCCAGAAAGCCAAAGCCCAGCCGCTCTGGCGCGTGCTGGTCGCGTTGTCCATCCGGCATGTCGGGCCCACCGCCTCGCGTGCCCTGGCCACCGCCTTCGGATCGATGGAGGCCATCCGGGCCGCCAGCGAGGAACAGTTGGCGCACGTGGACGGCGTCGGGCCCACCATCGCGGCCGCCTTGAAGGAGTGGTTCGCGGTGGACTGGCATGGCGAGATCGTCGATGCGTGGGCCGCGGCCGGCGTGCGGATGGCCGACGAGGTGGACGAGAGCACGCCGCGCACGCTGGAGGGGATGACCGTGGTGGTGACCGGCACATTGCCCAACTTCAGCCGCGACGAGGCCAAGGAAGCGATCATCATCCGCGGCGGCAAGGCGTCCGGATCCGTCTCGAAGAACACCAGCTACGTGGTGGCCGGCGAGAACGCCGGCACCAAACTGGACAAGGCCGAATCCCTGGGCCTGACCGTTCTGGACGAGGACGGCTTCCGCCGATTGCTGGAAACCGGCGCGCCATGACGGCGGAGCAGCCTGCCGAGACCAGCTGGCAGCAAATCCTCTCCACCCTCGCCAGCCATCGGCTGCGTGGACTCTACGCGGCCCTGGTGCTGGGCCAGCGGCCCGAGATGACCGCCAAGGAACGGCAGAAGCTGCTCGCCTCCGGTTTGGTGAGGGACGACGGCGGTGCCCTCGCCGTTGCTCCGGACGTCTTCAAGGCGGCGCTGGCGGCGGCACGGACGCCAGAGCCGACCGGACCGGAACGCTTCCTGGCCGGCGGCCTGGTGGTGCTGCCGCACCGCGCGGCCGACCGGCTGGAACTGCTGGGCTACCTCCGCGACAGCGTCATCGCGGCCGGGGAAACGATGGCCGAAAAGGAACTGAACGCCAGGCTGGCCGAGTTCACTACCGACGTGCCGATGCTCCGGCGCGCCATGGTGGACTACGGTTTCCTGATCCGCGAGCCGGACGGCAGCGCCTACCGCCGGGGACCCGCCAACGGGTAACCCGGGACAGTTCCGGTCCGGAGCCTGGTCGGCGCCGGCGTGCGCCGCCCGGGCAGAACCGGAAGCGTGGGCGTGACTCGCGTCACCGGCCATGGGAGCATGGACGTGTGGAGCGGCCATGAACGAGTTCTTCGCCGATGGTTTTCCCTGGTGGTTCATCTGGGTAGGCTTCGCCGTGGTCTCCGGCATGGGCCAGCACGCCAAGCGAGCCAGGCGCCAGCAGGCCAGGAACCGGGCGGGTGGCCAGCGCCGCGACAGTGCATGGTCGGAGGCGGCCCGGCGCGAGGCGGACCGACGGCATGCCGCCGCTGCCGCCCACCAGCAGCGGCTTCGTGATACCGAGAAACTGATGGCGGACCATCACGCGGTCAACGTCCGCTGGCTGGACTATGAGCTGGACGTAGCGAAACTGATCGACTACCCGATGATGTCAGATGTGCGTGAACCGCTCACCGTGGCATTCCTGCGCGCCAAGCGGACCGCAGACGGGCTGCTCCCGGTCACCGCGGCGGAAATCTCCACCGACGAGCGGCTGCGCGAATACCGCGAGGCGGTGCGCGCCTTTGAGGTGGCCTTCGACATCGCCGAACGCGAGGCCCGCCGGATCCGGGACCAGCACTTCAGCGGGCCCGAACGGCTGCGGCTGAACACCGCCCGCCGGCTGCTGACCATCGCGGTGGACCGGGCCGCCACACCGGCCGAGCGGCAGCTGGCCTACAGCCGGGCACGCAAGGAGCTGGACGGACTCTTGGCCCTGCCCGCCGAGGCACTGGCAGCCCTGCAGCGGCAGGTCAATCCCGAATTGCTGCCGCTGCCTGACCCGCCGGCGGGGCCGCGGCGCGGCGACCGGCCCGAGCAGCGGCCCGGGCACATCTCCGACCCGCAGCCGGGCTGAACCGGGACGGACGGCCGCATTGGCGCACACCGCCCGCGGTGCGCGAAACTGGTAAGGCACGCACCGCCGTCGTGCTTCCCCCTTTCCGCGAGGACCCGCCCCAGCACATGCACATCACCATCCGCCCTGCCACCGCAGCTGATTACGACGACGTAGCGCGCCTGACGCGCGAGGCCTACCTGGCCGCGGGCCATTTTCCGGCCGCCGACCACCCGTACCTGGTCCACGTCTCCGACGTGGCCCACCGGGCCGCGCGGGCCGAGGTGTGGGTGGCCGAGCGCGGTGGGCAAGTCGCCGGCGCGGTGACGCTGGCCCGGGCCGGCGGCGAGTACGCGGACATTGCCCGGGAGGGTGAGCTGGAGTTCCGGATGCTGGCGGTCGATCCGGGGCTGCAGCGCTCCGGCGTTGGGAGGGCGCTGGTGGAGGCGATCGTGGCCCATGCCCGCACCCTGGAGGGGATTGACGCGGTCAGCCTGACCACCGGCAGCGACTGGACCGCGGCCCACCGGCTGTATGAATCACTGGGATTCGACCGCGTGCCGGAGCGGGATTGGCCGGTGCCAGGCACGGATATCCGGCTGCTGGTCTTCGTCAAGGGGCTGTAGCCCGCCGCAGCGCCGCCCGCGGCGGGCACGGTGCGCGCTCAGCGCCGATGCAGCGTGAAGGAGTCGGCGAAATTCCCGCCGCCGGCACGGACGAACTCGGCCCGGAGCGCGTCACCGGTCACCCGGATCTTCAGGAACCCATGCGTGGGGTCCTCGTTCTTCCCGGAGTAGGCGGCGAAGTACCGCGCCTCGACGTCCGAGGCGTTGACGTCGCGCAGCGGCCGTCCACCGGTGCCGACGGTCGCGAAGACCGTTCCGGAACCGGACACGAAGTCGGAATCGGTGTCGGCAATGCAAGCTGCGGCACTGTGGGCGGGCAGCAGCGACGGACAGCCAGGGCCAAGAGAGAGTTGGTGC
The DNA here is from genome assembly GCF_040684925.1 of Arthrobacter sp. NPDC089319. Classification (NCBI taxonomy): domain Bacteria; kingdom Bacillati; phylum Actinomycetota; class Actinomycetes; order Micrococcales; family Micrococcaceae; genus Arthrobacter; species Arthrobacter sp. NPDC089319. The sequence goes on along the minus strand of NZ_JBFBGZ010000009.1, from coordinate 67,013 downwards.
GTGCGCTGGTAGAGATGTTCGTGGCCGTGAAGCACCAGATCCACCTTTCTGTCCAGCAGCAGATTCGTCACGGCCGGGCCCGGCTCGCAGTCGTAGCGGCCCATTGTCTGGCAGGGCAGGTGCGAGGCAACCACCACCCACGGAATGCCCGCGTCACGGGCGGAGTCTATGGCGGTGGCCGTCCAGTCGTAGTGCTCGTTTCCGGGCACGTAGTCCCAGCGGCCCGAATCGGCAAAATCCAAGCCCGGCGAAATCATGATCAGCCGCAGCACCGGATCCCGCTGCGGGAGATCGACGAACCATTGGCGGCCGTAGACGCCGTGAGCGCCGGGCAAACGCGGAGGCAGGCAGGCCGCGAAGGCATCGATGGAACCGTTCCGGCCGTCGCTTTCGTGGTTACCGGAGAGCAACTGCAGGGGAATATCCGGCCCCAAGTGGTCGGCGACGAAGCTGCACCACGCCGATTCTTTACCGGGGCTTCCATAAGACAGGTCCCCGAGCGCCAGGCCAAACTGTGCCTTGCTGCCCGCCATCGCGTCCAGCACCTCCGCGGCCGCCTGTCCGTCGCCGAAATCTCCGGCCGCCGCGAATTCCACTGCCGTGCCGGAGGGATCTGCCTGAGTGGCCGGAGCCGAGGCGGTCGCCGGCTGGCTCGCCGTGCCGCCGCCGGTGGCCGGCGGCGTGGCAGCGGGTGAGCTTGGCGGCAGGCTGCTGCAGGACGAGAGCAGCAGGACGGCCAGGGCTGCTGCTGCCAGTTGAGCCGGACGCATTGGGCCTCCTCGCCGTGGATGGGGCGAAAGTCTAAGCACTGGGCAGACGGCAGTCAACGTGGTCACAAGTCCCCGCGGTCCGGATCGCCCCCGCCGTCTTGGCGACTCCGGACCTTCCCGCGCCGGTAGACTGAACAGGAAAAGCAATCCATCCGCGTAGGAGACTCATGTCTGAGATCAATCGTGCGGCGGTGGCGCATCTGGCGCGCCTGGCCCACATTGAGATGACCGCCGAAGAACTGGACAAGATGGCCGGAGAACTCGACGTTATTGTCGATTCGATCAAGTCCGTCCAGGAAGTTGCCCGGCCCGAGGTACCGGCGACCTCACATCCGATCCCGCTGACCAACGTGTTCCGCGAGGACGTCGTGGGCGAGACCCTGAGCCAGGAACTGGCACTGGCGAACGCGCCGGACGCGGCCGACGGCCGGTTCAAGGTTCCGGCGATCCTGGACGAGGAGTAAGAGGCACCGATGAGTGAACTGATTAACCACAGCGCCGCGATGCTGGCGGACCTGCTGGCCGCATCCGAGGTGTCCTCGACCGAGGTGACCCAGGCACACCTGGACCGCATTGCCGCAGTCGACGGCGACGTCAACGCCTTCCTGCACGTGAACACCGACGAGGCACTCGCCGTCGCCGCCGACGTGGACAAGGCCCGCGCCGCCGGCGAAGAGCTGCACGCCCTGGCCGGTGTCCCGATTGCGATCAAGGACCTGATCGTCACCGTGGGCCAGCCCACCACCGCCGGCTCTAAGATGCTCGAGGGCTGGATGAGCCCGTATGACGCCACCGTGATCAAGAAGATCCGGGCGGCGCGGATGCCGATGCTGGGCAAGACCAACCTGGACGAATTCGCCATGGGTTCCTCCACCGAGCACTCGGCCTTCGGCCCCACCCGCAACCCTTGGGACCTGGAGCGCATCCCGGGCGGCTCCGGCGGCGGTTCCGCGGCTGCGGTATCGGCCTTCGAGGCCCCGCTGGCGCTGGGCACTGACACCGGCGGCTCGATCCGGCAGCCAGCCGCGGTGACCGGTTCGGTGGGCGTGAAGCCGACCTACGGCGGAGTCTCCCGCTACGGCGCCATCGCGATGGCCTCCTCACTCGACCAGATCGGGCCGGTCACCCGGACCGTGCTGGATGCTGCACTGCTGCACGAGGTGATCGGCGGGCACGACCCGGCCGACTCCACCTCGCTGACCGATCCGGTGTGTGCGCTGGTCGAGGCCGCCCGCAGCGGCGACGTGCGCGGCATGCGCATCGGCGTGATCAAGGAACTGCAGGGCGAGGGTTACTCCGCCGGCGTGCAGGCCCGCTTCGACGAGGCACTTGAGCTGCTGCGCGGCGCCGGCGCCGACGTGGTGGAAGTGTCCTGCCCGAACTTCAAGTACGCGCTGGGCGCCTACTACCTGGTCATGCCCTCGGAGGCCTCCTCCAACCTGGCCAAGTACGACGGAGTCCGCTACGGGCACCGGGTGCTGCCGGAAGACGGCTCGCTGACCATCGAACGCGTGATGGGTGCCACCCGCGCCGCCGGCTTCGGCGACGAGGTCAAGCGCCGCATCATCCTGGGCACCTACGCCCTGTCCGCGGGCTACTACGACGCGTACTACGGCTCGGCGCAGAAGGTCCGCACTCTGGTGCAGCGCGACTTCGCTGCCGCGTTTGAAACCGCGGACGTGCTGATCTCGCCGACCGCTCCGACCACCGCCTTCAAACTGGGCGAAAAGCTGGACGATCCGATGGCCATGTATCTCAACGACGTGGCCACCATTCCGGCAAACCTGGCCGGTGTCCCGGGCATTTCGGTGCCCGGCGGCCTGGCCGACGGCCTGCCGGTGGGCATCCAGTTCCTGGCCCCGGCCCGTGAAGATGCCCGCCTGTACCGCGCCGGCGCCGGCCTCGAAAACCTGTTGGAAGCCACATGGGGCGGCCCGCTGCTGGCTCAGGCTCCCGCTCTCGGAGGTGTGAAGTAAATGGCTGCAACACAAGAACTGGTCGCCTTCGATGAGGCGATGGAGAAGTACGATCCGGTCCTCGGCTTCGAGGTCCACGTTGAGCTGAACACGAAGACGAAAATGTTCTCGGCCGCTCCGAACGCGTTCGGCGATATACCGAACACGAACGTGTCGCCGGTGGACCTTGGCCTGCCCGGCGTGTTGCCGGTGGTCAACAAGTCGGCGGTGGAGTACTCGATCATGATCGGGCTGGCGCTGAACTGCAAGATCGCCGAGTCGTGCTTCTTCGCCCGGAAGAACTACTTCTACCCGGACACCCCGAAGAACTTCCAGACCTCCCAGTACGAGGACCCGATCTGCTACGACGGGTACCTGGACATCGAGCTGGAAGACGGCGAAGTGTTCCGCGTGGAGATTGAACGCGCCCACATGGAAGAGGACGCCGGCAAGCTCACCCACATGGGCGGCGCCACCGGACGCATCCAGGGCGCCGAGTACTCGCTGGTGGACTACAACCGCGCCGGCGTGCCGCTGGTGGAGATTGTCACCAAGCCGATCGTCGGAGCCGGCTCCCGTGCTCCCGAACTGGCCCGCGCCTACGTGGCCGCCGTCCGCGAGATCGTCAAGAACCTGGGCGTCTCGGATGCCAAAATGGAACGCGGCAACGTCCGCTGCGACGCCAACGTGTCCCTGATGCCGAAGGGCGCCACGCAGTTCGGCACCCGGTCCGAGACCAAGAATGTGAACTCGCTGCGTGCGGTGGAACGTGCGGTCTATTTCGAGATCCAGCGCCACGCCGCGGTGCTGGAATCCGGGCAGAAGGTTGTCCAGGAGACCCGCCACTGGCATGAAGACACCCGGTCCACCACCTCCGGTCGGCCGAAGTCGGATGCCGACGACTACCGTTACTTCCCGGAGCCGGACCTGGTGCCCGTGGTCACCACCGAAGCGTGGATCGAGGAACTCCGTGCCCGGCTGCCGGAGCCCCCGGCCGAACGGCGCAAGCGGCTGAAGGCCGACTGGGGTTACGCGGACGCCGAGTTCCGCGACGTGGTCAACGCCGGCGTGATGGATTCGATCGAGGAGACCATCGCCGCCGGTGCCTCCGCAGCGGTGGCGCGCAAGTGGTGGATGGGCGAGATCTCCCGCCGTGCCAAGGAAGCCGAAGTAGAACCGTCGGAGTTGGGCGTGAGCCCGCAGACGGTGGTGGAACTGGACCGCCTGGTGCAGGCCGGAAAGATCAACGACAAGCTGGCCCGCCAGGTGCTGGACGGCGTGCTCGCCGGTGAAGGCAGCCCGGAAGAGGTCGTGGAGAACCGCGGCCTGGCCGTGGTTTCCGACGATTCGGCGCTGCTGGAAGCGATCGACGCGGCGCTGGCGGCCCAGCCGGAGGTTGCGGAGAAGATCCGTGGCGGCAAGGTCCAGGCCGCCGGAGCCATTGTCGGCGGTGTCATGAAGGCGACCCGCGGGCAAGCCGACGCCGGCCGCGTCCGTGAACTCATTTTCGAACGCCTCGGCGTTCAGGGTTAGTCGGGAGAGAACAAGTGCAGAGTATTGCTCCTGGCTCGTCCCGCGCCGATATCGGCCCTGTGCCCCGGCGCGGCAACCCCGCACGCAGGGGCACGCCCGCCGGCACCGATATTGGCCCCACGCCGCTGACTTAGCGGATCCACGGGCAAAACCCGATGTAGATGACGCCCCTGCCATGACCGGCGGGGGCGTTGTCTTTGCGGTCCTCGAGCGGGCAGGCGTGTCCGGCTGGCCCCGGGCGCTCCCGGATGATCTGATGGAAGTCCCCGCATCAGATCATCCGGCAGGCAATCGCCCGCGCCGCTGGCGGGACCTTGCCTCACGAATGAAGGAAGTACGGAACCAGATGGCCTTGATGCCCGCTGCGGAAATCGACGTCACCAATGATTTGGTGCAGCGGTTGCTGGCCGACCAGTTTCCGGACCTGGCCCGGCTGCCCCTGGTCCGGGTTGCCAACGGCTGGGACAACGTCACGTTCAAACTCGGCGGCGAGCTGGCCATCCGGCTGCCGCGTCGCGAGGCGGCAGCGGACCTGCTGTTGAACGAACAGCAGTGGTTGCCGTCGCTGGCGCCGGAACTGCCGGTCGCCGTGCCCGCCCCGGTGCGCTGCGGCAAGCCGTCGTCGTACTATCCCTGGTCCTGGTCGGTGGTTCCGTGGCTCGAAGGCCGGGCCGCTTGGCGCCTCCGCGCGGAGGAACGGCGTTCGCTGACCCCCGGGCTGGCCGCATTCGTGGCTGCGCTGCACGTACCTGCCCCGTCCGGCGCGCCGCTGAATCCGGTCCGCGGCGTGCCGCTGTCCGCGCGCAACGCGGCCGTCCTGCAGCGGCTGGATTCGGGCGCGGTGCCGCAGACAGAGCGCGTCGCCGCGCTGTGGCGCCAGCTCTCGGGGCTGCCGGCGTGGGACGGACCGGCGCTGTGGCTGCACGGCGACCTCCACCCCGGCAACCTGGTGGTGGACGGCACCCGGCTGGCCGCCGTGATCGACTTCGGCGACATCACCGCGGGCGACCCGGCGACGGATCTGGCCGCCGCCTGGCTGGTGTTCGACGCCGCGGGACGCCGGGAGTTCATCGCTGCGGTCGAATCGCGTACCGCTGTGGCGCCGGAAACCTGGCAGCGCGGCCGCGGCTGGGCGTTGGTGATGGCGACGGCGCTGCTGACCTCCTCCGACGACAACCGACTGCTGCGCGGGGTCGGGGAGCGCGCGCTGGCCGAGGTGCTCTCCGGCAGCTAGCCGCCGGGCCGCAGCCGCAGTAGCATGACCGGACGGCGCAACAGCCTGGCGGAGCAGAGGAGGCACGATGCCCGGAACCGGAGGGCTGCGGCTGCACGCCACCGTCTTGGGCGCCCCCGACCCGCTGGCCCTGGCGGACTTCTACGGCCGGCTTCTGGGCTGGGAGGTTCGCACCAAGGAGCCGGACTGGGTCACCTTGGTCAATCCGAGTGGCGGCCCCGGACTGTCCTTCCAGCTGGAAAACGACTACCGCCGGCCGGTCTGGCCCGAGGAACCCGGCGAGCAACAGATGTTGATGCACCTGGACATCCTGGTCGATGACTTGGCGATGGCCTGCGATCATGCGGAAGCAGCCGGCGCCGAGCCGGCGGCCTTTCAACCGCAGGACGACGTCCGCGTTTACTTCGACCCGGCGGGCCATCCGTTCTGCCTCTTCGAAAACTAGCCCTCTCGAAACCAGCAACGCGCGGCCGCCCACCCGAGGGTAGGCGGCCGCGCGCCGAGGACGCCCGACAGACTCAGCTGTCGAACAGCCGGGAGCGGATCAGGAAGCGCTTGCCCTCAGGTGCCTCCACGGAGAAACCGCTGCCGCGCCCCTGCACCACGTCCACGGTTAGATGCGTGTGCTTCCAGTACGCGAACTGTTCCCGCGACATCCAGAAATCAAGGCTTCCGCGGTCCGGCAGGTCGAACGTTCCCAGCAGCACGTCCGCGTCTGCGGTGAGGAATTCGCCCGCCGGATAGCACATCGGCGAGGACCCGTCGCAGCAGCCGCCGGATTGGTGGAACATCAGCGGACCGTGGGTCTCCCAAAGTTTCTGCAGCAACCCGACGGCCTGACCGGTGAGCGCTACCCGGGAAAAATCCTCCCCGGGCAGCGCTGCCGTGGCCTCGAGCGCCGCCTCGTGGTGTGCAGCGGGCGGGCTGGTTGCACTCTCCGGCTGCGGTGAAGCAGACGCCATGAGCGGACCTGTCTCTAGAAGAAGCCGAGCTTGTTCTCGTTGTAGCTGACCAGCAGGTTCTTGGTCTGCTGGTAGTGGTCCAGCATCATCGAGTGGTTTTCCCGCCCGATGCCGGAGGACTTGTAGCCGCCGAACGCCGCCCCTGCCGGATAGGCGTGGTAGTTGTTCACCCACACGCGGCCGGCCTGGATCTCGCGGCCGGCGCGGTAGGCCACGTTTCCGTTGCGGCTCCACACCCCGGCGCCCAGCCCGTAGAGGGTGTCGTTCGCGATCTCGAGGGCTTCCTCGTAGCCGGCGAACCGGGTGACCGAGACCACCGGTCCGAAGATCTCCTCCTGGAAGATGCGCATGCTGTTGTCGCCCTCGAAGATGGTCGGCTTCACGTAGTAGCCCTCGGCCAGGTCCCCGTCCAGAATGTTGCGCCCGCCGCCGGTCAGGACTTTCGCTCCCTCCTGCTTGCCAATGTCCATGTAGGAAAGGATCTTCTCCAGCTGGTCGTTGGAGGCCTGCGCGCCGATCTGGGTGTCCGTGTCCAGCGGGTTGCCCTGGATGATCGCCTCGGTCCGCGCCAGTGCATCCGCCATGAACGAGTCGTAGATGGAATCCTGCACCAGCGCCCTGGACGGGCAGGTGCAGACTTCGCCCTGGTTGAACGCGAACAGCGTGAAGCCCTCCAGTGCCTTGTCGTAGAACGCATCGTTCTCGGAGGCCACGTCGGAGAAGAAGATGTTCGGGCTCTTTCCGCCCAGCTCCAGGGTCACCGGGATCAGGTTCTGGGACGCGTACTGGCTGATCAGCCGGCCGGTGGTGGTCTCGCCGGTGAAGGCGATCTTGCGGATCCGCGGGCTGGAGGCGAGCGGCTTGCCGGCCTCCACACCGAAGCCGTTGACCACGTTGACCACGCCGGCCGGCAGGATGTCTGCGAGCAGTTCCATCAGCACCAGGATGGACGCGGGCGTCTGCTCCGCAGGCTTAAGCACGACGGCGTTGCCCGCCGCAAGCGCGGGCGCCAGCTTCCAGGTGGCCATCAGGATGGGGAAATTCCACGGAATGATCTGGCCGACCACACCCAGCGGCTCATGGTAGTGGTAGGCGGTGGTGTCGTCGTCGAGCTGGGAGAGCCTGCCCTCCTGCGCGCGGATGGCGGAAGCGAAATAGCGGAAGTGGTCGGCGGCCAGCGGGATGTCTGCCGCCAGCGTCTCGCGGACGGCCTTGCCGTTGTCCCAGGTTTCCGCCACGGCCAGCAGTTCGAGGTTCTCCTCGATCCGGTCGGCGATCCGGTTCAGCACGGCTGCCCGGTCCGCCACCGAGGTCTTGCCCCAGGACGGTGCCGCCTTGTGTGCGGCGTCCAGAGCCAGGTCGATGTCTTCGGCGGTGCCGCGTGCCACCTCGCAGAACGGCTTGCCGGTCACGGGGGAGATGTTCTCGAAGTACTGGTTCTTTACCGGGGCGACCCATTCGCCGCCGATCCAGTTCTCGTAGCGTTGCTTGAAGCTGACCGGTGATCCCTCGGTTCCGGGCTGGGCGTAAACAGTCATCTCGACTCCTTCGGCTTCGGTTCCGGACCACGCCGGTCCGGCAGACTGCACTGTCTGTGCTGATGAGCCTAGGGAAGGCAAGGTTGCATCGAGGTTGCACCGGGCATCCGGCCCGCTACCGCCCGCCTGGCTCGTCAGGTTGAACGTGGACGCATCGGTTCCGCGAAGGTAGCGTGGGGCCACCTCGGCTCTTTCCGGGTGGGGTGCCGCCACGGACACCGGTCAACGAATGGAGAAGCTCATGGGACAGGTCATGATTCATGCGACGGTAACCCTCGACGGCTTTATGGCGGACACCGAGGGCGGCGTTGACTGGATGTTCGATGTGGAGGCTGCGGATGAGGACTCGGCGGTCATGACGAAGATCTGGGAGGAGATAGGCGCGGTGGTGGGCGGCGCCAACAAGACGCAGACCATCGACGAAGGTGAGTTGCCGTACGGCGGCATGCTGAAAGTGCCGGTCTACCTGATGACGCATAGCGAGCACGAATCCGTCGAGAAAGACGGGACGACGTATACCTTTGTGGTCGACGACATCAAACAGGCGGTTGACGCCGCCAAGCAGGCCGCCGGCGATAAAACCGTCAGCCTGTTGGGCGGCAGCATCTCGCGGCAGTGCCTCACGCTGGGGCTGGTGGATGAGATTCAGCTGCACGTGCTGCCCATGCTGCTCGGTGACGGCATCTCGCTCTTCGGCGGGCTGGGCGAACGCATCAATTTGGAGCGGGCGGAGACGGCTGCCTACGCCAGCGAGACCCACCTGCGGTTCCGCGTCGTGCGCTGACCGCCCGCGTTGAGGGAAGCTGACAAGACCCGTTTGAGCCGGTCAGCTGTCCCCGGCCTCCAACTGCTCCAGGCGGGCAACGACGCCGGCCCGCCGCGGTGAGCGCGGCGGCAGGAGGCGGAGCGCAGCGTGCCAGGCATCGCCGTCGTTCTTCGCCTCGGGAAGCTGAAGGTAGCGCATCACCGTTTCCGGCGACGCACTGCTGAGCACCGACTCGCGCAGCGTGGCGCTGACGTAGTGGCGGAAATCGACGATGCCCGGTGCCTCGGATCCCGGAATGATCTGGCCTTGGTAGAGCTCGAGGGCTTGGCGGTATGAGCCGCGGGCCAGGCACTGCAGGGCCCGCTGGGCGTCGACGGCCAGCGGCTGCGTCAGCCGGTATGGCCGCGATTCGGGGACCGCGGCCGGGCTGATGCCGGCCAGCAGTTTGCGCAGCCGGACCATCTCGGCCCGGAGTGTTGCGCCGCGGGCGTGCGGGTTGAGCCGGTCGGCCAACTGCTCGGCCGTCAAACCGGCCGGGTGCAGGGCCATCAGGGTGAGGATCTCGGTGTGCCGCTGGGACAGTTCGATCCGCCGGCCGGCCAGCTCCAGTAGGCCGTGGTCCCGGCCCGTGATGGTGAGGCCGGCGGGCTGTTGCCGGGGCCGGCCGCTGGGCGCCGCCTGCAGGCGGATGATCCGCAGCTCGGCCTCGGCCGCGGCCACCGCCGCCCGGACCAGCGACAGTGTGTGCGGGGCGGCGGCTTCCTCCCCGCCGGTCAGATCCACCACGCCGAGGACGGCGCCGGAATCGGGATCGTGAATGGGAACGGCGGTACAGCTCCACGAATGGACCGCCCTGCTGAAGTGCTCGGCGCCGGCAATCTGGACCCCTTGGCCCAGGGCGAGGGCGGTGCCGGGGGCGCTGGTGCCCACGGATGCCTCGGACCAGTCGGTGCCCGGCATGAACATCATGCCCTCCGCGCGTTCCCGCAGCCGGGTGTCGCCATCCACCCAGAGCAGGCGACCGTGCTGGTCCCCGACGGCCACCAGCATTCCCGCTTCGTGGCTGGGTTCCACCAGCAACCGGCTGAAGACGGGCATGACCGCGGCCAGCGGATGGTCCCGTCGGAAGGCGTCCAGCTCGTCCTCGGCCAGGACCAGCCGGGCCAACGCACGGTCCGGATCCGTGGCGAGCCGCAAGGACCGTTGCCACGAGTCGCGGACCACCGGGCGCAAACCCCTGAGGCGCAGGCTCCCGGAACGGCCGGGCAGCCCGGCCGGATCAAGCCCTTCGTGGGCCTGATAGGCCAGATCCTGTACGGGCCGGGACGCTGGATGGGCGGAGTGCGGCACTGGAGATCCCCCTTGTACCGGATCACTGCCACGGATCTGTGGCAGAAGTCACAGTCTAGCCTGCGGCGGTCGGGACGAGCCAACCGGGGCTCAGGCCGGATGCAACAGCAGGGGGAGCGAGGTGTAGCCCTTGAGCGTGTTGTGCAGATAGGGGACGGGTTCGCCGGTGAGTTCGATCCGCTCCACATGATGGGCCAGCCAGGTCAGGACAACCTGCATCTCCAGCCGGGTGATGGGCTGGCCGACGCAGCGGTGGATGCCGTTGCCGAAGGCGATCATGCTGGCGGCGTCGCGTTCAATCCGGAAGGCGCCCGCATCCGGCCCGAACTGGAGCTCGTCCCGGTTGGCTGAGCCCAGGAACAGCGCCAGCTTGCTGCCGGCCGCCAGGCTGACCCCGGCGATCTCCGTCTCGGCCGACGTGGTCCGGTAGAAGGACTGGAACGGGGACTCGAAGCGCAGCACCTCGTTGATGGCCAGCGGGACCATCTGCGGGTTCTCCCGCAGGATGCGCCACTGTTCCGGATGCTCGGCAAAGAGCTTGAGCGCGTTGCCGATGCCGATCACGGTGGTGTCCAGGCCCGCGGACAGCAGGGCCCTGACCACCAGCGGGGCCATGTCCGCGGGCAGTTCGGAGCGGTCGACGTACTGCCAGAGTTGTTCCCCCATTCCGCCGGGGCTGAGGTTTTCCCGGCGGGTCCGGTCCATCACCCACTCCGGCGTTCCGGCACCTTGTTCGAAGTAGTAGCGGTGGCGTTCGTTTTCCGGGCCGAAGTGGCTGAAGTTCATCGCCCCATGGGTCAGCAGGTTCTCCTCGCGACCCTCCCGTGGAATGCCCACGGCGTCGCCGAACGCCCGGAGCGGGAACACCTCGGCCAGGTCCTTGACGCCGTCGACCGAGCCTCGCGCCAGCAGTTCAGGCAGCAGTTGGCCGGCGTAGGCTTCGAAGCCGGCCCGCAGCGCGCGCGTCCCCTTGGGCGAGATTACTCCGGCCATGGCGTCCCGCATCAAGGTGTGCCGCGGCGGGTCGGATTCGAGGATGCCCTGCGGTCGCCAGTTTGGTTCCTTCAGCAGATCCTTGGGCCCCACGCCGGCGGCGGAAATGAAGGTCCCGTGGTCGGCCAGAATGTCGCGGCACTCGGCGTAGCGCGCGAAGGCCGGCACTTGGTACTTCTCCAGCCAGACCGCTGGGCCGGCCGCTCGCATCCGGCCGAAGAGGTTGTACGGGTCGGCCAGCACGTCATCCGCGTACGGGTCGTCGGTGATCGCCGGAATCGTTTGATGGGTCCTGGTTGCCACGGGCAGGTCTCGCTCACGTCGAAAGGGAAGGAAGAAGTGCTTGCCAGCCAAACTACAGCGCCGCGCGCCGGACGCGTACTGTGACGCGCTCCACTTTGACGGGGCACTTACGTAGAGTTGGCCTAGTGACCCGGACCACCGTCCGGGCGGCCGCGCGAGCCCGGCCGGACCAAGAGATAAGGACAACGCGTGAAGGCGCTCTTCAAGCCCGGCCCACAGGCCGGCTTTGAGCTGGTGGACCGGCCGGAACCGGAACCCGGCTTCGGCGAGGTCAAGATCAAAGTGATGACCACCGGCATCTGTGGCACGGACCTGCACATCCAGGCGTGGGACGACTGGGCCGCGGGCGCGGTGACCAGTCCGCTGATCCCCGGTCACGAGTTCTATGGCGAAGTCGTGGCCACCGGCATCGGAGTACGGGATGTGCGGATCGGGGACCGCGTCTCCGGCGAGGGACACATAGTCTGCGGCACGTGCCGCAACTGCAGGGCGGGCCGGCGGCAGATGTGCATCCGCACGATCAGCGTGGGAGTGCAGCGCGACGGTGCCTTCGCCGAGTACATGGTGATACCGGAAACCAACGTCTGGGTGCACACCGATCCCGCCGTCACACCGGAACTGGGCGCCATCTTCGATCCGTTCGGCAACGCCGTGCACACCGCCCTGAGCTTTCCCCTGGTCGGCGAAGACGTGCTGATCACCGGAGCCGGGCCCATCGGGCTGATGGCGATTGCCGTGGTCCGCCACGCCGGCGCACGCAAGATCGCCGTCACCGATGTGTCTGCGTCCCGGCTGGAGTTGGCCAAACAGATGGGCGCGGACATGTGCGTGGACGTCAGCCAGACCGGGGTGGCGGAGGCACAGCGGCAGCTGGATTTGGCCGAAGGCTTCGACATCGGACTGGAGATGTCCGGCCGCGGCTCGGCGCTGCAGGCGATGATCGACAACATGACCCACGGCGGGCGGATTGCGCTGCTGGGGCTGCCGGCCGAAGAGATCAGCATCGACTGGGCCAAGGTGGTCACGCACATGCTCACGCTGAAGGGCATCTATGGCCGCGAGATGTTCGAAACCTGGTACGCGATGAGCGCCATGCTCTCGTCCAGCCCCGCACTGCACGCGGCGATATCCTCGGTGATCACGGACGTGCTGCCGGCCGCCGAGTGGGAGCGCGGTTTCGAGACCGCCCGGCACGGCGAAGGCGGCAAAGTGGTCCTCGACTGGACCCGGATCTAGGGGAGGCACGCATGTACGGAACGCTGAAGGACCAGCTGACTGCCGAGTTGGCGGAGATCCGCAACGCCGGACTGTTCAAGGCGGAGCGCCGCATCACCACGCCGCAGTCCAGCCACATTGCAGCCAGCGCGCCGGATGGGTCCGCCCGCGAGGTACTGAACTTCTGCGCGAACAACTACCTGGGGCTGGCGGACCATCCGGAGATCATCGCCGCCGCGAAGGCCGCGATGGACGAGCGCGGGTTCGGCATGGCCAGCGTGCGGTTCATCTGCGGCACGCAGGATCTGCACCTGCGGCTGGAACAGCAGGTCTCCCGCTTCCTCGGAACCGAGGACACCATTCTTTTTTCGTCCTGTTTCGACGCCAACGGCGGGGTCTTCGAGTCCCTGTTTGGCCCCGATGACGCCATCATCTCGGACGCGCTGAACCACGCCTCGATCATCGACGGCATCCGGCTCTCCAAGGCGGTCCGCTTCCGCTACGCGAACCGGGACATGTCCGAACTCGAAGCCAGGCTGCAGGAGGCCGCGCAACTGAACGACGGCGCGGGCGCCAGGCGCACGGTCGTCGTCACCGACGGCGTCTTCTCCATGGACGGCTACCTGGCCCCGCTGGAACACATCTGCGAGCTGGCCGGCACCTACGGAGCCTTGGTCATGGTGGACGACTCGCACGCCGTCGGCTTCATGGGAGCCAGCGGGGCGGGCACTCCGGAACATGCAGGCGTCTCGGACAAGGTGGACATCTTCACCGGTACCTTCGGCAAAGCCCTGGGCGGCGCCTCCGGCGGTTACGTCTCCGGGCGCCGCGAAATCGTGGCCATGCTCCGGCAGAAGGCCCGGCCGTATCTGTTCTCCAATTCGGTGGCCCCGGCCATCGTCGCCGCCACGCTGAAGGCGCTGGAATTGGTCGGTGCTTCGGCCGAGCTGCGGTCCCGGCTGCAGGACAACACCGCGCTGTTCCGGCGCCGGATGGCCGAGGAAGGCTTCGACCTGCTGGAAGGCGTCCACCCGATTGTCCCGGTGATGTTCCACGACGCGGTCCTCGCCGGCCGGACGGCCGAGGCCATGCTGGAGAACGGCGTGTTCGTCACCGCCTTCAGCTACCCGGTGGTACCCAAGGACGCGGCGCGGATCCGCGTCCAGTTGTCGGCGGCCCACACGGCGGAGGACATCGAAGCCTGCGTCGCCGCGTTTGTCGCCTCCCGGCGGGCGGTCCAGCCGGCATGAGCGCGATCAGCTGCGACGTCCTGATCATCGGCGGCGGCATTGCCGGGCTGTCGCTGGCCGCCGAACTCGCCGGCCGGGTGCGCGTGGTGCTGGCGGAGGCCGAGCCCACGCTGGGCTACCACACTTCCAGCCGGTCGGCCCGGCAGCTGGTGCCCAGCTACGGCCCGCCGGCCATCCAGCAGCTCACGGTCCGGACCCTGGACCTGCTGCACCACCTCGAAAGCGCGGCCGGCCTGCAGATCCTCAGCCACCGGTCGTTCCTGCTGATCGGATCCGAAGCTGCGGTGAAGAAACACGCGAGCGGCCAGATGGAGTTCATTGACCCGGGCAGCGCGCATGGTCTGAGCCCGGAACTGCGGCCCGGAGCGTTTGAAGCCGCCGGGCTGGACCGGACGTCGTTCGGCTGCCGCACCGACATCCTGCTCGAGCACCACCAGAGCACGGCGCAGGCCGCAGGGGCAGTGTTCCTGACGGAATCCCGTGTCCACGCAGCCCGGCGGCACGCCAGCGGCTGGCAACTGGCCGCGGGCCGGGAGACCATCGAGGCCCCCATAGTGGTGGACGCTGCCGGCGCGTGGGCGGACCAGGTTGCGGCGCTGTTCGGGGCCAAGCCGCGGGGGCTGGTGCCGTACCGGCGGACCGCGGCGGTGGTGGACGTGGCCCGGCCGCTGGCGCCGGGGCATCCCATGGTGGCCGCGGCGGATGACAGCTTCTACTACCGGCCGGAGAACGGCCAGGTGCTGATTTCCCCATCCGAAACCGAGCGGAGCGAACCAGAAGACGCCCGTCCGCGGGAGGCCGACGTGCAGCGGGCCATCGCCCACATCGGCAGGAGCACCACGCTGACCATCACGGGGGTGGCCAAGGCCTGGACCGGGCTGCGGACGGAGCCGGCCGACGGGCATCCGGTGGTGGGTTTCGATCCCGAGGCCGAAGGCTTCTTCTGGCTGGCCGGGCAGGGCGGTTACGGATTCCAGACCTCGGCCGGGATCGCCGAGCTTGCGGCGGGACTGATTCTGGGCGAGCACGACGGCGCCGGCGACGTTCCCGCCGCTCTCAGCCCCCGCCGTCGTAGCTTTCCGCTGTAGCGGGACGGGGCACGGCTAGACGGGCTGTCCGGCGGCCTCCGCCTCGAAAGCGCTGTAGAAGCGCAGTCCCAGTTCCCGGGCGCCGGCGGCGTTGTAGTGGATCTGCCCTTCATCTTGGCCGGTGCCGGAGGGGCCTTCGACGAACGCCGTCCGCGGCCGGAGCGACGGGATGGCGCGGTGGGCGGCATCGATGCCGCGGCGTCCCGGATCGCCGGGGAGCCACTCCGGCACCATGCCCCCGATCAGGAACGGCGCCGGCCCCAGGGCCTCTCGGACCAGGTCGATGATCTGCAACAGTTTGGCCTGGTACCACGTCTGGGAGGAGCCCAACACGGCGTCCGCTTCGCCCTGGTGCCAGAGGACTGCGGCCAGCCGGTTGTGCGGATTCAGCGCCAGCGCGCGGCCGCCGGCCTCCAGCGCGCGATGGAACAGATTGGTATGCGCGCCCGTGTTGTCCGGATCCCAGGCGTAGTCGGCGTTGCCGATGATGGACGTGCCGCCCATGGCCGCGGGCACTAGCAGCACCTTGCGGCCGGCCGGTTGGGCCAGCCACAGCTGGCGGGCGAATTCGAACCCGGGGCCGACGGCGGGTCGGCCCTCCACCCGCACGCTGGCGACGTGGCAGAGCGGTTCGCTGGCCGTGATCACCTGGCCGGTGAGGGGGCCGGACGCGGCCAACTGGTCGATGCCGTCCAGCTCCACATCGATGGCGGGGTCAAACGGCAGCCCGCAGCCCTGCATGTTGGACTGGCCCAGCAGCAGGACCACGTCGTAGCCGGCCTGCCGGGGGTCCACCCGTCCGTTCGGGGCGGTCCGCGCCGCGGCGGTGGCGGAAGGGGCCAGGAGCTGGACCAGCGCTCGATGGGTGGCCGACGTCGGATCGGCGACCAGCCGCGCGAGCTGCTCGTCGCCGGGCACGGCATCCGGGCGCACCGCCGCTGCGGCACCTGCCGTGCCGAGGATCCCGGCGCCGATTCCGGCGGCAAGGACGGGGACGGTCCGTTGCAGCAGCTTGCGGCGGCTCGGCCGGGACTCGGGTGTGTCGGCGCCCATGCGGCAGGTCCTTCTCCGGTGCCGGCCCCCGGTCTTCCCGGCGTTGGTTCCGGTCCGGCGATCCGGAACCAACGGTGTTTCCGGGCACCAGTGTAGTGCCGTTCGGGTCAGTTCAGTGCGCTGCCCGAGGCCTGCTCGACGGCGTCCAGCAGTACACCGCTGTCCACCAGCACACGGACGGCCTCGATCTCGGGGGAGAGATAGCGGTCGGTGCCCGGTCCTTCCACCACCGTGCGAATTTCCCGGCGCACGGCGGTTACCGCGGGGGCGCTCCGGGAACTGTCCACGCCGCCGTCGCGCATATCCAGGGCGCGGGAGCTTGTGAGCAGTTCGATGGCCAGCACCCGGGTCAGGCCGTCCAGCGCCCGGCGCAGCTTCAGCCCGGCCGACCAGCCCATCGAGACATGGTCCTCCTGCATGGCCGAGGACGGGATCGAGTCCACCGACGCGGGATTGGCCAGCCGCTTGAGCTCGCTGACGATCCCGGCCTGGGTGTACTGGGCGATCATGTGCCCGGAATCCACGCCCGGATCGTCAGCCAGGAAGGCGTTGAGCCCGTGGCTGCGGGCGCTGTCGAGGAACCGGTCGGTGCGCCGTTCGCTCATCGAGGCCAGGTCGGCCACGGCAATGGCCAGGAAATCCAGTGCATAGCCAACGGGCGCGCCGTGGAAGTTGCCGTTGGACTCTACCCTGCCGTCCACGGTGACCACCGGATTATCGACGGCGGAGGACAGCTCGTAGCCGGCCACCGATTCCACATGGGCCAGCGTGGCGCGCGCCGCGCCGTGCACCTGCGGGGCGCAGCGCAGCGAGTACGCATCCTGGACTCGGGTGAACCGGTGCTGGCCGTGCTTTTGCTCCTCGATCAGGGCGGAGCCGGCGAGCACGGCACGCATGTTGGCAGCGGCGGCAATCTGGCCGGGATGCGGCCGGAGCGCGTGCAGGTCTTCGGCCAGCACGGCGTCAGTGCCCAGCAAGCCCTCGATGCTCATGGCGGCGGCGAGGTCGGCAGTCTTGAGCAGCCGGTGCAGGTCCGCCGAGGCCATGATCAGCATGCCCAGCATGCCGTCGGTGCCGTTGATCAGTGCCAGGCCCTCCTTTTCCCGCAGTTCCACCGGTTCCAGCCCGGCGGCGGCCAGCGCATCGGCCGCGGGCACCAGTTCGCCTTGGTTGTTGCGGACCTGGCCTTCGCCCATCAGGGCGAGCGCGCAGTGGGCCAGCGGAGCCAGATCGCCCGAGCAGCCCAGGGAGCCGTATTCGCCGACCACCGGGGTGATGCCGGCATTGAGGATCCCCGCATAGGCCTGGGCCACCAGGGGTCGGACGCCGGTGCGGCCGGTGGCCATGGTGGACAGCCGGTTGAGCATCAGCCCGCGGATCACCTCCCGGTCCACTTCAGCGCCGGAGGACGCGGCGTGGCTGCGGATCAGGCTGCGCTGGAGTTGCGTGCGCAGCTGAACCGGGATCTGTTTGGTGGCCAGGGCGCCGAAGCCGGTGCTGACCCCGTAGTGCGGCACGTCGTCGTTCACCAGCGCCTCGATCACCTCTCGCGAGGTGGCCATCGCGGCGAGCGACTCCTCGCTGAGTTCCACCGCGGCGCCGTGACGGGCGACGGCAACGACGTCGGCGGGGGAGAGCGGCCCGACGGAGACGGAGACGGATACGGTCTGGAGCTGGGACTGGGACATGGTGCCTTTCAAGCGGTGACGGGCTGGACGGGTTTGGGCGCGGGGGCTAGTCGGCGATCAGTGCGTCATAGTCGGGGTCGTTCTTCAGGACGCCGTACTTGACGGCGGCCGACCCCAGCTTCTGCAGGCCCTCCTGATTGATCTCCGGGTACCAGCGGGACATCACTACCGTCTCTGCGAGTTCGGGCGTGATCTTGGCGTAATCCTGGATGACGGAGCGCACCTCGTCGTCGTTCTCCGCCGCGAACTGGAAGGACTTATCCAGCGCCCGACGGAACCGCTCCACGAGTTCGGGGTTCTCCTGCATCGTCTGCTCGGAGGTGAAGTAGAAGGCCGAGTCGAAGTCCTCGGTGAGATCGGTCATCGGGCTGGCCACAATCTCGCCGCCGGCTTCCAGGATCTGGGTGCGGAACGGCTCGGTGGTCCAAGCGGCATCCACGTCACCGCGCTCCAGCGCCGCCGGCATGTTGGGGTAGGGCATTTCCACGAAGTCGACGTCGTCCGGGTTGCCGCCGGCCTGCTCAACGGCATTCCGGATGGTGACATCGGCAAAGTTGTTCAGTGCGTTGACGGCCACCGTCTTGCCCACCAGATTGGCCGCGTTCTCGATCCCGGCTTCCGGCAGGGCGGCGACCTCGGTCACATCCTTGCCCGGCTCGTTGGTGGAGCTGGAGCCATTGGACACCACGGTGATCGGCAAACCCTTGTCCCGTGCGATCAGCAGCGAGACGACGTTGGAGTAGCCGAACTGGTATTCGCCGGTCATCACCGCCGGCACGATTGCGGCACCGCCCTGGGCCAGCTGGACCGAGAGCTGGATGCCTTCGTCCTCGAAGTAGCCCTCCTGGATGCCCAGATACACCGGGGCCACATCCGTGATCGGGATCAGCCCCAGATTCACCTGGTCCAACTGGGCGTCTGCCGACTGGGCCGCCGGGTCCGTCCCGCCGGTCGAGGAGGGGCTGCCGGAGCCGCAGCCGGTCAGCAGCAGGGCACCGGCCAGCACCGCTGCCGAAGCGGTGGCCAGAAGGGGGCGGCGGGCGGTGGGGGCCGCGGACATCAGTTGGCGCATGAAGGTCTCCTTGGTCTGCCGATGCATGGCATGTTCGTTTCGAGGAGTAAAACGAATCGGCTGTTACCCGAAACTACCTAGGGGATGTGTCGGGGGTCAATACTTTCGTCAAAATTCTTGCCGCTGGATGAAATTGATGTTTTACTGGCTGCAATAAAGCCGGTCTCAGCGGAGGAGCAGCATGGTGCCAAAAACGGGTGCGGATCCCACCACCAGGGCCGCCGACCGCGCGCTGGCACTGCTGCGGATCGTCTGCGAGAACGACGGCGTCAAGCTCGCCGACGCGGCCAAGGCCGTCGACCTGTCCGCCTCGACGGCACTGCGCCTGCTGCGCACGCTGGAAGCCAACGGATTCGCCGCCAAACGCGGAAACGCCCTGTACCGTCCGGGGTTTCGGATGGTGCAGTTGGGCGTGCAGGCGCTCAGCCACGAGTCGCTGGTCGACGCCGGCCGGGACGTGCTGCGCACGCTGGTGGACCGGACCGGCGAGTCGGCTTACCTGAGCGTGACCGCCGGCAACGAGCACGGGCTCTACGTGGCCATCGAAGAAGGCACCCACTCCGTGCGGCACGTGAACTGGGTGGGCCGGACCTTCCCGATCGCGGGCAGCGCGGCCGGAGCGGCGCTGAGCGGACAGCTGGGCCGCGGCACCTTCACCGTGATGGCGGACAGCGTGGAGGCCGACGTGACCGCCGTCGCGGCCCCCGTCTTCGCCGGAGACAAAGTCGTGGCGGCGCTGAGCGTCGTCGCTCCCAGCTACCGCACCACCACCGAGGCAGCAGAAAAATTCGGCCTGCTCTTGGCCGAACAGGCCGGCACACTCTTCACCGAGCCGGAAACAACGTCCTAGCCAGAACCTCCTAGCCAGAAACCTCGAGCCAGATTCGTCCCAGCCAGAAAGGGCACAACAATGACGTTCACCCAGCACGATCCCTCCCGCAGCATCCGCGCTCCCCGCGGCACCACGCTGACCGCCAAGAGCTGGCAGGCCGAGGCGCCGCTTCGGATGCTCATGAACAACCTGGATCCCGAAGTGGCCGAGCGCCCCGAGGATTTGGTGGTCTACGGCGGAACCGGCCGCGCCGCGCGGTCCTGGGAGGCCTATGACGCGATCGTGAAGACGCTGGCGGACCTGGAAGACGATGAGACGCTGCTGGTGCAGTCGGGCAAACCGGTCGGCGTACTCCGGACCAACCCGTGGGCGCCGCGGGTGCTGCTGGCCAACTCGAACCTGGTGGGGGACTGGGCCAACTGGCCGGAGTTCCGCCGGTTGGAAGCCGAGGGCCTGATGATGTACGGCCAGATGACCGCCGGTTCCTGGATCTACATCGGCACTCAGGGAATCCTGCAGGGCACCTTCGAGACGTTCGCCGCCGTCGGCGCCAAGCTGCATGAGGCAGGCAGGACCGGGTCGCCTACGCTGGCCGGAACGCTGACCCTGACCGGCGGCTGCGGCGGCATGGGCGGCGCGCAGCCGCTGGCCGTGACGCTCAACGACGGTGCCTGCCTGATCGTCGACGTGGACGAGGCCAGGCTGCGCCGCCGCGTGGGCAAGCGCTACCTGGACGAGGTGGAGACGGATCTGGACACGGCCCTCGCCAAGGTCATGAAGGCCAAGGAAGAAGGCCGCGGCTGGTCCGTGGGCTACGTGGGCAATGCCGCCGAGGTGTTCCCGGAGATCCTGCGCAGGCACCAGGCCGGTGAGCTCACCGTGGACGTGGTGACCGACCAGACCTCCGCCCACGATCCGCTGTCCTACCTGCCCGAAGGTATCTCGGTGGCGGACTGGCAGCAGGAGGCCCAGGCCGATCCCGAGGGATTCACCAAGAAGGCGCAGGCCTCGATGGCCCGTCACGTGCAGGCGATGGTGGAGTTCCAGGATGCCGGCGCCGAAGTTTTCGACTACGGAAACTCGATCCGCGACGAGGCACGCAAGGGCGGCTATGACCGGGCCTTCGAGTTCCCCGGTTTCGTCCCGGCTTACATCCGTCCGCTGTTCTGCGAGGGGCTGGGCCCGTTCCGCTGGGTGGCGCTGTCCGGCGACCCGAAGGACATCGAGGTCACCGACGCCGCGCTGAAGGAACTCTTCCCGGAGAACGAACACCTGCACCGCTGGCTGGACGCCGCCGCCGAACGGGTGGAGTTCGAAGGGCTGCCGGCGCGCATCTGCTGGCTGGGCTACGGCGAGCGGCACCAGGCCGGCCTGCTGTTCAACCGGCTGGTCGCGGAAGGCAAGGTCTCGGCCCCGATCGTGATCGGCCGCGACCACCTTGACTCCGGTTCCGTCGCCTCGCCCTACCGCGAGACCGAGGCCATGGCCGACGGTTCCGACGCGATCGCCGACTGGCCGCTGCTCAACGCGCTGACGGCGGCGAGCTCCGGGGCCACTTGGGTCTCCATCCACCACGGCGGCGGCGTCGGCATCGGACGTTCCATCCACGCCGGCCAGGTCTCGGTGGCGGACGGTACGGAACTGGCGGCGCAGAAGCTGGAGCGGTTGCTGACCAACGACCCGGGCATGGGCGTGATCCGGCACGTGGACGCGGGTTATGACCGGGCGGTCGAGGTGGCGGCCGAGCGCGGTGTCCGGATCCCGATGAACGACTAGGTAGGCGGCCTGGGGCCGGCTTTCGCCGGCGCTTCGACACCTCGCTCGTTTCTCGCTCGGCGAGGCGCGCCTACACGAAAGCCGGCCTCCGGCCGTCCCACATCTGCACTGGGCTGCCGGGACGCGTGCTCTATGGGAAAGCCGGGTTCCGGCGACTACAGCTAACGAAGGAAAGTTTGATCATGGAAACGGTCACGTCACTCCTGGAGTCCATTGCCGATGTTGGGCGGGATGGGCAGCGCGGGGGGTATTCGCGCCCGGTGTTCTCCACCGCGGAGCTGGATTTGCGCGGCTGGTTCATCGAACAGGCCGGGCGCCGCGGTCTGGAGGTGGAGACGGACCGCAACGGCATCATCTGGGCGTGGTGGGGTCAGCCGCAGCGCGGCGCGCTGGTCACCGGCAGCCATCTGGATTCGGTGCCCGGGGGCGGTGCTTTCGACGGTCCGCTGGGTGTCGCCTCGGCGCTCGCCGCCGTTGACGTGCTCAAGCAGCGCGGCGTGCAGCCGAACAGGCCGCTGGCCGTCACGGTCTTTCCGGAAGAGGAGGGTTCGCGGTTCGGTGTGGCGTGCCTCGGCTCGCGGCTGCTGGCCGGGGCCATCGACCCGGACAAGGCCCGGAACCTGCGCGATGAGCACGGCACCACCTTCGCCGATGCCGCCCGGGCCAATGGGCTGGACCCGGCGCACCTCGGTCGCGACGACGAGGCGCTGGCACGGATCGGCGACTTCATCGAGCTGCACGTGGAGCAGGGCCGCGGCCTCGGTGAGGACGGGCCGGCCATCGCCGTCGGCAGTTCCATCCTGGGTCACGGGCGGTGGCGGATCAGCGTCGCCGGCCAGGGCAACCACGCCGGCACCACGCTGATGGCTGACCGCGCGGACCCGATGGTGGCCGCCGCGCAGATCATCCTGGCCGTGCAGCAGATCGCAGCCAAGCAGGCTGACGCGCGGGCCACGGTCGGCCGGATCCAGCCGGTTCCCGGCGGCACCAATGTGATCGCCTCCCGGGTGGACCTGTGGCTGGACGCCCGGCACCCGGACGACGCCGTCACCGCGCAGCTGGTCGAGACCATTCACGGCAAGGCGCAGAAGATCGCAGCCTTCGAAGGCTGCTCGGTGTCCCTGACGGAAGAGTCCTACAGCGGCACGGTGCACTTCGATCCGGCCCTGCAGCGCCAGCTGGAGAATGCCCTGCCCGGTGCTCCGGTGCTCGCCACCGGTGCCGGACACGACGCCGGCGTGCTGGCCGCCCGGGTGCCCTCGGGCATGCTGTTCGTGAAGAACCCCTCCGGCATCTCTCACTCGCCGGAGGAATACGTTGAACCGTGGGACGCCGACGCCGGCGCTACCGCGCTCGCCGATGTGCTGGAGGCCCTGCTGTGAGCAGCATCTGGTGCGAACGCGCCTGGCTGGGGCCGGAGGGCGTGGCGGATAACATCCTGCTGGAAACGGACGACGGCGGTGCTATCACCCAGGTGGGCACGGCACCCCGGCCGGATCCCGGGTCCGGTGTGCTGGTGCTGGACGGCGTGGTCTTCCCGGCAGCGGCCAACGCGCATTCGCATGCCTTCCACCGTGCCCTGCGCGGCCGCACGCATGCCGGCAGGGGCGATTTCTGGACCTGGCGCGAGCAGATGTACCGGGCGGCCGGCGCGCTGACCCCCGGAAAGTATGAGCGGCTGGCCACGGCCGTGTTCGCCGAGATGGTGACTGCCGGTTTCAGCAGCGTGGCCGAATTCCACTACGTCCATCACCGACCGGACGGCGCCGCGTACGGCGGTGGTTTGGGTGCTGACGGAGCCGATGACCACGACGGCGACGACCTAGCCGGCGCGCACGCGATGGAACTGGCCCTGTGCCGGGCTGCTGCCGCCGCCGGGATCCGCCTGACCCTGCTGGACACCTGTTACCTGGCTGGCGGCATCGGCAAGCCGCTGGCCCCAGAACAGCAGCGGTTCGGCGACGGCGACGTGCACGCTTGGTTGGACCGGCTGGATTCGCTCCGGAAGACGGTTGCAGCCCGGTTCGACCCGGCCCACATCACCGTGGGCGCGGCGCTGCACTCGGTGCGGGGCGTGCCCGAATCCGCGCTGCCGGTCATTGCCGACCGGCTGCCGCCGGAGCTGCCACTGCACATCCATTTGTCCGAGCAGCCGGCCGAAAACGAGGCCTGCCTGGCCGAGTATGGCGTCACTCCGGCCGGACTGCTGGCGCGGCACGGACTGCTGTCGGCGCGCCTGAGCGCCGTCCACGCCACCCACCTGACCGCCGAGGACATCGAGCTGCTGGGCAGCGCCGGAGCCACCGTGGTGATGTGCCCAACCACGGAAGCCGACCTCGCCGATGGGATCGGCCCGGCCCGGGCCCTGACCGATGCCGGCGCCCTGATCGCGCTGGGCACCGACCAGCACGCCGTCGTGGACCCGTGGCTGGAGATGCGGGCGCTGGAGCACGGCGAACGTCTGGCCAGCGGGCAGCGCGGACGGTTCACGCCTGACGAACTCCTGCACGCCGCGTCGGCTGGAGCCGCGGCCGCGATGGCGACCCCCACCGCGGGGATCGCCGTCGGCATGGCAGCCGATCTGGCCGCGGTCAACCCGGCCTCCATGCGCACAGTGGGCTCGGAACCCGGCCAGTTGCCGCTGACGGCCACGTCGGCGGATGTCACGGCCGTCGTCGTCGGCGGGGAACTGCTGGCGGTCAACGGCATCCACTCGCAGCTGGGCCAGCCCGCCGACCTGCTGGCCGCGGCACTGAAGGAGATCGCATGAGCACCGTCATCACCAATATCGGCGAACTGCACACGCAGGACCCGGCCCGTGGCGCTGATTCAGTGCTCCGCGATGCCGCGGTGATCATCGAGGGGGAGCGCATTGCCTGGCTCGGTTCCTCGGCGCAGGCGCCCGACGCCGACGAACAATTCGATGCCGGCGGACGGGCTCTGTTGCCCGGCTGGGTGGACTCGCACACCCATCTGGTCTTCGCCGGCGACCGCACCGCCGAGTTTGAAGCCCGGATGGCCGGCCAGTCCTACCAGGCCGGCGGGATTGCGGTAACCACCGGCGCCACCCGCGAGGCCAGCGACTATGAGCTGACCCGGCTGCTGCTGGCCCGCGTCGCGGAGGCGGCGGCCGGCGGCACCACCTACCTGGAGACCAAGACTGGCTACGGCCTGGACGTGGAGCAGGAGGCCCGCAGCGCCCGGATCGCGTCCACGGTGGCCGACGAGGTGACGTACCTCGGCGCGCATCTGGTGCCGGCCGGCATCGACGCCGACGAGTACACCGACTTGGTCTGCGGCGACATGCTGGCTGCGGTCAGGCCGTACGTGCAGTGGGCGGACGTGTTTTGCGAACGCGGCGCCTTCAACGAGGAGCAGTCGCGCCGGGTCCTCGCTGCCTGCCGCGACGCCGGCCTGGGCCTGCGCGTGCACGGCAACCAGCTGGGCGAGGGGCCCGGCGTGCGGCTGGCGGTGGAATTCGGCGCGGCCAGCGTGGACCACGTGAACTACCTCTCCGACGACGACGTCGCGGCGCTCGCCGGTACCTGGGCAGGATGGGACCGGTCCAGCGGCACGGGGGAGCGCGGCACCGTGGCCACCTGCCTGCCGGCCTGCGATCTATCCACCCGGCAGCCGCTGGCGCCGGGACGGCAACTACTGGATGCCGGTGCGGAAATTGCCCTGGCCTCCAACTGCAACCCCGGCACCTCCTTCACCAGTTCCATGAACTTTTGCGTGACGACGGCGGTGCTGCAGATGGGATTGAGCGTGCAGGAAGCGGTCCGCGCGGCGACCTACGGTGGCGCTCTGGCTTTGGGCCGCCACGTGGGCCGGGATGCGGACGGGCAACGGGCGGTGGGGTCAATCGCCGTCGGGCACCGCGCCGACCTGCACTTGCTGAACGCGCCCTCGGCCACCCACCTGGCCTACCGCCCCGGCATGCCGCTGACCGCCGCCGTGTGGCGGGCCGGCGTGAGCCCGGCCGCCAGGGGCTGAGCCGCGGCGGAGCGGGAGCGGTAGCTCAACCGATGTGTTCGTAGCGGTTGGGATCTTTGACGTCGTGGCAATGCGCCAGAACGTCGACGGCGCGGTCCGGATCCTGGTCTCTGAGTGCCTGCAGAATGCTGCGGTGATCGTGGATGACCTTGGCCTGGTGATCCGGCCCCTGCCGGTAGGTCAAGGTGATCCGGTGCTGGATGGGGTGGTTCCAGATGGAGGAAATGACGCCGCGCAGGTAGTCGTTGGCAGCGGGCTCCACCAGGGCCAGATGGAACGCGCGGCCCAACCGAAACAGCTCGTCGCTGTCCTGCGGGTCAACGATCTCCGTCTCATCGATGAGACCGCCCAGCCGCACCAGCTGCTGGGGTGTGTAGGAGCCGATGGCGTTCCGGACCGCGAGGGATTCCAGGGCGTAGCGGACCTCGAAGACGTTCTCGATCTCGCGCTCGTCGAGCTGGTTGACGATGTAGCCCTTGCCCGGCACAAGGGTGGTCAGTCCTTCCAGCGTCAGCTGCGTGAGCGCATCGCGGACAGGGGTGCGGGACACGCCATACTGCGAGGCGACACCCTCCTGCGCCAAAGCCGAGCCCGGCTTGATCGCCCCGCTGATGATGTCGGCGCTCAGCTGCTCGTGGACGCGGACCGCGAGCGGTCTCACGTCATTCGGAATGGCAGCCATGGGTGGGCCTCCTTCTGTTGTTCCTTGTGCACTCTAGCGTCCCGTCGGCAGCAGGACTCGGTGAGACGTGGAATTTGGGTGAAACGGTAACCGAGGAACCTTTTGGTGAAAGTGCTTGACGTCACAATCGACCTCTGAATACAGTGTATACACCCGCTATGGAGGAGAACCGAAAAAATGTATGTGCTGAACACTTGGTATGTGGCGGCGTGGTCGACTGAAGTCACCCGCAAGCCGGTGCGCCGAGTCATCTGCGAGCAGCCGATCGTCCTGTTCCGAACGCAGGACAACGAAGCTATTGCCTTGGCGGACCGCTGTGCGCACCGCGCCTTCCCGCTCTCCGAGGGCCGCACCATCGGCGATTCGGTGGAGTGCGGCTACCACGGCTTCACTTACGGCCCGGACGGCATGTGCACCAAGGTGCCGGCCCAGACATCGATCCCGGAACGCGCAAAGGTGCGCAAATACCCGGTGGTGGAGCAGGACGGCTGGATCTGGGTCTGGACCGGCGATCCGGAACTGGCCGATCCGGCCGACGTCCCGGACACCCACTGGATGGTGGAACCGGAGTGGGCAACCGTCACGCACTCGTACCTCTTCAAGTGCCGGGCCGACCTGATCCACGACAACCTGTTGGACCTGACCCATGAGTCTTTCCTGCACCAGACCACGGTGGGCGATGACTACATCTACGAACACGGGATCACCGTGGAGGTCGACGGCAACGTGGTCAGCGTCGACCGCCTCATGCCCTCCGTTGAAGCGCCGCCGCTCTACGCCGAAACCATGGACGCCCGCGGCCTGTTCGACCGCTTCCACTGCACGGAGTTCTTTGTGCCGAACCTGCATGTTCTCCACTCGGGCATCACCGGCGAGGGCAAGCCGCGCGAAGAGGGCTTCCTGATCAAGGTACTCAACGGCATCACGCCGATCGACGCGCACAACTCCTGGTACTACTACGCCTTCAGCCGGAACTTCGCCGTCGACAATGAGCAGGCGACCGAAGACCTGCGCGTTGGCCTGGCCACCGTGCTGGACGAGGACGCCTCCGCCCTGGAGGCACAGGAGATTGGCATGCAGACCCGCCCGGACGGCGAGTTCGACGTGCTGATCGCCCAGGACGGCGGCGTGGCCCGGGCCCGGCGCATCCTGGGCGCGCTGCTGAAGCAGGAACAGCAGGCGAAGGCCGCGGCCCAGCCGGCCGCCCGCCGGGAGCCGGTTGCTCCCAGGACGGCATAGGTTCCGCCATGTGGATGCTGATCAGAGCCAACCCGCTCGGCGGCGAAACTGCCACCGAAACGGGCGCCAAGATCCTGGCGGCATGTCCGGACTCGGCCGAGCGCGGCGACCCGTGGCGGTGGACGGTCCAGCTGGATGAAACCGGCCCCGAGCCCACTGTGGAACTGGAGGCCGATGCACGCTATATCGCCTCCGAAAGCCACCGCTACACCGGCGGCTATTCGGGCACGCTGCAGCGCGGGCCCGGCGAGCAGCTGATTGTGACCGGACTCGGCGGCGAAGCCCTCGTCGCGGCGGCGGACGGCCCGTGGGAACGCTGGTTGCGGCCCGGCGACGTGTTCATCGTCGAGGGCGAGGACGCCGAGACCATCCGGCTCTCGCTCGCCTCCGGAGAGTCCGCCGTCCAGGTCATCACCCTCGCCCCGCGGAAGGCCAACGTCCTGAGGTGGGTCCCCTGACCGAGGCGTGCCGCCTTCGTTTCTAGTCGCCGACGGACCCTGCTGCACGTCGAACCCGAAATTTCTTGCACCGAGGCACTGGTCGTCTCCTGATCAGTGCGGATATCCATAACCGGACAACGCCGTCCGGACCATGAAAGGAAAGTCCATGCGTCATTCCCATCACCGTGCCATCCGTTCCTCTCTCCTGGCAGGATCCGTCCTGCTGGCCGTTTCCCTGACCGCATGCACCAATGCCTCCGGCGCGGCCACGGGTCCTGCGGACACTGCTGCACCGGCCGCTACGGGCGCCGGGGTGGAAGCCGTCCAGGTCAACGAAGCAGCCCGGAACCTGCTGCCGGAGGACGTTCTGGCCGCCGGTACGCTGAAAGTCGCTTCCGATCCGACCTACGCTCCGTTCGAGTACTACGACACCGACAACAAAACCATGATCGGCTTCGACGTGGACTTCTCCGACGCCGTCGGCGCGGCCTTGGGGCTGAAAGTGGAGCACGTTCCGGCAACGTTCGACACGATCCTTGCCGGCCTGGCCTCCGGCAAGTACGACATGGCGTTGTCGGCCTTCTCCGTCACGCCGGAACGCGAGAAGATCGTCGACTTCGTCGAATACCTCCACACCGGCACGGGCATCGCCGTCGCTCCGGGAAATCCGCTGGCCATCTCCATGGACCCCATGAGCATGTGCGGGAAGAAGATCGCCGGCCAAAAGGGGTCGATCCAGTCGATGGAATACCTCCCCGAATTTTCCAAGGAATGCACGGCCAACGGAAAGGAAGCGATCAAAATCCAGAACTTCCCCGGACAGACCGACGCCAACCTGGCGCTGGCTTCAGGCCGGGTCGACGGGGTGATCGCCGACAGTGTGCCGCTGGCCTACCAGGGCAAGGAAGCCAAGGGACAGTTCGAACTGGCCGAGGGCGAGGACTACGACGCCGTACCGTTCGGCATTGCCCTGGCCAAGGACACGGGGATGACAGAAGCGGTGGCCGAAGCAGTGAAGGGCGTTATCGCCGGTGGCCACTACCAGGAACTCGGCGACAAGTGGGACTTCCCGGAGTCCGTGCTGATCACGGCCGACGCGCTCGAGGCCAAGTAGCGAAAGAGGGACCAACCCCATGACTGCCGTGACTACGCAAACCAAGCCGGTGGCCCAACCGGTCGATGGCTACACCATCGTCAAGGCGAAACACCCGGGCCGCTGGCTGGCCGCAGCGGTGATCTTCGTGGTGGGCGGATTGCTGCTGAACTCCATCTTCACCAATCCCAACTTCGGCTGGGACGTCGTGGCCATGTACCTGCGCGATATCTCGATCGGCAACGGCATCCTCGTGACGCTGGGACTTACGGTCATCAGCATGGCCATTGGGATCGTGCTGGGCGTGGTCTTGGCCGTCATGCGGCTGTCGGTCAATCCGGTGGTGCGGGGTGCTGCGTTCGCCTATGTGCACTTCTTCCGGGGAACGCCGGTGCTGGTCCAGTTGCTGTTCTGGTTCAATCTGGCAGCACTGTACCCGGTCATCACGCTGGGCATCCCGGGCGTCCAGCTGGATGCGAACCAATTCATCACGCCGATGACAGCGGCGATCCTGGGCCTCGGTCTGAACCAAGGCGCCTACATGTCCGAGATTGTCCGGGCCGGCATCCTCTCCGTTGACCACGGTCAGACCGAGGCCGCCGGGGCGCTTGGCATCACCAAGCTGCAGACCATGCGCCGCATCGTGCTGCCGCAGGCGATGCGCGTGATCATCCCGCCCACCGGCAACGAAACCATCGGCATGCTCAAGACCACCGCCCTGGTCAGCGTGATCTCCGTGCCGGAATTGCTGTATTCCGCGCAGATCATTTACGCACGCACGTTCGAGACGATCCCGTTGCTCATGGTGGCCAGCCTCTGGTACCTGCTGATCACGTCCGTCCTCACCATCGGCCAGTACTACCTGGAGCGGCGATTTGCCCGTGGCAACCAGCGAAACTTGCCGCCGACGCCTTGGCAGCAGTTGAAGCGGTTCTTCGCGACGCACGACGCACTCTCCTTGAAAGGCGGCAAGAAATGACGGCCATGAACAACGCCGAACCGATGGTCAAGGCGAACGCGGTCTGCAAGGACTTCGGCTCCAATCAGGTGCTGAAGGGCATTGACCTGCACGTCCAGCAGGGCGAGGTAGTCTGCCTGATCGGCCCGTCCGGTTCCGGGAAGAGCACGTTCCTGCGCTGCATCAACCATCTGGAGGCCATCGATGGCGGCAGGATGTGGGTCAACGGGAAGATCGTCGGCTACGAGCTCAAGGGCAATAGGCTCTACGAGCAGTCCCACAACGAGATCTGCCACAGCCGCTCGGATGTGGGCATGGTCTTCCAGCAGTTCAACCTATTCCCGCACATGACCGTGCTGCAAAACCTGATCGAGGCGCCGCGCCTGGTCCGGAAGGAGCGGAAAGCAACCGCCGTGGCGCGGGCCAAGTCGCTGCTGGACAAGGTCGGCCTGAGCGAAAAAGCGGACGCTTATCCCCGCCAACTCTCCGGCGGCCAGCAGCAGCGGGTTGCAATCGCCCGCGCCCTCTGCATGGAACCGAAACTCATGCTGTTCGATGAGCCGACATCCGCACTGGATCCCGAGCTCGTCGGCGAGGTCTTGAAGGTGATGAAGGACCTGGCCACATCCGGCATGACGATGGTGGTGGTCACGCATGAAATGAACTTCGCCCGCGACGTCGCCGACCGAGTGGTCTTCATGGACGACGGCTATGTGGTGGAAGAGGGACCGGCCCGGGACGTCATCACCAACCCTCAAAACGAACGCACCAAGGCGTTCCTGGCTTCGGTTCTCGCTGAACCGGCCGCCGCCTGATTACCGGGGTGAATGCAATCATGAACGAAGACTTTTTCGACGTCGAAGTCCGGTCGATCAGCCGCGAGTCCAACTGCGTCCTGTCCCTGCAGTTGGAACATCCGCTCGGTGACGACCTGCCGGAGTGGGATGCCGGATCGCACATCGACGTGCTTCTGCCCAACGGCCTCCTGCGCCAGTACTCGCTCTGCTCCGTGCGGACGGACCGGTCCGTTTGGCGGTTGGGCATATTGCGCGAGCCGGAGGGGCGCGGCGGCTCGGCCTACGTGCACGACCTGTTGCGGCCCGGGACCAAGATCCAGGTGCGGGGCCCGCGCAATAACTTCGTCCTGGCACCGGCGGACAGCTATGTCTTCATCGCCGGCGGCATCGGCATCACCCCCGTGCTGCCGATGATCCGCGAGGCTGCCGAACGCGGCATACCCTGGCGGCTGGTCTACCTGGGACGCAGCCGCTCCTCGATGGCGTTCCTCGACGAGATCGAGGCACTCGGCGGTGACATCCACATCCACGCCGACGATGAGAGCGGTTTCTACCCGCTGGCCGAACTGCTGGCTGAACAGGACGCGGCAACCCACGTCTACGCCTGCGGTCCCGGGCCGCTGCTCAATGTGATTCAGTCGATTGCCGACGGCTGGGAGGACCCCGGACGTTTCCACTGCGAGCGTTTCGCGGCCACCGGCGATGCCCCGGCGATTCCCGACGGCGGGTCATCGGCCTTCGTCGTCGAACTGGCCGACGGTACGGAGGTCCCGGTGGGCGCGGACGAGTCCATCCTGCAGGCGCTTGAGGCGGCCGGACTCAGCCCGCTGAACTCCTGCCGCGAGGGAATCTGCGGAACCTGCGAAACGCCGGTGCTGGACGGCGAGATTGACCACCGCGACTCGCTGTTGTCGGATGCCGAGCGTGCCGCCGGGGACACCATGATGATCTGCGTATCCCGGTGCAAGGGCAGGCGGCTGCTCCTGGACCTATAGCGGGGGAAGCCGCCGGCGGAACGGAAGCCGATGCAAGGCCGGGGGAGCGTTCAACCTGGACCCTGCCCGGATGTCGCCGGCCCCCGGTTCACTTGGCAAGATGGTGGTCATGGACAAGCAGAAGGTCGTGACCGCGAGCACACCGCGCACGCTGGGCTACTACCGGGCGGAAGTTCTCATTGTGCTCGGGCTCTCGCTGGGGCAGTCGGCGGTCTACGCCGTGGTGAACCTGCTGGAGAAGATGACCCGCGCTCCGCTGGCCTCGCAGACGACCACGTTGAACCCGGTGCTGAACCAGCGGGAAGTCTTCGATTTCGTGTACCAGATGCTCGGCATCCTCTTTGCGCTGGTACCGGTGGCCCTGGTGCTGTTCCTGCTGACCTCGGCGGGCCAGTCGGCCTTCCGCTCGATCGGGTTCACCTTCTCCCGGCCCCGGGTGGACTTCGGCCTGGGCTTCCTGCTGGCGCTGGCGATGGGTGCCGGCACGCTGGCCGTCTATGCCGCCGGCCGGGCGCTGGGGATCACCACCGCGATCGTCCCCGCGGCGTTGGACGAATACTGGTGGACCGTGCCGGTGCTGGTGCTGTCGGCGCTGCGCCACGCCATTCTCGAAGAGGTGGTCATGGTGGGCTACCTGTTCAACCGGTTCGCCAAGTTCGGCTGGGGGATCTGGACCACGATCTTCGTCAGCGCCGCCCTGCGCGGGACCTACCACCTGTACCAGGGGATCGGGCCGGGCATCGGAAACTTCCTGATGGGCCTGGTGTTCGGCTACGTCTATTCGAAGGTCAAGCGGGTGATGCCCCTGGTGGTCGCGCACGCGCTTTTGGATATCGCCGGTTTCGTCGGCTACGCGCTGGTGGGCCCGGCCATCGGCATCGGTACCTAAGACGGCGTACCTAACGGTCGGCCGAGAGGATGCTTGCCGGGGACAGGCAAAAGGCTCCCGTTCCGGCCTCTTGCGCCACCGTGGGTGGGAGCAAGAGGCCGGAACGGGAGCCCTGCGTAAAAAAGCGAGCCGTGCACCGGGCCGGACGAGACCGGAACCTTAGAGTTCGACGATGCCGTTCGCGGTTTCGAAGCGGACCGACATGATGCCCGGCGTGCCGTTCGGCGCGGTCCACGCAACCTTGACGTCGTCGAGCAGGTCATCCACCGGGGTGCCCAGCCAGTCCGCCACGCGATCCGAGGAACCGGCAATGGTCAGGCCGATCAGCTTGACGGATGCCGGGCGGGCGTTGGACGGGTGAAGCGCCTCGGTGCCGTCATCCCAGCGAAGCATGTAGGGAACCTGCGGGTCGGCGATCAGGCCCTTGATGCCGATCTGCTGCCAGGTCAATTCCTGGCCGTCCGGGAACTTGCGGTTTCCGGGAACCGCATGGCGGCCCAACCGCTCTTCGAACGGGGTCAGATCGTCCACTTCCACGCACCAGCCCATCCAGCCGCCGCCGGCTTCGGAGCGGGCACGCACGGCCTGCCCGAAGGGGGCTTTGTCGGACGCGGGGTGGGCCAGGACCTCCACCACTTCCAGGTAATGGTGGTCGGTCAGCGGGAAGATCATATTGCGGGTGCCGAAGCGGGGGTGCACCCCGCCCTTGACTGCGTCAATACCCAGAGCTTTGGAGATCCGCTCTGAGGTGGCAGCCAGACCGTCGGGCTCAACAGCATATGAAACGTGGTCGAAGCGCATAGCCATATCTTGGCACTTTGTGAACCCTCTCTCGACTTAGGGTGACCTAAGTCACCAGTATCCGGCCGGATGTGGCTCGAAGATCCATGTCTGGCAGGTGCTCACACCACCAGATTGGGGCGGAAAAAGCGCCGCTGCGGGCGGTCATAAGGTGTCACATTGTTGCGGCCGGGCGGGCTCTCCGCTGAGACTGGACGCAGGTCATGAGTGCCAGCGTGAAACCCCGGTTTGCTGGCCGGCAACCCTCCAACCGCGGTGGGGTGCCCCGGGTGAAGACCAGGCAGCCGCCATCAGGCGGTGCGCAAGCGCGGGTCACACCCGGGATAGACATGCCGGCACGGCCGGATCCCGGATGACCCCTTCCCATGAAGGAGTTGCACCATGTCCAATGCAGACTGGTCCTTTGAAACCCGTCAGATCCACGCCGGCCAGGAGCC
This sequence comes from Arthrobacter sp. NPDC089319, assembly GCF_040684925.1. Lineage (NCBI taxonomy): Bacteria > Bacillati > Actinomycetota > Actinomycetes > Micrococcales > Micrococcaceae > Arthrobacter > Arthrobacter sp. NPDC089319. The sequence goes on along the minus strand of NZ_JBFBGZ010000009.1, from coordinate 33,308 downwards.
GGATGCCGCCACCGGCGCCCGTGCACTGCCGATCTATCAGACCACTTCGTTCGTGTTCCCCAGCGCCCAGAGCGCCGCGGACCGCTTTGCCCTGTCCGAGTTGGCGCCCATTTACACGCGGATCGGCAACCCGACCAGCGAGGCCGTTGAGGCCCGGGTCGCCAGTCTGGAAGGCGGTGTCGGCGCGCTGCTGTTGGCCTCGGGCCAGGCCGCATCCACGTTCTCCATCCTGAACTTGGCCGAGGCCGGCGACCATATTGTGGCCAGCCCCAGCCTGTACGGGGGCACGTACAACCTGCTGCGCACCACGCTGCCCAAGTTCGGCATCGAGGTGACGTTCGTCGAGGATCCGGACAACCTGCAGCAGTGGCGCGACGCAGTGCAGCCGAACACGAAGGCGTTCTTCGGCGAGGTGGTCTCCAACCCGCGCCAAGATGTTTTGGACCTGGAAGCGGTCAGCAGCATCGCCCATGAGAATGGCGTGCCGCTGATAGTGGACAACACGCTGGCCACCCCGTACTTGATCCGCCCGATCGAGTGGGGCGCAGACATCGTGCTGCACTCGGCCACCAAGTACTTGGGCGGCCACGGGACGGCCATCGGCGGCGTGATCGTGGACGCCGGTACCTTCGACTTCGCTGCCAATCCGGAAAAGTTCCCGGGCTTTAACACCCCCGACGAGACCTACAACGGGCTGGTCTTCGCCCGCGACTTGGGCGTCGGAAGTGCGCTCGGCGCCAATCTCGCCTACATCCTCAAGGCCCGCGTCCAGCTGCTGCGCGACCTGGGGTCCGCGGTCTCCCCGTTCAACGCCTTCCTGATCGCCCAGGGGCTGGAGACGCTGAGCCTGCGGGTGGAGCGCCACGTGGCCAATGCGCAGAAGGTCGCGGAATTCCTCGAGGCGCACGACGACGTTGCGTCCGTCGCGTACCTCGGCCTGCCGTCGAGCCCCTGGTACGACCGCGGCCGCAAGTACGGTCCGAAGGGCACCGGCGCCATCGTGTCGTTCGAGATCAAGGGCGGGATCGAGGCCGGCAAGCGTTTTGTGGACGGCCTTGAACTGCATTCGCATGTGGCCAACCTCGGCGACGTGCGCTCGCTAGTGATCCACCCGGCGTCGACCACCCACGCCCAGCTTTCGGCCGAGGAGCGGCTGACCGCCGGCGTGACCGACGGTCTGGTCCGGCTCTCCGTGGGCATCGAGAACGTCAACGACATCATCGCCGACTTGGAGGCCGGTTTCCGCGCCGCCAAGGGCTCGGACGACTAGGCAAGCAGGTAGAACGCAGCGTGACGATCGTGCAACCGCAGGAACTGGTGGATCAGGCGACGGATGGCGTCCTGCGCAGGATGCCAGTAGGTGCGCTGGAGCTGGAAGCCGGCGGCTATCTGCCCGAGGTTGTTCTGGGATATGAAACCTGGGGCACCCTGAACGCGGATGCCTCCAACGCCGTCCTAATCGAGCACGCCCTGACCGGCAGCACGCATGTGGCCCGCGGTGCCTCCAACGAGGAGGGCTGGTGGGACGACCTGGTCGGTCCCGGGGCCACCATCGACACGGAGCGCTATTTCGTAGTGGCCGCCAACATGGTTGGCGGCTGCTACGGCTCCACCGGCCCGGCGACGCCGGCACCAGATGGTAAGCCGTGGGGGTCGCGGTTTCCGTTCGTCACCATCCGGGATTCGGTCCGGGCCGAGGCGAGGCTCGCCGATGCGCTGGGCATCCGCCGCTGGCACGCCGTGCTCGGCGGGTCGATGGGCGGGGCCCGCGCGCTCGAGTGGGCTGCGACGTTCCCCGAGCGCACGGCGCGGTGCGCCGTGATGGCGTGCGGGGCGGCCAGCACCGCCGAACAGATCGCGTTTGCCCAGGCGCAGGTCGCAGCCATCCGGCTGGATCCGCACTTTGCCGGCGGCGACTACTACGGCGGTCCCGCCCCCGAAGCCGGACTGGGTATTGCCCGGCGGATCGCCCACATCAACTACCGTTCGGAGCCTGAACTGGAGTATCGGTTCGGCCGCTCGGCGCAGGCGGAGGAACAGCCGTTTGGCGGCATCACGCCCTCCGCCCGCGGCCGCTATGCGGTGGAAAGCTATCTGGACTACCAGGCGGAGAAGTTGGTTTCCCGCTTCGACGCCAACAGCTACATCCTGCTCACAGAGGCCCTGGTCAGCCACGACGTGTCCCGCGGCCGCGGCTCGCTGGAGCAGTCCCTGGGCGGTCTCGCGGAGACGGAATTCTTCATTGCGGCGGTGGATTCGGACCGTCTCTACTTTCCGGAACAATCGCGCCAGTTGGCCGAGGCGCTGCCCGGATCGGTCAAGGTGCACACCATCGAAACGCCGCTAGGTCACGACGGTTTCCTGACCGACGTCCACCAGCTGCACGAAGAGCTCACGCAGGCGTTTTTCCCGCGGGTCTGACGCACATTGCAGTTTGATCACGGTTGGGACGAATAAATCCATTCGATGGAGCCCCTCGGTAGCATGCCGGTAGGCCCCTGACCCACGCCGACGGCGTTTGGCCCGGAAGCCTCCAAACGAGGGGGGAACCATGCTGCGTGATTACCGAATCAAAGTTTCATTGCTGGCCGTTGGAGCGCTGGCGCTGGCCGGCTGTGGCGGTGGAGGCGGGGGCGGGGAGGGCGATACCCCGCAAAGCTCCTCACTACGGATCGTGTACCAGACCACCGAGGCCAATGCCACGATGGATGAGGTGATGAAGAAGGCGAAGGCCGATTTTGAGGCTGCGCACGACGGCGTGACGGTCAATTTGGAGCCCATCACCGGCAGCGACGAAGACTATGCGACCAAGCTCGCCTTATCCCAGCGGTCGCCGGACACCGCCCCGGACGTGTTCTACGAGGACACCTTCAAGATTCGTTCGGACGTGGATGCCGGCTACCTCCTGAACCTGGATCAGTATCTGGCCGAGTGGGACGACTGGGCGAACTTCAACGAGGGAGCCAAGGAAGCCGGCCGCGCGGACGACGGCAGTATCTATGCTGTCCCGCTGGGTACTGATACTCGGGCCATTTGGTACAACAAGAACGTCCTGCAAAAGGCCGGCGTGGACGTCCCCTGGGCTCCGAAGGACTGGAACGCCATCCTGGAGGCCGCCCGGGCCATCAAGTCCTCGCAGCCGGACGTGGTCCCGTTCAACCTCTACGCCGGCACGGGCACCGGCGAAGGCACCGTCATGCAGAGTTTCTACCAGTTGCTCTATGGCACCGGCGACACGCTCTACGACGACGCTGAAGGCAAGTGGGTGGTCGGCTCGCAAGGCTTCATTGACTCGCTGGCCTTCCTGCAGACGCTTTATCAAGAGGACCTGGCGGTCACACCGGCCGAGGCCTTGGACCCGAACGTATGGCAGATGGTCTTCGGCCAACTGTTTCCCGAGGACAAACTGGGCGGAACCGTGGAAGGTTCCTACTCGCCGTCGTTCTGGCAGGAGGGAGGGTTGGTGGACTGGCTCGAATATGGCGACGTGATGGGCGTGGCACCGTTCCCCACCCAGAGCGGACAGGAGCCGGGAGCAGTCAGCATGTCCGGCGGTTGGACACTGGCGGTAGGAGCCAATTCAGCGAATCCCGATCTCGCGTTCGAGTTCCTCACAGAGGTGATGAACCAAGAGAACTCGCTGCAGTACACCGTGGCCAATTCGCAGATCGCAGTCCGTACCGATGTGGCCAAGGACCCCGCCTACTTGGAAGCCAATCCGTTCGTGGGCGAGGTTTCCGAACTGGTCTCGGTGACTAATTACCGGCCTGCCACAGCCGACTACCCGCAGATTTCGACCGCCGTTCAGGAAGCCACCGAAGCGGTGATGATGGGGAAGAAGTCACCCGAGGAGGCCGCGGCCGAGTTCGACGCCGCCGTCACCGACCTTGTTGGCGCAGAAAACACAGTGCAGAAGTAGCAGCAGTGACAGCCGCCGAGGTGGTGGCCCGCGACGCCGAAACGCGTGGCGGCACTGAGCGGCGCGGCCGGCGTCGCCCGCCGGGGAGGACAGTGCTGCGGCTGCTGCCGCTCGGCCCTGCCGTGGTGCTGCTGGGCGTGTTCCTGGCTGGCCCGATCCTGTGGGCTTTCTACGGGTCCTTGACCAACGCTGCCCTGACCGGCGTCGCCGCCAAGGACCCGCAGTGGGTCGGGCTGGAAAACTATACCGAGCTGCTCAGCGACCCGGATTTCCTGCAGTCGCTCTGGCTGACCGTCATCTTCGTCCTTGTCTCCGCCGTGCTCGGCCAAAACCTGCTGGGCCTGGGCATCGCGCTGCTGATGACGAAGGCAAGCAAGGCGGTTTCCGCGGCCGTGGGGGTATGCGTGGTGGCGGCTTGGGTGTTGCCGGAAATCGTGGCCGGCTTCGTGGCCTATGCCTTCTTCAACCGGGACGGAACCCTGAACCAGCTCACCGCGCTCTTCGGCATCGACGGGACCGACTGGCTGTTTACGGTCCCAATGCTGGCGGTGATCCTGGCCAACATCTGGCGGGGAACGGCGTTTTCCATGATGGTGTACCAGGCGGCGCTGAACGATGTGCCGGAGGAGATCACGGAAGCAGCGATGATCGACGGCGCCGGCGGATCAAAGCGGTTGTGGTACATCACGCTGCCGATGATCCGGCGCAGCATTGCCACCAACCTGATGCTCATCACCCTGCAGACGCTTTCGGTTTTCACGCTGATCTATGTGATGACGGCCGGCGGCCCGGCAGGAGCCAGCACCACGCTGCCGCTCATGGCCTACGAAGAGGCCTTCCGCTACAGCGACGTGGGCTACGGCACCGCCATCGCCGTCGTGATGCTGTTGATCGGGGCGGTCTTCTCCGTCATCTACATCCGTGCGCTGCGCGAAAGGAAGGGCTGAGCTGATGAACCGTCCCGGTCAGCTGTCCGTGGCTTCCGGCCGGCGCAGTAGCGTTGCGGTGCTGGCGAACGTCTCCCTGCTGGCCATTGCGGCGTGCTTCTTGCTGCCGTTGAGCTGGCTGATCCTGGCCTCGCTGGATGCGGAGGCCAGCTATCAAACACAGTTCCCGGCCGAGGTGTCCGCGGCCAACTACGCGGCGGTGCTCACTCCGGAATTGACGTTCGTGCCGCTCCTTAACAGCTTCCTGTTGTCCGGCGGGACCGCGGTGGTCACCGTGCTGGCGGCGGTATTGGCGGCTTATCCGCTCTCGAGGTACCAGATGCGTTTCAACAAGCCGTTCCTGTACGTCGTGTTGTTCGGAACGTGCCTGCCCATCACGGCGATCATGGTCCCGGTCTACAGCCTGTTCGTGCAGCTGAACTTCCTCGATTCGCTGGCGGCCACCACGCTGTTCATGGCGGCGTCTTCGCTGCCGATGGCCATCTGGATGACCAAGAATTTCATGGATTCCGTCCCGGTCAGCCTGGAAGAGGCGGCCTGGGTGGACGGGGCCTCGGCGATGAACGCGTTGGCCAGGATCGTGGTGCCGCTGATGCGTCCGGGACTCGCGGTGGTCTTCATCTTTGTCTTCATCCAGGCGTGGGGGAACTTCTTTGTTCCCTTCATCTTGCTGCTCTCATCCGCCAAGCAGCCCGCGGCGGTAAGCATTTTCAGCTTCTTCGGCCAACATGGTGCCATCGCCTACGGGCAGTTGGCGGCATACTCGGTCCTGTACTCGGTCCCCGTTGTGCTGCTCTACATTCTGGTCTCACGCGGGATCGGCGGTTCCTTCGCGATGGCCGGCGCGGTCAAGGGCTGATCCAGCCGCTCTGGCAGAAAAGGACGGTGCCATGCACGACGACGCGGCCCAGGTCGAGGCGCGGATCCGCCGGTTCATTCTCGAACGGCTGCACCCGGCGGTCTACCTGGCGGCGGTCCCGGTACGGCTGGCGGCCTGGCAGGTACCGGGCGAACCGGTCGCGTTCCGGGAAGCGATGGCGGCCGGCTTCACCGAGTTCGCGGCGGGCAGCACCTGGGGGCCGGCCTGGTCCACCAGCTGGTTTCGGCTCAGCGGGCAGATCCCGGCGGAATGGACAGTGGACGCCGGGCATCGGCCGGAGCTGCTGCTGGACCCGGGGTTCACCCCCGGCATCCCGGGCTTCCAGGCGGAGGGGCTCGTCTACACCCCGCTGGGCGGGATCATCAAGGCCATCGAACCGCGCAACGCCTACGTGCCGCTGGACGCACGGCCGGGCGCCGCCGTCGAGCTTTACCTGGAAGCGGCGGCCAACCCGGACCTGCTCGAGAACTTCAGCTTCCAGCCCACCCCGTTGGGAGACCCCGCCACCATCGGACGGAACCCGTGCTACACCTTCCGCCGGGCCGACATTGCGCTGCGAGACGTCGCGGCCTGGGAACTGCTGCAGGACTTCACGGTGCTGGAGCAACTCATGCTCCAGCTCGATCCGGGGCAGCCGCGCCGCGCCCAGATCCTGCGGACGCTGGAGCACGCACTCAACGCGCTGGATCCCGCGGACATCGCCGGCACCGCCGCTGCCGGCCGCGCCGTGCTGGAGCCCGCGCTCGCCGCCCCGGCAGCCGGCAGCGCGCACCGGATCCATGCGGTCGGCCACGCGCACATCGACAGCGCCTGGCTCTGGCCCGTCCGCGAGACCAAGCGCAAGATTGCCCGGACCTTCGCGAACGTCCTGTCCTTGCTGGAATCGGACCCGGAGTTCGTCTTCGCCGCGTCCTCCGCGCAGCAGTACGCCTGGCTTAAAGAGGGATATCCGGACCTGTTCGCACGAGTGGCGGACCAGGTCAGGGCCGGCCGTTTTGTCCCGGCCGGCGGGATGTGGGTCGAGGCAGACACAAACATGCCCGGCGGGGAGGCGCTGGCCCGCCAGTTCATCGCCGGGAAGAAGTTCTTCCGGACCGAGTTCGACGTGGATCCGGAGGAGGTCTGGCTCCCGGACTCCTTCGGCTACACCGCCGCCATGCCGCAGATTGCCCGCGCCGCCGGATCCCGCTGGTTCCTGACCCAGAAACTTTCCTGGAACGAGACCAACACCTTTCCGCACCACACCTTCTGCTGGGAGGGAATCGATGGCAGCGGGATTTTCACCCACTTCCCGCCGGCGGATACCTACAACGCGGAGCTGACCGCGGCCGAGCTCGCCCGGGCCGAACGGCGCTTCGCGGAGAAGGGATCTGCCAACACCTCGCTGCTTCCCTTCGGATACGGCGACGGCGGCGGCGGACCGACGCGCGAGATGCTCGCCGCCGCACACCGCACCGCCGACCTGGAAGGCTCGCCGCGGGTACGGCTCTCCAGCCCGGAACGGTTCTTCCGCGCCGCGGAGGAAGAATACGACCGGCCGCCGGTGTGGTCGGGTGAACTGTATCTGGAATACCACCGGGGCACTTACACCTCGCAGGCGCGCACCAAACGGGGCAACCGCCGCAGCGAGCATCTGCTGCGCGAGGCCGAGCTCTGGGCGGCGACGGCGGCGGTGCGAGGTGCCGCGCCCTACCCGTACGATGCGCTGGAACAGGCGTGGCAGACCGTGCTGTTGCAGCAGTTCCACGACATCCTGCCCGGCTCCTCGATCGCCTGGGTGCACCGCGAGGCTGAGGCCAACTACGCGCGGCTGGCGGTGGAGCTGGCGGGTATGATCGACGGCTCGCTGCGTGCACTGTTGGGCCGGGGAGCAGGCAGCGCCGTGGCCAATGCCGGCCCGTATCCGGTGGACGGCGTGCCCGCGTTGAGCGCCGCGAGGGCCGCGGACCCACCCGACCCGGGCGAGGCGTCAAGCGTCGGCGTTGAACCCAGCGGCGACGGCTGGCTGCTGGCCAATGACCTGCTCCGGGTCGTGATCGATTCCGAGGGCCTGATCTCCTCGCTGGTGGACCTGGACACCGGACGAGAGGTCATTCCCGCCGGCACGCAAGCCAACCTGCTGCAGCTCTTCCGCGACACCCCGGCCAGATGGGACGCCTGGGATCTGGACGAGCACTACAAATTAGTTGGCCAGGAGCTGCGCGCGGCCGAAGCCATCGAGGCCTTTTCCGGCACTGGGGACGCCGCGACGGTCCTGCCGGCCCGGCCCCGATGCGCCGGGCTCCGCGTCAACCGCAGCTTCGGCGCCTCCCGCGTTGTTCAGACGGTCTGGTTGGCCGCCGACTCCCGATCGCTGGAGGTCGAGACGACCGTCGACTGGCACGAGCGGCAGAAGCTGCTGAAGCTGGCCTTTCCGCTGGACCTCCACACGGACCGGGCGGCATCGGAAATCCAGTTCGGCCACGTCTTCCGGCCCACGCACAGCAATACGTCCTGGGACGCAGCGCGGTTTGAAACCTGCGCGCACCGCTGGGTGCAGGTGGGCGAGCCCGGCTTCGGGGTCGCCGTCGCCAATGACAGCACCTACGGGCACGACATCCGCCGGACCGATCCGGCCGCCATGCCCGCCACAGTGGTGCGGCAATCGCTGCTGCGGGCGCCGCTGTTCCCTGATCCGCAGGCCGACCAAGGCGAGCACACGTTCCGGACGTCGTTGGTGATCGGCGCCGGCATTCCGGACGCGGTGCGGGCAGGCTACCGGCTCAATCTGCCTCCGCGCTTTGTCCACGGGGTGGGGCCCGGCCCGGTGGCCCCGCTGTTCCGGGTGGACCATCCGGCGGTGGTCGTCGAGGCTGTCAAACTGGCGGAGGACCGCTCCGGAGACCTGATCCTGCGCTGCTACGAGGCCTTTGGCGGGCGGGCGAGGGCCACCATCAACGCCGGCTTCGGCTTCGCGGGCGTCTCGGCCACGGACCTGTTGGAGCGCGACGTGGAGGATGTCCGGCTGGAACTGCCGGCGGAGCGCTCGGTCGGCATCGAACTGCGGCCGTTCCAGTTGCTGACCCTCCGCTTCCGCACCACCAACGGCACCTGAGAACGGCGGTTCAGGCCAGTTCCAGCGTGACGGGCCGGCGAAGGAACGCCGCGTACCGTTCCACGGCACCGTCTACGGACTGCCGCTCCGCGGCGCTGAACGCGCGCAGCGGCTTGAGCCGCAGCTCGGCGGAGCCGGGCTTGAGCACGTGTTTCCAGTTGCCGGCCATTTTCCCGTCCAGCAGCAGGACATGCTGCGGCACCGTGCTGCTCAGCGCCGCAGGCGCGGGCCCGCCCAGATAGCCGCGCGTCTTGCTGTAGCCCATCACGTATTCGTCGTAGCACTGGATCAGGTCGGCGCGGGGCGATTCGTCCTCTGCCGTGGCCGTGCCGCCGTTGGACCCGGCCGCGGGGGAGAACCAGAGATCCACGCCATCGGCCTGGGCCAGTTCCAGTCCTTCCTGCCCTCCGGCTTCCAGTCCGCGCCTGATGTCGGCCTGCGGCAGCTTGGACCAGTCGGAGCAGTCCTTCACCGAGGCCGGGCCGCGGCTGGCGAAGTACCGCGCGGTCAGCCGCGCCAGTGCCGCGTCCCGCCCAAAATCCGCACTCAGCGGCGGCACGCGTTCGTCGAAGGCCGCATAGGTTTGCTGCACGGCGCCGGAGTCAGCGGACCGCGGCGTTCCGCTGACCAGGATCCGGTCCATCTCGGCGTGGAACACCAGATGTCCCAGCCGCTGGCCGCGCAGCGGGGCACCGTTCAGCTTTACCCCGTCGTCCTCCAGCAACCCCGCTTCGGTGAGTTTGGACGCGAGTTCGTCCCGGCTGCGGTGCCGGCCGTCGGCCACCGCCGCGGCCAGCACGTCGTTGCTGCGCGCGACCGTCGCCGTATCCAGCCCGAGTTGCCGGTCCCGGCCCTTGTTGCCGGCCTTGAGCCGGGGTGCGCAGAGCAGCATCAGCCAGCGCAGATCGCCGCGGTGCACGAAGTGCCAGGTGGGCCGCAGGATGTGCGTGCGCAGAATGGTTCCGGCGGCGATCGCAGCATCGACGTCCGCGGCGTAGTCCCGGGCCTGGCCGCCGGTCCGCTGCGCCAGCGACCAGCGGGCGTAGGCATACTCCTGCGACTGGAAGGCCAGGAGCCAGCGCAAGGCTGCCTCGGCGTCGTCCGCGGGATGGTCCCAGAGCCGCTGCGCCCGCAGACGGTGGCGGCGGATGTCCTGGGGACCGGGTTGCTGCACGGCAGGTCCGTTAGGCAGCGGTGCCGGGAGGCATGCCCGGGCCGAAGAAGGGGTCGGCCGCCGGACGCTTGGGCAGGATCCCGTCGCCGGAGGACTGGTGCCGCAGCCTGCGCAGCACCCACGGCACGAAATGCTGGCGGGCCCAGACCAAGTCCTCGGTGCGGGCGGTCCGCCAGCGCTTGGGAGGCAGCGGTTTGAGGACCTCCGGCTGCAGCGAATGCTCCACGTTGAGTGCGTCCAGAACCATGGCGGCGATGGTGTGGTGCCCAAGCGGAGAGAAATGCAGCCGGTCCGGCGCCCACATCTGCGGCGCCTTCAGCTGCCGCAGCGCCCACATGTCGGCGACGATGGCGTCGTGGCGGGCGGCGACCGTGCGCAGGTTCTCGTTGTAGATGGCCGCCCTGGCCCGGACACTGCCGAGCAGCGGCGTGTCGCCGACGTCGGGCGCGGTGAACAGCACGATGGTCGCACCGGAGGCGGCCAGCCGGGCGACGGCCTGGTCCATTTTCTCGGCCAGGGCATCCGGGTCGGCGCGGGGCCGGAGCACGTCATTGCCGCCGGCGCAGAGCGAGATGAGGTCGGGCTTCAACGCCAGGGCCGGTTCGATCTGTTCATCGATGATCTGCTGGAGCAGGCGGCCGCGGATGGCGAGGTTGGCGTAGGCAAAGTCCTCATGGCCGCGGGCCAGCTCCTCGGCGACCCGATCGGCCCAGCCGCGGTAGCCGCCCGGGCTGTCCGGGTTGGGGTCTCCGATTCCTTCGGTGAAGGAATCGCCAATGGCTACGAAGCGGCTCCAGGGGTGGCCGGCGCCGGCAGTTGCCGACGGTGCTTCGGTACGGGACAAGTTACTCACAGGTACATTCTCCCAAGAACCGCTGCGGATGCACAGATTTGGCCGAATCAATACCTGAATCATCTTTCAGGAAAGCATGGCCTGCGGCGGATTCTTTGGCTAATGTGTGAGCTGGAGCGGCCATCCCGGCTGACACGATCTCGAGGAGCTGAGATGGAATTGCTGGCGGGAATCACTGCGCGGCGGGTGCCGACCAAGCGGCTGACCGTGAATGTTTTGGAGCGCGCCGGCGACCGGCCGGACGGTGTTCCGGTCATCCTGCTGCACGGGAATGTCTCCTCGTCGCTGTTCTGGCAGGAGACCATGCAGGCGCTGCCGCCGGAATACCGCGTGCTGGCGCCGGACCTGCGGGGGTTCGGCCAGACCGACACCGCCCCGGTGGACGCCGGCCGCGGGCTGCGCGACTTCGCCGATGACCTCCACGGGCTGCTCGAGACCCTGCAATTGGCCCCCGCGCACGTGGTCGGCTGGAGCATGGGCGGCGGAGTGGCGATGCAGTACACACTGGAGCACCCGGTCCTGAGCCTGGCGCTCCAGGCGCCGGTCTCGCCGTACGGCTTCGGCGGAACGGCAGGTCCGGAGGGGCGGCGGCTGACCGAGGACGACGCCGGAACCGGCGGCGGTGGTGCCAACCCGGACTTCGTGGCGCGGCTGGAGGCGGCCGACACGAGCGACGACGCACCCGCCTCACCGCTCTCTGTTTACCGCTCCACCTACGTGCATGCCGGTTTCGAGTCCCCGCACGAGCACGTCTGGGTCGAGTCGATGCTCAGCACCAAGACCGGTCCCGACAACTACCCCGGGGACTCCGTTCCGTCGCAGAACTGGCCAGGCTTCGCCCCCGGACGCCGGGGCGTGCTCAACACGATGGCGCCGGGAGTCTTCAACACCAGCGCCCTGGTGGATCTGCCGGAGAAGCCGGACATTCTGTGGATCCACGGCGACAGCGACGCCATCGTCTCCGATGCTTCGTTCTTCGACCTGAACTGCCTGGGCAAGGCCGGCGTGCTCCCGGGCTGGCCGGGGGAGGAGACAGCCCCGCTGCAGCCGATGGTCTCGCAGACCCGGGCGGTGCTGGAAAAGTATGCGGCCAACGGCGGCCGCTTCACCGAGGTCCTGCTGGAGAACTGCGGGCATTCGCCGCATCTGGAGTACCCCGACCGGTTCGTTGCCGAATTGACGGCGCACATCGCGCGAAGCGGCACCGCAGGGTAGGCGGCGCACCGCGGAGGGAACGAAGAGAGCCACTGACCCGAAGAAACTCAAACTTTCAAGTAATGACCGTTCTGTGCGATCATGGACGGCATGACTGAAACTACTTATCAGCCCGTGGTTGCCTGGTCCAAGCCTGAGCAGGAACGGACGGGCACGCCGCTGCTGGTGCTCTTCCACGGCTACGGATCCCACGAGCAGGACCTCATGGGCCTGGTGCCCGGGCTCCCGGAGGAATTCACCGTCGCGGCCGTCCGCGCGCCGGTGGCGATGGGGCCGGGCTTCACCTGGTTCCCGCTGATGCACGAACCGGACTTTTCCGTGGACAAGGTGACTCAGGCCGTCGGTGACGTGGTGGCCTGGCTGGACAGCGTCAAGGGCCAGCACAGCAGCGTTTCGGTGCTGGGCTTCTCGATGGGCATGGCAGTGGCCACGTCGGTGCTGCGCCACCGGCCGGAGGAGATCGCCGCCGTCGTCGGACTGTCCGGATTCGCCGTGCCCGCCGAAGGCAACGACTTCTTCCGCGACGATGCCGTCAAGGCCATCAAGCCGCCGGTTTTCTGGGGCCGCGACCAGGAGGACCCGGTCATCACCGCCGACAAGATCGAGTTCACCCATGAGTGGGCGAACGAGCACGTCGACCTGACCAAGGTTCTCTATTCCGGCATCGGGCACGGCATCAACGCCCAGGAACTCTCACACGTGAAGGAATTTCTGACCTACAAGGTGCTGAACGCCCAGTAGCACCGAGCGCTGGCTCAATGCCGGCATGCTCAGCGGGTTGCCTACCCTCAGACATGCTTACGAGGACGTGGTTCTCTCGCCGGGACGCGTTGTCGCTGAGGTGTTGACGATGTGCTGGGCAGGTCGGCCTGATCGATCCGCATGGTTCGCTCCCACGTATCGGGCTAACTTCCCTTGTTTTAGAACGTTTAAACGCCGCTGACTAGGGGAAACGTTGTGGGCCGCCGCTAAGACGTGGGAGCGAAGGGATGGTGACCGGCGTCCAGCCTCCGGACCTTTGCTGGAGCCACGCCCTTACCGGGCCCGGCAGGTGGCCTGGATCTCCGCGATGCATGGCTCGTTCTGCAGCGACGTGGTGTCCCTCGTCCTGGGTCGATGGGGGCGCGCCCGCGCCGAGTAGAGACCTGCCGAGCACCGAGCCGCCGTCGACCGGGGGTCGATGGAGGCGCGCCAGCGCCGAGTAGAGACCTAAAGCGCGATGTACGGTGCGCGTCAGCCGCGGCTGACGCGCACCGTTTCGCCGTTGCAGCTGACCGTGTCCCCGGCGTGCAGCTGGCGTCCCCGGCGGGTCTCGATCTCGCCGTTCACCTTCACCAGCCCGTTCTCGACGAATTCCTTGGCTTGGATCCCGTCCTCGGCCAGATTGGCCAGCTTGAGCAGCTGGCCCAGCCGGATCATTTCGTCGCGGATCGGCACGTCATACATTTCGTCGGAAGCCATGCCTCCATCATGCCTGACCCCGCCGGGCATAAGGTGTCCAGTGTGTCCAGCACCTCGCCGCTTCCGCTGATCCTGAGCCTGCCGCTGGCTGTCGGCACCGGCCTGGCCATCCCGGTGCAGGGTCGGATCACCGGTGCGCTCGGCGCGGAGCTCGACGACGGACTGGCCGCCGCCGTCGTCAGTTTCAGCTTGGGTCTGGCGGTGATGATGGTGGTGACCCTGGTGCTGCCGGGCGGCCGTGCCGGAGTCCGCCGTATTGCCCCGGCCCTGCGTGAACGGCGCTTTCCGCGCTGGTACCTGCTGGCAGGGTGCCTGGGCGCCTTCATGGTGTTGTCCCAGGGCCTGACCGTCCCACAGATCGGCATCGCCCTGTTCATCGTGGCCACGGTCGCCGGCACCTCGCTCAGCGGCCTGCTGGTGGACCGGATGGGGCTGGGACCGGCGGGACGGAAGGCGATCACCGCACGGCGCATCGCCAGTGCGGCGCTCACCTTGGTGGCAGTTGTCTGGGCGGCGTCGCCGAAGTTCTCGGTCGAGGCCGGCGGCCTCTGGCTGTTGCTGGTGCTGCTGCCCCTGGCTGCCGGCTTCCTGCGCAGCTTCCAACAGGCGATGAACGGAACGGCCAGCGTGCACTACGGCACCCCGCTGACGGCGACGCTGATCAATTTCGCCGCGGGCAGTCTCGCGCTGTGGATGGCGTGGCTGGTGAAGTTCGCGGTGGCGGGCGCCGGCAGTCCGCTGCCGTCTCAGTGGTGGTACTACCTGGCCGGTCCGATGGGCTGCATGTTCGTCATCTTTGCCAACATCCTGGTGCGCTCGCTGGGCGTGCTGCTGGCCGGAATCGGGATGATCGCCGGACAACTGCTCGGATCGCTTGCCCTGGATGCGTGGTTCCCCGTCCACGGAACCCTGCTGGCTCCCGCCACCGTGCTGGGCACATTGCTGGCCATGGCCGCGCTGCTGCTGGCCACCGTGCCGGCGCCGCGCCGGAGGGCGGGCCTGCGGGAGGGCCGGAGGGCGGGGCTGCGGAACCGTGCGGCGGAGCCTTCCGGCACGGGGGCGGCGCCCCGGAACTGAGGGCGCCGGCCCTAAGGTAGATGGTGTGCCCCTCCACCATCGTCTGCCGCTGGCCGTTGGCCTGCCATTGGCGGTCGCGGCAGGCATCTGCATGCCGATCCAGGGCAGGATCAACGGTGCCCTCGGTGCGCGGCTCGACGACGGCCTGGCCGCAGCCGTCGTCAGTTTCAGCACCGGTCTGGTGCTGCTGGCAGTGCTCTGTCTGCTGCTGCCGAAGGCCCGCCGCGGACTGCGCCGCGTGGTTCCGGCGCTGCGGGACCGGAAGTTCCCGCGCTGGTACCTGCTGGCAGGCTGCAGCGGCGCCTTCCTGGTCCTGAGCCAGGCCGAAACCGTTGCGCTGATCGGCATCGCGCTGTTCACCGTCGCAGCCGTGACCGGGCAGACCGTCTCGGGCTTGCTGGTGGACCGGCTGGGCTGGGGGCCGGGCGGACGGAGCCCGGTCACCGGCATCCGCGTCATCAGCGCGGTGCTCACCGTGCTGGCGGTGGCCTGGGCGGTATCGCCCAAGCTCACCCTCGGCGGCCCGGCCGGCGCCTGGCTGCTGCCGGTATTGCTGCCGCTGGCCGCGGGCTTCCTGCAAAGCTTCCAGCAAGCCCTGAACGGGGTGCAGACCATGCACTATGGATCTCCGTGGCCGGCCACGTTGATCAACTTCGTGGTGGGCGGTGCGCTGCTGTGGGCGGCTTGGGGCATCAAAGTGGCGGTTGCCGGCGTGGGCAATCCGCTGCCCGCCGAGTGGTGGTACTACCTGGGCGGACCCATCGGCTGTGCTTTCATCGCGGTGGCTGCGGTGCTGGTCCGTGCGCTGGGCGTGCTCCAGACCGGCCTGGGCATGATTTCCGGCCAGATCCTCGGCTCGCTGTTGCTGGATCTGGCGGTGCCGGCGCCGGGCACCGTGATTACGACGGCGACGGTGCTGGGGACGCTGCTCACCCTGCTGGCCGCTGTGCTCGGCACCCTGCCGTGGCAACGGCATCCGTTCAGGAACCGCTGAGGGCACCATCGCCGCCGGGGCTGCCTCATTCGGGTTCGGGGCAGCGTTTTCGGTAGGCTAACGTTGTAGCTTCGCTATGCGCCGATCCGTACCCGGAACCGCCGGACGGATCTGTGCCATGACAAGCCTCAGACCGCACCCAGCGGCCCTGGAGAGATACGGAGAACCACCTCATGGCAGCAGCCAAATCAGTCCTCGATTCGATCATCTCGCTGGCCAAGCGCCGCGGCTTCGTTTTCCAGGCTGGTGAGATTTACGGTGGATCCCGCTCCGCATGGGACTACGGGCCGCTCGGCGTCGAGCTGAAGGAAAACATCAAGCGCCAGTGGTGGCAGACCATGGTGCGCGGCCGCGATGATGTGGTCGGGCTGGATTCCTCGGTGATCCTGCCGCGCCAGGTCTGGGAAGCCTCGGGCCACGTGGACGTCTTTTCCGACCCGCTGGTGGAATGCCTCAAGTGCCACAAGCGCTACCGTGCCGACCACCTCGAGGAAGAATACGAGGAGAAGAAGGGCCGGGCGCCGGAAAACGGCCTTAAGGACATCGCCTGCGTCAACTGCGGCACTAAGGGCGAATGGACCGAACCGCAGGAATTCTCCGGCCTGCTCAAGACCTTCCTGGGGCCGGTGGCCCACGAGGAAGGCATGCACTACCTGCGCCCCGAGACCGCGCAGGGCATCTTCGTGAACTTCAACAACGTGCTGACCACCTCCCGGAAGAAGCCGCCGTTCGGCATCGGCCAGATAGGCAAAAGCTTCCGGAACGAGATCACGCCGGGCAACTTCATCTTCCGCACCCGCGAATTCGAGCAGATGGAGATGGAGTTCTTCGTGGAGCCGGGTACTGACGAAGAATGGCATCAGTACTGGATCGACGCCCGGCTGCAGTGGTACGTGGACTTGGGCATTAACCCGGACAATCTGCGCCTCTTCGAGCACCCGCTGGAAAAGCTGAGCCACTACTCGAAGGGCACCACCGACGTCGAATACCGCTTCGGCTTCCAGGGCTCGGAATGGGGCGAGCTGGAAGGCGTCGCCAACCGGACGGACTTCGACCTGTCCACGCACACCAAGCACTCCGGCACCGACTTGAGCTACTTCAACCAGGCCACCAACGAGCGCTACACCCCGTACGTGATCGAGCCGGCCGCGGGCCTGACCCGGTCCTTCATGGCGTTCCTGGTGGACGCCTACACCGAGGACGAGGCGCCGAACGCCAAGGGCGGTGTGGACAAGCGCACGGTGCTGCGGCTGGATCCGCGCCTGGCCCCGGTCAAGGCAGCGGTGCTGCCGCTGTCCCGCAACGAGGACCTCTCGCCCAAGGCCAAGGAACTCGGTGCCGCGTTGCGCAAGAACTGGAACATCGACTTCGACGACGCAGGCGCCATCGGCCGCCGTTACCGTCGCCAGGACGAGATCGGCACCCCGTTCTGCATCACCGTGGACTTCGACACCCTCGAGGACCAGGCGGTGACCATCCGTGAACGCGACTCGATGTCCCAGGAGCGCGTCTCGCTGGACAAGGTGGAAGGCTATCTGGCGGCCCGTTTGATCGGCGCCTAACCCAGACGACCGTACCGTCTCAGGAACCGCCCGTTTCAGGGCAGCGCACCCGCTGAACGCACCCGCTGAAGGAGAACCATGGCCCAGCTGACCTACCGCGACTGGCGCGAGGACGATGACCTGGCCCTGCTGGAAATCTGGGGCGATCCGGAGACCGGTCAGGCCGGCCATTTCCGGGCCATGCTCCGGCCGTCCGCCGACCAGCCCTGGTCGCGCTGCATCGTGGCGGAGGATCAGGGGATAGCGGTCGCCGCGGGCGCGGTCTACGAGACCAGCCTGCACCCGGACCGTCTCTGGGTCTACGTCGAAGTTGCCCGCGGGCACCGCGGCGCGGGCGTCGCCAGCGACCTGCTGGCGAGGCTCCGCGCCGAAGCCGAGCAGGCGCCGTCGGGCGTGCGGAAGCTGCGGGCCAAGGTGGAGCCGGAGACGTCCGGTGCCGCGTTCGCCCGGGCCGCCGGCCTGACCCAGATCCAGAGCTCCCGCGTGGTGCAGGTTTCGCCCGGGGCGCTGCCGCTGCCGGCCCTGGGCGAGACCGGCCCGCAGTTGGAGGAGGCGGCCACCGGGTCGGTGGAGCTGACCCGTGCGGTGGCTGACTTTTACAACTCGGTCCACGTGTGGGATCGGGCGGACATGACCGTGGGACGGGCGCAGCAAATGCTGCTCAGCGAGTCCGCGGGGGCCGGCGGCGCGGTGGTGCTGCGCAGCTCGCCCAAGGCCGAGGGCGGCACCATCCAGGCTTTCGCCGTGAGCTACACGCATGAGCGCACCGACGCGCCGGCGGACGTGCTGCTGGGCTACGACACCGCGCTGCCGGCCGAGGGAGCCGAGGCCGCGGTGCGTGCGCTGCTGGCGATGCTGGTGGCCCAGTATCCCGTGCAGCTGGAGGTGGACGATTCGATGACCGCCGTGCTGGCCGTGCTGCAGCCGCTGCTGGACTCCGGCCTGGCCAGCCAGCTGGGCCCGGCAACCTCCATCGTCAGCGACTGACCGCCCAACCAAAGGAGCCGTCATGAAGGGTGTGCTGTTCGACGTCGACGGGACCCTGGTGGACTCGAACTACGTGCATGTACTGGCGTGGTGGCAAGCGTTCCGGCAGGCAGGTCTCGACGTTCCGATGGCTGCCATCCACCGCTGTGTCGGGATGGGCGGAGGCCGGCTCATCGAGGAATTGCTCGACGACGGCCGCGACCGGTCCGGGGACGAGCAGATCAAGGCGGCCCACGGCGCCGTCTTCTCCACCTACTGGCCGGCGCTGCGCCGCTTTGACGGAGCCCGGGAATTGGTGGACCACACGGCAGCGGAGGGCCTCGCCGTCGTGCTGGCATCCTCTGCCGAGGAAACCGAACTGGCGGTGCTGCGCCGGGTGATCGACGCCGACGGCTCGATCACCGCCGCCACCAGCTCGGCGGATGCCGATAACAGCAAGCCTGCGCCGGACATCCTGCAGGCGGCGTTGGACTCGGCCGGGCTGCGGGCCGAAGATGCGGTCTTTGTTGGCGACGCGGTCTGGGATATCCACGCCGCCGGAGAGCTGGGGATTCCCTGCATCGGCCTCGAGAGCGGCGGAACCCCGGCGGACGTCCTGACCCAGGCAGGCGCCGCCGAGGTGTACCGAAACCCTCAGGATCTGCTGGAGCACTTTTCCGAAAGCGCCCTCGGCCGGCTGCTGCGCTCCTGAATTCTTGGCGTCAGCAGGCCGGCTCCGATCAGGCGCTCGGAGGTGGATTCTTAAGGAACCCAGCCGATGGCGCCGACGCCCTCCAGCCGCACGACGGCAACGGAGGCGGCCGCGCCGTCTTGCGGTTCGAGCGAGAGGTCGTACGGATCGTCACCCTCCAGGATCATCACGTCCAGCTCGCCGAGCCGGTGGCGGCCCTCGGCCAGCGTCAGGCCACGGCCCACGACGACAGCCACCACCTCCTGCGTCCCGCGGCCGATCCGCTGCAGGCCGTCCAGTTGGAGCACCTCGATCGAGGGTAAGGCCGCGGTCGGATCCGCGCACACTTCCAGTCGGGAGACGGATCCGTCGCCGCGGGTCAGGCCCGCGCTGACCCGCCGAACAGGTTTCGGATTATTGGTCTGAGGACGATCCGCCGGGAGCAGCCGGAGATCCCATTGCCACAGCTCGCGTCGAGGCGTGTCCGGTGAGGCGGCCAGTTCGAGACAGCCGTCGTCGACATCACGGTGCGAATTGGACCTCAGCAGCAGCCTCATGCCAGCTGCCCGGTGTTCGCCAGTTCCTTGGCCTCGGCGGCTAACATACGGGACATCAGCCTGCGGGCCTTGGCCACGCCGGCGTCCTGGGCAATTAGCACATCCGGCAGATGGGCCGGGCGTCGTTCCATCTTCTTCTGCTGCAGAGCCAAGGCCTCCTCGTCTTCGCGGAGAACGTCCCCGAGGCTCTCCTTGAGCAGGGCGTTGATGCCCTCGTCGCCGACCGCGAAGTTGCGGCAGAAGGCGTAGAAGTACCAGGCGGTGCTCTCCGTTTCCGGGGTGATGGCGTTGAGGACCTCAAGCAGGTGCCCGTCCTCGCGCCTGCCGCCCGGCTCCACGACGCCGGCGTGGATGACATGCAGGCTGGGCAGTTGGAATTCAGTGGTGTGCCAGCGGTCTACCAGCGTCATGCCGGTGGCCTTTTCGAAGAGCGGCGACGGATGGCATTGCGGCATCCACCGGTCAACGCTCACCACGTTGCCGTCTACCTCGACGGTGATTCCGTTCTCATAGACTGCCTCGTCCCCGATGGTGGACTGGTGCAGGAAGCTCTCATGCGTCAGGTCCAGCAGATTGTCGTGGATCAGATCGGCGCTGCTGCGGAAGAGGAACAGGTGCGTGACCCGATCCCAGGCCGGATCGGTCATCCAGTGGGTGTCCGGCACCGGCGTGTTGGCGCCCTTGTCGGGATCGCCCATCCAGATCCACACCCATCGGTGGGATTCGACCACGGGGAACGCCTGTACGACCGCCCGCTCGGGGATGCGCTCCTGGGCGGGAACCCTGACGCAGACCCCCGCACAGTTGTATTCGAATCCGTGATATCCGCACTGAATGTTGTCGCCGATCAGCCGGCCCTCGGACAACGGGTAGGCGCGATGGGCGCAACGGTCGTCCAAGGCGGCGATGCTGCCGTCGAGCTTGCGGTAAAGCACCACGTCCTCACCGAGGACGGTGCGTTTCATCGGTTCGCGCGTGACTTCCTCGGACAGCGCGATCACATACCAGGCATTTCGGACGAACATGGATTCTCCTTTAGGCAAGGCCGCTGGCCGCGGCATTCGACATAGTTTTGGTTTTTTCGGCCTCAAGAGCGTGCTTGAGCAATTCCAGCCCTCGCTCCGAGGGCACACTGATTCGAACGGTTCCGGGTACGCCCAATGCCGTTCCGGGTCGGACGGACACACCGTGGTCGAACAGGCGGGCCACGAAATCCTCCTCGTTCGGGGTCTCGACGAGCACAAAATTGGCTTGCGAGGCAATGGCCGTGTAGCCGGCCTGCTCCAGGATCCGGACTAGTTCGGTCCGCAGGCGCAGGGTGTGGTCACGGACAGCCCGCTTGTGCGCTGGATCCCGCAGGGCGGCCAGCGCAGCGGCCTGGCCCAGCGAGCCCACCGAGAACGGGGCCCGGATCTTCTGCAACGTTGCGATGATGCTGCGGTCGGCCACCAAATAGCCGACCCGCAGACCGGCGAGACCGTGAATCTTGGAAAAGGTGCGCAGCACTGCCACCCGCCCCCCGTCCACCAGCGGCAATGCGCTCTGCTCGGCGGGGTTCGCCGCGAAATCGATGTAGGCCTCGTCGACCACCACTAGTTGCGCCGGGCTCTGGGCCACAAACCGGCTGATATCCGTCAGCGACCGGACGGTGCCGGTGGGGTTGTGCGGGTTCACGACATAGGCGATATCGGCGTCGACATCTGCCATCGACTCGAGGTCGTGCGCCCAGTGGCGCAGCGGTACCTGGGTGAGCCGCGCGTTCACGGTGTAGGTGCTGATCCGGTCGATCTGGTAAGCCGGATCGGCGCAGACCGCGTGCCCTCCGTGGGCCAGGTATGCCGACGCCAAGAGGAAAATCAGCTCATCCGAGCCATTGCCAATCAGGATCTGGTCCGCGTCGACGCCGTGCAAGCCGGCCAGTTCGGCCCTGAGCTCGTCCGCCAGCGGATCCGGATAGTGGTGCACCTGGTCGACAGTCCTGGCGATGGCGGCTGCGACGGCAGGACTGGCTCCCAGCGGAGACTCGTTGGAGGCCATCGAACCCTCGGGGCTCGTGGCGTGCTTGCCCGGCCGGTAGGCCTGAATCCGGTCGAGCCATGGACGTTCAGCGATGGGCATGGTGCGGGCCTTCCAGCTATGAGGACTTGGGTGGCGGCGGAGTGTCTTCCGCCGAATCAAAGAGTTTCCCGCCAGGTATGGTTCGGATGACGTCGTTCACTACATTTCTCTATATGTGATTGTCGTCTTTATATGCGGACACGCTAATGAGGCGCTTGAGGGATGTCAATGGTTCGCATGCCTTTCCTGCGGATAAAAATTGGGCGTTGACAGTGACGTGTCTCACTCCTAGTATTTCCCTAATGCCGAATGGCGTTCAGATATATGAACTTTCCGTGTTCCACTCGCCACTTACTCGGGAGGACCCGCATGACTTCCACCGCCACACGCCCTATCCGCCGCGCGGCCGTTCTGCTCACCGCGCCGCTTCTCACCGGACTCCTACTCAGCGGATGCGGATCGTCCTCGGAGAGCGGCAAAGACGCCGCTGCCGCCGACAGCGCCGCTGACACCGCGAACAGTGCCCCTCTTTTCGATCAACTGCCCGATGACGTCAAGCAGGCGGGGACCATCCAAGTCGGTTCCTCTGTCGATTACCCGCCCTTTGAGTACTACGAAGAAGGCAATAAGCTCGCCGGCTTCGAAGTGGAGCTTTCCCAGGAGCTGGAAAAGCAGTTGGGTGTGACCTTCACTTGGAACAATGCCAGCTTCGACACGTTGCTCCCGGCGCTGACCACCAAGCGATACGACATTATTTTTGGCGCCGTCAATGACACGGCGGAGCGTGAAGAAAGCTTCGACATGGTTTCCTACCTGCAGTCTTCGCAGGGCTTCGTGGTGCAGACCGGCAACCCCACGGGCATCTCCAAGGTTGAAGACCTGTGTGGAAAGCCGATTGCGGCGGTGCGCGGAGGTGTGCAGCCGCAATACCTGGAGGCCCAATCAAAGGTCTGCGTCGACGCCGGCAAGAAGGCGATCGAAGTCCTCACCTTCGACGGCAATGCGGCCGAGCAGCTTGCGGTAAAACAGGGCAAGGCGGCCGCCATGCTGGAGAACTATCCCACCGCGGCCCACTTCGCCGCCGAATCCGAAGGGGAACTGGAGGTTGTGGAAGGACTGCAGGTCGAGAAACGGTTTTTCGGGATGGTCTTCAGTAAGAAGGATCCCGAACTGCGTGACGCCCTGGCCAAGGCATGGCAGGCAATCATCGACGACGGTTCCTACACGGCCGTGCTCGAAAAGTGGCATCTCGCCAGCATCGGGATCGAAGAGGCCACGGTAAACCCGGTCAGCTCGGGTGTGAACCCCAGCTAGTGAAGCGACCAGCGCAGGCTACCGAGGCAGAAAACAGGAGCACGTGGTGATGATCGATAACAAGGTTGAGGCGGGGCCGAATACACCGTCCGCGCCGGCCTCGGTGAAGCAGCTCACCGTGGTTCCGCTGCGGCATCCCGGGAGATGGGTGATGGCGGGGCTGATCCTGGTGCTGCTGGCGCTGGTTGGCCGGGCGTTTCTCGCCGCGGACATTGATTACGGCGTGGTCATCAAGTATCTGACCGTTGGCGGAATCCTCGAAGGGGTGCGCAACACTCTGGTGCTCCTGCTGCTGTCCATGGCGCTGGGCCTGGTGCTCGGCGTATTGACAGCGGTCATGCGGCAGTCGCCAAACCCGGTTCTGCGTTCGGTCGGCGGGGGATATGTCTGGTTGTTCCGGGGTACGCCGCTGCTGGTGCAGCTGCTCATATGGTTCAACCTGTCTATCATCTTCGAAACCTTCGCCATCCCGGGGCTGTTTTCCATCCCGATGAACACGCTGATGACGCCGTTCGTCGCGGCGCTGCTCGGCCTGGGAATCAACGAAGGGGCCTACATCTCCGAAATCGTCCGGGGCGGGATCCTCTCGGTGGATCACGGCCAGCGCGAGGCCGCCTCGGCGATTGGGATGTCACGGGCCAAGACCATGCGCCGGATCGTCTTGCCGCAGGCGCTGAGGGTGATCATTCCGCCGCTCGGCAATGAGTTCATCGCCTGCCTGAAGTTCACGTCCCTGGCGTACACCATCTCCTATAGCGAGCTGCTGCACTCGGCCAACAAGATCTACACCGCGAACTTCAAAGTGATCGAACTGCTCTTCACCGTCGCCATCTGGTACATCGCGCTGACCACGGTGTTCAGTATCCTGCAGCAGTTTTTGGAAGACCGGCTCAACCGGGGCGTCCCGGGAACCAGACCCAGTTTCTGGCGCAGACTACGGCAGAACCTGGCATTGAGGAGGACCGCATGAACAAGAGCGTCATGGTCAAGGCCGAGCAGGTGACGAAGTCGTTCGGAGAACTGCAGATCCTCAAGGGCATTGACCTGGAGGTGACCCAGGGAGAGGTCCTGTGCATCATCGGTCCGTCCGGTTCGGGAAAGTCCACCTTCCTGCGCTGCATTAACCACCTGGAGAAAATCGACGGTGGCCGGCTGTCGGTCAACGGCTCGCTGGTGGGTTACCGGCAAAAGGGGGACAAGCTCTACGAAATGCGGGACAAGGACGTGTGTACGGAACGCGCCAACATCGGCATGGTGTTCCAGCATTTCAACCTCTTCGGCCACATGACCGCCCTCGAAAACGTCATCGAGGGCCCGGTCCAAGTCAAGGGAATGAGCAAGAAGGAGGCCATCGGCAAGGCCCGGCTCCTGTTGGAGCGGGTGGGGCTCGGGAACCATGCCAACGTCTATCCGCATGCCCTCTCCGGCGGCCAGAAGCAGCGGGTTGCCATCGCCCGTGCGCTGGCCATGGAACCTCAGCTGATGCTCTTTGACGAGCCGACCTCCGCGCTGGACCCCGAGCTGGTGGGAGAGGTGCTCGACGTGATGAAGGACCTGGCCAGGTCGGGCATGACCATGGTGGTCGTCACCCATGAGATGGGCTTTGCCCGTGAGGTCGGGGACGGAATAGTGTTCATTGACAAGGGCCGCGTCGTGGAGCAGGGCGATCCGCGTGAGGTTCTGGCAAACCCGAAAGAGGAACGCACCAGGGCGTTCCTGAGCGCGGTCCTGTGATGAAAGGACTAGAAGAAGCACAATGAGCAACTCGGTTCTGCGCGCGTTGGAAATCCTGGAACTATTGTCCAAGGCGGACAGGCCGATGGCCCTGACACCGATCGCCGAGCAGCTGGGCATCCCGAAGAGTACCGCGCATACGATCCTGCGCGCGCTGGTCAGCAGGGAGTTCTTGGTGGTCAGCGAGCACGCATCCTACTCCATCGGGCTGAAGGCCTTCGAAATAGGTGCGGCGCATTTGCGGTCCGTTAGCGCCCTCGACATCGTTACCCCGCAATTGGTGGAACTCACGCATGCCCTGGGCGTCACCTCGCACTATGCCATCCTGGATGCCACCGATGCCGTGTACCTCGTCAAGGAAGACCCGCCGGGACTGGGCATCAAACTCGCCAGCTCGGTCGGGGCCAGACTGCCGGCGCATGTCACCGCCGTCGGAAAAGCCTCCTTGGCTTGGCTGCCCGAAGACGAGATCGCAGGCCACCTGCCGGCAGACGTCGGCACGGGCCCGGGCAGCCAGCTCCTCGACGGGTTTGCCGAGCAACTGGCGAAGGTGCGTCAACAGGGCTTCAGCGTGGACGACGGCGACACGGCGGCCGGAGTGCGGTGCATTGCCGCGCCGGTGTTCAACCCGGCAGGTCCCCCCGGAGCCATCGGGGTCAGCTACCTGCTCGGATCCCCGCTGGAACTGGACGCAGCCGCCGCGCAGGTTGTCCAGGCTGCCGAGCGTTCGACGGCGCAGCTGGGCAAGCGGACCAGCAGATGAAACTGTCTACAATTCTAGAAGGGCACGGCGTGAAGATCTCTGAGACCACGGGCCAATGTTGGCGCCGCCCAAGAAGCGCCGGGACGCCGGCATGAAGCTTTCGGAAGCCGCGCAGCTGGTTTCGCTGAAGCTGCCCTCCGGCACCCGGACTGACCGCAGGCTCGGCCGCTGCCGGACCATCGAGGATGTGCGCCAGGCCGCGAAGCGGCGCCTGCCCCGGTCGATCTTCGACTACGTCGACGGCGGCGCGGACGAGGAACAGTCGCTGCGGAACAACGTGGAGGCCTTCGGCCGGTACCGGTATCTGCCCAAAGCGCTGTCGGATGTCAGGTCGCCCGACATCTCCGGTACGGTCCTGGGCCGGAAGACGGCTGCGCCGCTCGGCTTTGCTCCGACCGGCTACACCAGGATGATCAGTCCGCTCGGGGAGCCGGCCGTCGCGCGGGCCGCCGCAGCCGCCGGCATCCCGTACACGCTCTCCACCATGGCCAGCACGTCCCTTGAGAACCTGGCCTCCAGCCCCGGGGTCAGCACCGAGGACTTGTGGTTCCAGCTCTACGTATGGAAGGACCGTGCCCTGACCATGGATTTGGTCCGGCGCGCCGAGCAGAGCGGCTACCGCGTTCTGGAAGTCGCCGTGGACACAGCGGTCTCGGGCAACCGGGTACGGGACGCCCGCAACGGATTGACGATTCCGCCTGCCTTGACGCTGGGCAGCATTCTGGACATTGGCCGGAAGCCCAACTATTGGGCAAGCATGCTGGCCAGTCCGGTACTGGAATTCGCCAACGTCTCGGACGGTGCAGGCGGTGGCTACACCATTGAGAACATCAGCAGGCAATTTGACCCGGCGGTGAACTGGGACGATCTGGAACGGCTGCGGGATGCCTGGCCTGGCAAGCTCGTCATCAAGGGGCCGATAGGGGATGTGGACGCCAAGCGGGCGCAGGCTCTGGGCATCGACGGCGTTCACCTGTCCAACCATGGCGGCAGGCAACTCGACCGCTGCGTCGCGCCGGTCGACCTCGTCCGGTCCGTCCGGGCCGCGGTAGGGGACGGTTTCGGCGTTCTGGTAGATTCCGGCGTCCGCCACGGCTCGGACATTGCCACAGCCCTCGCTCTCGGTGCAGACGCCTGCTTCGTGGGGCGTCCGTACCTTTGGGGACTCGTAGCCGGCGGCCAGGACGGTGTCGAACATGTTGCTGAACTGCTCCTGAGCCAATTTCGAAGGACTCTTCAGCTCCTGGGCATGACCAGCGTGGATGAGCTCCGCGAGGCCGGCCCCGGCATTTTGCTGCCGCCGACCGCGTAACGCGCCGGTCGGGTTTCTACCGGCCGCGAACCTCACAAAGCACATTGTCAATGGAGCCGATCCCACGGCGGGACCGGACGGTGAAAGGGACCAGATGGACGTCGTTGAACAACTTGCGGCTGCGCTTCCCGGGCAGGTGCAG
The DNA here is from genome assembly GCF_040684925.1 of Arthrobacter sp. NPDC089319. Taxonomy (NCBI): domain Bacteria; kingdom Bacillati; phylum Actinomycetota; class Actinomycetes; order Micrococcales; family Micrococcaceae; genus Arthrobacter; species Arthrobacter sp. NPDC089319. The sequence continues at coordinate 6,595 of NZ_JBFBGZ010000009.1, read as the reverse complement.
ACCGATCCGGGGCTGCTGGAGGCATGCCGCACCGACCGGTCCGGGCACGTCGCGGACGGGAGCCCGCTGGCGCTGGTCCAGGCCCGTTCCATAGAGGACGTGCAGACGGTATGCCGAATCACGCACCAACACGATGTGCCGGTGGTCACCCGCGGCGCCGGAACCGGACTGGCCGGCGGCGGCATTGCTGGCGCCGGCGAAATCGTCCTCTCCACCGCTTTCATGAACCGGATCCTGGAGGTGTCGACGGCCAACCAGCTCGCCGTCGTCGAACCCGGCATCCTCAACGGTGACTTGAACCGGGAACTGGCTAAGCAGGGCATGTGGTGGCCGCCGGATCCGGCCAGCAAGGATATTTCCACCGTGGGCGGGAACATCGCCATGAACGCCGGCGGGCTGCTCTGTGCCAAATACGGCGTGACGCGGGAGGCCGTGTTGGCGCTGAAAGTGGTCCTCGCCGACGGGCGGCTGATCTCCGTGGGGCACCGTACGGTCAAGGGCGTGACGGGCTACGACCTGTGCGCACTGATGATCGGGTCGGAAGGCACCTTGGGGGTGATCGTGGAGGCCACGCTCAAACTGCGCCCAGTCGTCGCGGGGACCGTTGCGACGATCGCGGCCTTCTTTGACTCCGTCGACCAGGGCGCCGCTGCCGCCGCGCGGATCACGGCTGCCGGCCTGCAGCCGGCAATGATGGAGCTCCTGGATGCCCGGACGCTTGAATGTGTGAGCCGCTACACCGGGGTGGACCTGATATCGCGCGGAAACTCCTACTTCCTCATTCAGTGCGACGGCCCGGCGGCCGAGGCCGATGCGGCGGCGATGGCGGCCATTATCGGACAGGAAGGCGGCCGAGCCGAGATCACCACAGACCCGGAAGAGGCTGCCCTGCTGGTGGACGTGCGTCGGCAGGGCTTCCCCTCACTCGAAGCAATGGGAACCCTGTTGGTCGAGGACGTTGCGGTTCCGCGGGATGCGATGACGGCCGTCTTTGCCAAGGTCGCGGAGCTGGAAGCCAAGTACCAAGTCATGATTCCCACAACCTGTCATGCGGGAGACGGGAACCTACATCCAAGCTTCGTCTTCAGCGGCGACACCGTGCCCGATGCGGTTTGGGCCGCTGCCGACGAGCTGTTCAGCTACGCGCTCACGCTGGGCGGAACGCTCTCCGGGGAGCATGGCATCGGGGTCCTTAAGCGCCGCTGGCTGGGCGATGAGCTGGGCACCGAGCAACTGGAGCTGCAGCGGCAGATCAAGGCGGTCTTCGACCCGCGGAATCTGCTGAATCCCGGAAAGGTCTTCGCACCGGTTCCCATGCTGGCGGCCCCGTCCGCGTCCGGCCACAGCTGAAGCCGCCTCTTGGATACGGACGCAGCACGGACGTCGGCACCACCGAAGCGCGGCCGGGGCGCAGAGACTCAGCACACACCGGCCCGGTTATATGCACAACCGGACTCTTGCCAAACGCGGGATTTGCCCGGTTTTGAGACAATGGACGGGTGACACTTACCGCTGCATCCGAATCGGCCACCAAGCTTGAGCTTCCGCCGCTCAAACTCGGGCCGATCACCGTTGACACCCCCGTAGTCTTGGCTCCGATGGCCGGCATCACCAACAAGGCGTTCCGCCGGCTCTGCCGCGAGTACGGCGGCGGCCTCTACGTGGCGGAGATGGTCACTTCCCGGGCGCTCGTGGAGCGCAACCGCGAGTCGATGCGGATCATCTCGCATGACGAGGATGAGGACGTGCGCTCCGTCCAGCTGTACGGCGTGGACCCCAAGACGGTGGGTGCCGCCGTCCGGCTGCTGGTGCAGGAAGACCGCGCCGACCACATCGATTTGAACTTTGGCTGCCCGGTGCCCAAAGTCACCCGCCGCGGCGGCGGTTCCGCGCTCCCGTGGAAAACCGAGCTGTTCACCGCCATTGTCCAGGCCGCTACGCGCGAGGCCGGCAAGGGCAACGTCCCGCTGACCATCAAGATGCGCAAGGGAATCGACGACGACCACCTCACCTTTATCGAGGCCGGGAAGATCGCCCGCGACGCCGGCGTTGCCGCCGTCGCCCTGCACGGCCGCACGGCCAGCCAGTTCTATTCGGGCCAGGCGGACTGGAACGCCATTGCCGAACTGCGCGCGGCGCTGCCGGACGTCCCGGTGCTGGGCAACGGCGATATCTGGAGCGCCGAGGACGCGGTGCGGATGGTGCAGCAGACCGGGGTTGACGGCGTCGTCGTTGGCCGAGGCTGCCAGGGCCGCCCCTGGCTGTTCGGTGACCTGCAGGCCGCCTTCGAGGGAACGGACAAGCGTTTCCGCCCCGGGCTGAAGGACGTTGCGGACAGTTTTTACCGGCACGCCGAACTGCTGGTGGATTATTTCGAGGACGAAGGAAAGGCGCTGCGGGATATCCGCAAGCATGTGGCCTGGTACTTCAAGGGGTACTCGGTGGGCGGCGAACTGCGGGCCGCGCTGGCCCAGGTGCCCACACTCGAGGTGCTCCGCGAGCTGCTGGCCGAGCTGGACGCCGATGCGCCCTACCCTGGAGCAGATGCCGAGGGCCCGCGGGGCCGCGCCGGTTCACCGAAGCGTCCGGCGCTGCCGGACGGCTGGCTCACCAGCCGGGAACTGAACGCGGACCACAAGGCGATGATTGCCGCAGCCGAACTGGACGTCTCCGGTGGCTGAGGCGCGTACCGGCCATCCGGCGCCACCCACGCCGGGATACACGGACTTCGATCAGGAACGCTGGTACGCGGAGGAACCGAAGAGTACCTACCGCACGCAGTTCGAACGGGACCGTGCCCGGGTGCTGCATTCGTCGGCGCTGCGCCGGCTGGGCGCCAAGACGCAAGTGGTGTCCCCGGACACGGACGATTTTGTCCGGACCCGGCTGACCCACAGCCTGGAGGTGGCGCAGGTGGGCCGCGAACTGGGCCGGACGCTGGGCTGCGACCCTGACGTGGTGGACGCGGCCTGCCTCTCCCACGATCTGGGCCATCCTCCGTTCGGCCACAACGGGGAGGCCGCGCTCAACGCCGCCGCGCATGCCATCGGAGGGTTCGAAGGCAACGCCCAGACGCTTCGGCTGCTCACCCGGCTGGAGCCGAAGATCCTGCGCCCGGACGGTTCTCCGGCCGGCCTGAACCTGACCCGGGCCAGCCTCGATGCCGCCTGCAAGTACCCGTGGTCTGCGGACGACGCGCCGATCATCCACGGCAAACGGACCAGTAAGTTCGGCGCCTACGAGGACGACCTTCCCGTCTTCAACTGGCTGCGCCAAGGAGCCGCCGAGCGCCGCTCCTGCCTGGAGGCCCAGGTGATGGACCTGGCCGACGACATCTCCTACTCGGTGCACGACGTCGAAGACGCCATTGTGGCCGGGCGCCTCCAGCTCAAGTGGCTGGACAGCGCCGACACCCGCAGCAGGGTGATCGGCTACACCCAGCAGTGGTATCTCCCCACCAGCGACGCCCAGGAAGTGGACGACGCCCTCACCCGGTTGGAGCAATCCGGTGTCTGGGTGCGCGAGGCGGACGGCAGCCGCAAGGCGATGGCCGCGCTGAAGGACATGACCAGCCAGCTGATCGGCCGCTTCTGCTCCAGCGCGATGGAGGCCACCCGCTCCATCTACGGCCCGCAGCAGCTGACCCGCTACGAGGCTGAGCTGGTGGTGCCGCAGGGGACCGCCACCGAGATCGCCGTGATGAAGGGGCTGGCCACCACGTTCGTGATGACCACGGAGCTGCGCCAACCGGTCTACGAGCACCAGCAGGAAATCCTGCACGACCTGGTCAGCGAGCTCCACGCCACCGGGGAGAAGCATCTGGAGGAGACCTTTGCCTCCGATTGGCGGGATGCCGACGACGACGGTGCCCGCCTGCGCGTGGTGATCGACCAGATCGCTTCGCTCACGGATGTGTCCGCACTGGCGCTGCACGAACGCCTGATGGGGGCCCACCGCACGCTGCTCTGATGCCGCGCGCTCCCGAGCCCTCCTCCACAGGCGCCCGCCCTCGCTCCGCCGTCACCAGCCTGCGGGGGAGGAGCCGCCGATTTGGCGCTGCTGCATAACATAGGACTATGGCCGGACTGATAAAACGTGAAGACATCGATGAAGTCCGCCAGCGCACCGACATCAAGGAAGTCGTCGACGGCTACGTCACGCTGAAGTCGGCAGGCATCGGCTCCTTCAAGGGCCTGTGCCCCTTCCACGACGAGCGCTCGCCGTCGTTCCATGTCCGTCCGCAGGTGGGGACCTACCATTGCTTCGGCTGCGGCGAAGGCGGGGACGTCATTTCGTTCCTGCAGAAGATGGACCACACCACGTTCTCCGAGACGGTGGAGAAGCTCGCACACCGGATCAACTACACGCTGCGGTACGAAGACGGGGGTACCGGCCCGCGCCGGGAGGACGTCGGCAAGCGGCAGCGCCTGCTGGATGCGCATAAAGTCGCCGCTGAGTTCTTCCGCGAGCAGCTGCAGACCCCGGGCGCCGCCGCGGCGCGGGAGTTCCTCTCCGGGCGCGGCTTCGACCAGGCAGCCGCGGAGCATTTTGCCGTGGGCTACGCCCCGCAGGGCTGGGACGGCCTGCTCAAGCACCTGACCGGCCGCGGCTTCACCCAGGACGAACTGCGCCTGACCGGCTTGTTCTCCGGCGGGGATGGATCCGATGGCAGGAACAGCCGGATCTACGACCGTTTCCGCGGCCGGCTCATCTGGCCCATCCGCGATCTGACCGGTGCGACCATTGGCTTCGGCGCCCGCAAGCTGTACGAGGACGATCAGGGACCGAAGTACCTGAACACTCCGGAGACGGCGCTCTACAAGAAGTCGCAGGTTCTCTACGGGATTGACCTGGCCAAGCGGGACATCGCCCGCAGTCGCCAGCTGGTGGTCGTGGAGGGGTACACGGACGTGATGGCTTGCCACCTCTCCGGAATCCAAACGGCCGTGGCGACGTGCGGTACCTCCTTCGGAACTGACCACATCAAGATCGCCCGGCGCCTGCTCTCCGATGATGGAACCGGCGGCGAAGTGATCTTCACCTTCGACGGTGACGAGGCCGGCCAGAAGGCCGCGCTGCGGGCCTTCGAGGAAGACCAGCGCTTTGTAGCCCAGACCTATGTCGCGGTGGAGCCCAACGGCGCGGACCCGTGCGACCTGCGCCTCAGCCACGGCGAAGGCGCGGTGCGCGAACTGATCAGTTCCCGCCGCCCGTTGTTCGAGTTCGCCATCAAGGCCACGCTGAAGAAGTTCAACTTGGATACCGTCGAAGGACGGGTTTCGGCGCTGCGGGCCGCAGCGCCGGTGGTCGCCGAGATCAAGGACCCGGCGATGCGGCCGGGCTACTCGCGTGAGCTTGCCGGCTGGCTGGGCATGGACGTAGATGACGTCGCCCGAGCGGTGGCCGGTGCCGTCAAACGTGGACAGTCCGGGGCCGCCGGGAAGACGGGCCGCGAGCGGGACCAACACGGCCGCGGTCAGGAATCGAACCGCAGCGTGCAGCAATCTCCGGGACGGGACCGGCAGGGCAGCAACCGTCCGTCAGACCGGGAGGGCGGCTGGGGCTCGGGAGCTCCTTCCCGGCAGCAGCCCAACGGCCGTGCCGGGACACCGTACGGCCAGGCTGGGCAACACTCCTATGGAGACGGCGGTTATTACGACGGTGATCCGTCCTACGGGCCGGAATCCGGCCAGCCTGCTGCACCTGGGCCGGCCTACCCGAGACCTGACCTGCGGGACCCCGTCGTCCGGCTGGAGCATCAAGCCCTGGAAGTGGCGATCCAACAACCCGGCCTCCTCGATGCGAACCAGTGGGAACAATTCATGCAGGCCCGCTTCCTGGCGCCGATGCACGTGGCAGTTCACGGTGCCGTGCGGGCGGCAGGCGTGTCCGGTGCCACTCCGTCGCAGTGGGTGGAGACCATCCGCCAAGAGGTGCCGCAGGAACTGCGCAGCTTCGTCTCCGAATTGGCGGTGACGCCGCTGCCGGCACAGAACGACGACGGGCTGCGGCTGTATTGCCGGGGGATCCTCAATCGGCTGCAGGACCTGCAGATCACCCACCTGAAGGCCGAAAAGCTGGGCCAATTGCAGCGGATGGATCCATCAGCAGACCCCGAGGACTTCCAGCGGATCAACCGTGAACTCATGGAATTGGAGATGCAGCGCCGCGCCCTCCGCTCGGAATAGAAACGAGGCGGAAGGCCGGCAGTCGAGCCAGCCGTGTTAGGCGCCACAAGCCGGCTTCCCGGCGGGCCCTCGATTGGCAAGTTCCGGACTGCATTGAGTATGCTGTTTGAAGTCAAACCGCGGATGGCACGCGGATGACTGCTTTCCCCCGTAGCTCAATTGGCAGAGCATTCGACTGTTAATCGAAGGGTTACTGGTTCGAGTCCAGTCGGGGGAGCGGATACAACGAATCCCCGCCTTCAACCGAAGGCGGGGATTCGTTGTCTTCGGGCCCTGACTGGCGCGGCGGGGGAATCTTCACCGCGTCCTAGTTGTACTTAGACAGCAGGTTGTTTACACCGGCTGATGGGTGGGCGGCCTCCGATGGCACTGTGTGCCCGGTGGTGGTTGTAAAAGTCTAGCCATGT
>NZ_JBFBGZ010000008.1:0-258890 GCF_040684925.1 Arthrobacter sp. NPDC089319 | reverse complement strand
CCGGCCTCGGCCGCGACGTCGATCAGCTGCTTGGCAATCTCGATGTCGCCGTTGTGGTTGATCCCGATCTCGCCGATCACGTAGACCGGCTGCCCGGCACCGACCTGCACGTCACCGATAGCGACGGGAGCCGGCGCACCGGCGGGAACAGTATTGGAAGGCAATGCGTGGGTGGTCAATGTAGCTCTTTCTGTACCGCTGACTCGATGACCAGACCACGCTATGGTCAAACGGTAAAGCAACAGGGCCGGCCGGGTTGCCGCCCGGTGTACGGCAGGCGACGATCGGACAAAGCGGCTTTCGGCACCGGCGCCGAGATGCTAAAGGCCCGGTACGGGAACGATGTCCCCGTACCGGGCCTCAAATGGAGCGGGCGGCCCCGGAACTGGAGCCGCCCACACGCAGTCCGGAAAGACCGCGGACCTACGTATCAGTCGCGGGTCAGGCGTCGGTGCGTCACGCGGTGCGGCTTGGCCGCATCCGGTCCCAGCCGTTCCACCTTGTTCTGCTCGTAGGAATCGAAGTTGCCTTCGAACCAGTACCAGTTCGCCGGTTCTTCCTCGGTGCCCTCGTACGCGAGGATGTGGGTGGCCACCCGGTCCAGGAACCAGCGGTCGTGCGAGACCACCACGGCGCAGCCGGGGAATTCCAGCAGCGCGTTTTCCAGGCTGGACAGGGTTTCGACGTCCAGGTCGTTGGTCGGTTCGTCAAGCAGCAGCAGATTGCCGCCCTGCTTCAGGGTCATGGCCAGGTTCAGCCGGTTGCGTTCACCGCCGGAGAGCACACCGGCCTTCTTCTGCTGGTCCGGGCCCTTGAAGCCGAAGGCGGAGACATAGGCGCGGGACGGCATTTCGACCTGGCCCACCTGGATGTGGTCCAGCCCGTCGGAAACGACCTCCCACAGGGTCTTGTTCGGGTCGATGCCGCCGCGGGACTGGTCCACGTAGGAAATCTTCACCGAATCGCCGATCTTCAGCTCGCCGCCGTCGAGCGGTTCGAGGCCGACGATGGTCTTGAACAGCGTGGTCTTGCCGACGCCGTTGGGGCCGATCACGCCGACAATGCCGTTGCGCGGCAGCGAGAAGGACAGCCCGTTGATCAGCTCGCGGTCGCCGTACCCCTTGCGCAGGTCGCTCGCCTCGATGACCAGCTGGCCCAGCCGCGGTCCCGGCGGAATCTGGATTTCTTCGAAGTCAAGCTTCCGGGTGCGCTCGGCCTCGGCGGCCATTTCCTCGTAGCGCGCCAGACGGGCCTTGGACTTGGTCTGCCGGCCCTTGGCGTTGGAACGGACCCAGTCCAGTTCCTCGGACAGGCGCTTGGCCAGCTTTTGGTCTTTCTTGCCCTGGACTTCCAGCCGAGCCCGCTTCTTCTCCAGGTAGGTGGAGTAATTGCCCTCGTACGGGTACAGGTGGCCGCGGTCCACTTCGGCGATCCATTCGGCCACGTGGTCCAGGAAGTACCGGTCGTGGGTCACGGCCAGGACTGCTCCGGCGTACGACTTCAGGTGCTGTTCCAGCCACAGCACGCTTTCGGCGTCCAGGTGGTTGGTGGGCTCGTCGAGCAGCAGCAGGTCCGGCTTCTGCAGCAGCAGCTTGCACAGCGCCACCCGGCGCCGCTCGCCGCCGGAGAGCACGGTCACATCGGCGTCGCCCGGCGGGCAGCGCAGCGCATCCATGGCCTGCTCCAGCTGCGAGTCGATGTCCCAGGCATCGGCGGCGTCGATGGCCTCCTGCAGCTTGCCCATCTCCTCCAGCAGCGCATCGTAGTCGGCGTCCGGGCTGGCCATCTCTTCGGAGATCTCGTTGAAGCGCTGGATCTTCCCGTAAATCTCGCCGACGCCCTCCTGGACGTTACCCAGGACCGTCTTTTCCTCGTTCAGAGGCGGCTCCTGCAGCAGGATGCCCACGGTGTAGCCGGGGCTGAGCCTGGCCTCGCCGTTGGACGGGGTGTCCAGGCCGGCCATGATCTTCAGGATCGTGGACTTGCCCGCACCGTTGGGGCCGACGACGCCGATCTTGGCGCCGGGGAAGAACGACATGCTCACGTCGTCCAGAATGACTTTGTCGCCAACGGCCTTGCGAGCCTTGGTCATCGTGTAAATGAATTCCGCCATGCCCCCAAGGCTAGTCGCTGCACCCCGCGATCACACATTCAGCACAACTGCCATCCGGTGGCGGCCGGGCGCCGCCGCCCGCCACCGGAGGCTCAGCTGGCCAGCGGCAAGTCCGCCCCGCTTTCCCTGGCCTCGCCGGCGGGCTCGCCATCCGGCGGGACCATGGCCGGTTGGCCCGTTGCAAACGTGTCGCCGCCCGTCTCAGGATGAGCGTCCGCCGGCTGCGGATCCGCCAAGGCCATCGAGCGGTAGTCCGCACCCGAGCGCTGCCCGTCCTGGCCGTCCGGCAGGGCGGCGCTCACCGGCGCCGCGGTCCAGTTCTTGATGAACTCCGCGGTGCCCCGGCGCAGGTCGTGCCCGATCGAATCGGCGTCGATCTCCGGAGACGTGCCGCGGCGGCCGTCCTGCAGTTCCCACTGGCGCAGTTTCAGCTTGCCTGTCACCACCACCGGGTCGCCCTTGGACAAGCTCCGCCACAGGTTTTCGGCCAAGCCGCGGAAGGCCTGGACCGTGTACCAGTTGGTCATGCCCTTGACCCACTCGCCGGTGTCCCGGTTCAGCCAGTCCCCCGACGACGCCAGCCTGAACTCGGCCACCGCGTCGCCCTTCTTGGTCCGCTTCCGCTGCACCTCCGTGCCGAGCACGCCGCGGACCGTGATGTAGTCGCTCATCTCCTGCCTCCGATCTTCTCGAAGCCGGCGGTCCCGCCGGCAGCTGCCACTCTTCCGGCACCGGCCGCCCGGCGACAGCGCCGGCCGGCCGCCTGTGGACAGGATTCCGCTGCCGGGGGCGTGTGTAGGAAGGAACCCGCGCGCGCATCCAGGTGCCGGGTTGTCCACAGGAGGGCCGCCTCCGGCTCCGCCGCGCCGGCGGGCTCCTAGCCTTGGAGGCATGGACGCAGTCGAAGCGCGCGGGCACCGGCGGCGGGTGTACCGCGTGCCCGCCCGTGGCGGCGCCGCGGGGCGCGGGGCGACCAAGCGGGCAGGGACCGTGACCGTCGGCGAACTCTACGCCGACTGGATGCGCCTGCTGACCAGCCAGGGCCTCCGCGGCGGGCCGATCGCGGCAAGCACCGAGGCCAACTACCGGAAGAACTGGCATCGGCACATCGAGCCGCGCTGGGCGTCGACTCCTGTGGACTGTGTGCACTGGCGCGACGTCGGAGAGTGGATCGCAGGCCTTCGGGCCGGCAGCCGCGGCCAGTCCGGCAGCAACACCCGGCGGCGGGTGGCGCTGATGTTCATCCGGCTGATGCGCCACACCGTCTACCTGGAACTGCTGCCGGCCAACCCCGCCACCGATGCCACCGGCCGGGCCGGCTATGTGCCGAGGGCACCCGTGCAGAAGCACCGCGTGTACCTGTCCATGCCGCAGCTTCAAGCCCTGGCCGACCAATGCGCGCCCTGGACGGACCTGGTCATGCTGGCCGGCACCACCGGCCTGCGCTGGGGCGAGATCACGGCGCTCAGTGCCGCGGACTTCCGCCGCGCACCGGAAGGCTGGCTGCTGGCGGTGCGGCGCTCCTGGAAGGAGGGGGACGCCGGCACGCCGTCGCCGAACACCAAAAACGGCGGCACGCGCACCGTCCCGGTGCCGGACAAGGTCGCCGCCATGGTGCTCGCCGCCCGGCCCTCCGACGGGCTGCTGTTCCGCTCCCGCAGCCGCGGCGGCGGTCCCCCGGCCCGGCTGCACCACTCCAACTTCGCCTCCCGGGTGCTGCGTCCGGCCGCCGCCCGGGCCGGGCTCCGTCCGGCCCCCACCTTCCACGATCTGCGCCACACGGCGGTGAGCCTGATTCTGCATGTCACCAAGGACGTCAAGCTGGCGCAGCGGATCGCCGGCCACTCCTCTGCGCAGCTGACGCTGGACACCTACGCCGAGCTGTTCGAACAGACCCTTTTCACCGCCTCGCGGGCGCTCGACGGCTTGATAGAGTAAATGGTGGATTTGCCCCGAACCGCGCGCCGGCGCTGGCGGCTCGGGCCGAAGCCGCCAGCCTCGGTAGCTCAGCGGATAGAGCAGGAGCCTTCTAATCTCTTGGTCGCAGGTTCGATTCCTGTCCGGGGCACAACAAGAACCGGCCGTCCTCGCGCGGTGTCTGCCGGAATTCCGGCGCCAACAATCCCTGCGGTCTTCCGCGGCGTCATCGCTACCCGCTAGATCCGGAGACTCCACGCGTTACGGTCTCCACTTCTGAGGCGAAGTGCGCTGCCCGCTTGAGCGGCGCCGGGCGCCGAAATCAGCTGCCGAGCCGCCGGGTGAGCATCGTCTCAATTATTCATTGGCCGTACCGGGAACCGCCCGCGCGCAGGTATCGTTACCTATCCGTAATATTCTCTGATCGAATTAGGTATGACATATGGCTGACGACTCCGCTGCCAACGACAAGCCCAAGCCGTTTCTCGGACTCAGTGGCACCCAGACTATCGGCTCGGCGATGGCCGCGGTGACCTCCGCAGTAGTGGGGTCCTTTCTCGGCGTCGCCGGAACGCTGATCGGCGCGGCGCTTGGTTCCGTCATCGCCACCGTGGGCGCCGCGCTCTATACCCGGACGTTGAGCTCGGCCGCCACTGTGGCCCTGAAGAAAATCCCCAAGGCCCGGGTGGGAGCCCTCCGGGAGGTCGAAGAGGTGGCGGCCAGCGCCCCGTCAGAGGCGATCGAACAGCCGTCTAAACCTGCCAAAAAGCCCATCGCCCCGATGACGTGGGTCAAGGTCGGACTGGCCAGCGCCGCGGCCTTCGCCATCGCGATGGTCGGCATCACCGCTGTCGAATTCGGCACCAGCCAGCCGATCTCCAGCCTGGTCTCGTCGACTGCAGGCATCGACCGGGCCTCGAGCGCCCACAAGACCACCCTTGGCTTCTTGGGCGGCAGCCAGGAAGCCGCGGATCAGACGGACAAGCCGGCCAAGCAGGACGAGGACCCTGCGAAGACCGGAGATGGCGCGGCCGACGACGCGGCGACCAGCGAAGACCCCGCGGTCGGCGGGACAGGCCCAACCGAAGTAGAAGAGCCGGGAACTGGCGGATCGAACGGCACCGAACAAGGCCCTGCCCCCGCACCGGAAACGGGCCAGACCGTTGAGCCTGCTCCGGAAACGACCCAGGCCCCGGCACCGGACGAGAACCCGGAACCCGGTACATCCGGGCAGGGCGGCACGACTGATGGTGGCGGCGACGCCGAAACCGGCCAGTAGCACATCCCTTCCCGCGGCTGGGCGCCGGTCGCCCGCCGCGGGAGCTCCGCTGGCCCGGACGACGATGAAAAGCGCTGCCGCGGCCGCCATTGCACCATCGTTTCGTCGAGGGTGGAGTCCGGCGGGGCGGCTAATGCTAAGGGCGGGCTGCCGGGCAGCCCGCCCTTAGCCAAAGGAGGGTTCGACCACAGCCACGTCGCCATAGACGGTGATTCCATACAGGAATTTAGGAGGCAACTGCCGACTACCTGTATTGGCCGTTCATCCAGCTGATCCGGCTCTTCGTCCAACTGCGCAGGTAGCTGACTTCCTTTGACCAACTGCCCTTGACGATGTGGTAATTGCGCAGCTTCTCCTTGACGTTCCACTTCTTGAAGTTTGCCGCAGCGGATTTCGAGATCAGCTTGCTTTGCTTGGCCAGGTAAGAGTCGCTCTTCTTCAGCGCTGCGTGAACCTGTGTCCAGCGCTTGCTGACAGCCTTTTGGAAACCGGGATCGTCATTCAGCCTGTTGAACCAGGTGTCCGCTGACTGCCGTGTGGAGATCTTTAGCGGATCACGGAGGTACCAGGTGTTGGTGTTGTCCAGCCTTCCGGCTTTATTTGCGTTCCCGGCTGCGATATCAAAGTCCCATAGCGGTCCGAAATACAGCTTCCCGTTGGCCTTCTTGTACATGTAGACGCTTGCAAACATGTTGCCGTCGAGGGGCTTCATGAGTTCCATGGCGATGTAATAGTCGACGGCGGAGCGCTGGTCGATGTACTTTCGCCAGCCTTTCGTGGAGGACTTGAAATTCTTGCCGAACAGCGCCTTGTCCGCGGCATCAAGATACCCGTCGATGTACTTGATCTGTGCGGCTGTGATGCCCTTTCCGGTATCCTTGCCGGCTTCGTCATAGTCGTTTTCGGGTTCCTTGATCCCCACGTAGCCGTGTTTGCCAACTGTCACGTTGTGATCGGCCCCCTTGCGGAAATCCCACTCGAGCACATAGCCGCCGGTCTTGTTGGCGGAGCCCGAATCCAACTCCGGCACGCTGACCCGGACCGCTTCCCCCGGCTTCTTCTTGGCCGGATCTGTGACTGCAATCCGCTCGATCAGCAGGTACGAACCGCGGTATGAACCGTTGACATAGAGGTCCACCGGCTTGGATTTGGGGGTCCAGGCCAGCTTCGTCATCTTGGAGCCGATGAAGCCGGCGAGCGAGTTGCGCAGCAGCGACTTGTCATAGTGGTTCGCCACCAGAGCCCATTTCTTGCTGGCGCCCATCCCGCACAGGTCGACCTTCTTGTCGAGCTTGACCGTGTACGACTTTTTGGCGAACGTCCAGGATGAGTTGCCCCGCCCCTTGGCCGCCGCCAACTGTGATGAGACGGCCGAACAGCCAGTCCCGGCTTTGATGGCAAACCGGCCTTCGAAGTAGCGGCTGCGGGTGTTGATCGATTTGCCCTCGTTGGTGTTTAGGGACACCGCGGGAATCCCGGCCTTCTTGAACGGGGTCTTGGCCACGTATTTGACAGTACTGGAGACAACCTCGGTACTACCAGCGCCGGTCACCGCACGGTACTGGTGCTTGACCTCGAGCGGATTGGAGATGCTGAAGCTCGCCTTGCCACGGGCATCCTGCGTCCCAGTGGCAACAGTCCTCCACGTTGAAGAGGTCACTTCAGCGGTCATGGAGGTGACGATCGTTTTTGCCTGCAGTTTGACGGCCTGGCCCGAGACCGCCGGGCTGAACTGAGCGGTCGCCGTTGCGGCGGTCCCGGGTCCGCCGTCGGTAATCGCCATCGTTGCGGTAGCCGCGCTGGCCTGCGGCAGGGAGGGTGGTAACACCACCAAACCGAGCGACAGAGACAATATTGCGGCAGCAGAAAATAGGCTTTTCATGATTCCCCCGAATCAGCGCGCAACCCCAAGATGCGGTAGTGCCCGTACCCTACTCTTCCGCCCCCTATCGGACAACACCGCTCCCTAAATCAAGGGAGAATCTCCGCATACGCCGTGGGCTGGCTCTGGCCCCAGCTGCGGCAGGGCCGTTTTCGCGGAGGTGCTCATGGCGCGAAGGCAGGTCGTGCCATCGAAGAAGGCCCGGCCTGCCCGGAGCGCGGCGCCTCAATTCGGCTGCTTCGTATCGTCTACCTCTTGACCGACAGGATGCGGCGCTTGACCCGGCCGAGATCGCGACGGATCCGGCGCGCCAGACGCGGGCTTTTGCCGGCCACCCACGCTGCAGCGACGCTACCCGCGGGAACCGGGCTGCTGGACCGAAGACGGCATTCGACATCGTCCTTCGTGCCCGTGATGGTCAAGCGAAGACCGGCGGGATGCGAGGAGGCAATGGTGCCCGCCAACGCCGTGACATATACGTCGTATTCGCCGGGCATGGTGCGGTCCAGCACGAGGCCTTCGCCGGACCTTGTTCCGAAATTGGTGAATCGGTAGTCACCGAGCGGATCGCCCACCTTGTCGCCTGGGAAGGCCCTCCGGTTGGTCGCGAGAAGATGCGTGCCCACGACGGTGCGGGTGCCTGCTTCCGTCAAAACCAGATAGTAGCGGACGTCGTTGCGGCGTAGTGTCCGCACCGAGGGCAGGACATAGCGGCCACCTATGTGTACCTTGTTGCCGCGGGCCCAGGTCTTGCTAAGCCTAAAGTGGCTGCCCGGCATCTGATTAGTCAGCACCGGCCCCTTGAGGAGTTCCACGGCTGTTCCCGTCGATCGCAGGCGCACCAGATGCTGGCCCGTCACCAGGGCAGAATCACGTGGTTCGGCGGGAACCGCGTCCACCGTGGCTGACACGCCACCGTGTTCAAGCTCGAGGTTGAGGGAATACCGCCCTTCGGGGAGTTCCGAGAGGTCGATTCCGCCGCGCTGCTCAGTCGCGAATCTGCCGTAGGAATAGTCGCAGAATTCGTTTTCAAAATAGGAGCGGTTAAGGCGGTCGTCAAGCACGCTTTCCAAGGTGTAGCTCGTTCTGGCCGCGTCGGAGGCGAGGACTAATTTCCGGGACGGCTGGCCCGATCCTCTGGTGCCCACGCCCTTAATGAACAGGATCCCTTCCGGATAAAAGCGGTCTTCCTTAAGCGCCAGCGACGTCAGCCGGCAAACGGTTTCCTGGCGTTCGCGAACGGTTTCAATGGAAGGCGTTCCTACCGACGACTTAAAGGCATTCGTGCCGTTCCGCACCTGACCGAACCGCGGCACAGCGCCCTCACCGAGCGCAGCGATAGTGGCCAGCAGCAGGGGCACGTTATAGGAGCCGACGTCGCGGTGCCGCACGACAAGCGGGGAGTCAGTAACGATGAAGTTGAAATTATCGTACCGCTCATAGTCAGGGAGGAATGGGGCGATGTCGGTCTTATATTGAGGGTCTGCCTCCGACGAAAACAGATAGAGGTTGCGGTCCAGATTCTGGTCATTGGCCAGAAGCGAGGGCAGCAGGCTGTCCAACTCCGCTATCCCTTCGTCTGTCTCCGTTCCGATGAGTTGCTTGATGACGTGCGGCCTGAGCCGCCGGTTCGCGCTGCCGATTCGCATGCGCGGTACTACGGCTATGACATTCGGGTAGTCATTGACCAGAGCGTGATACAGGGCCCCGCTGGCGCCCTTAGAGAATCCGAGGAAAGTGCAGTGATGCTTCTCCAGGCCGCGATCGAGCCGGACCTTCTCAATCAGCGCGGCAACAGCATCGGCGACGACGGTCCCCCGTCGGTGCGTGCGGATGTAGTAGGAGAAATCACCGTCAAAGCGGTCTCGGATCCACAGAATGTCGGTGCGGATACCGTCCACGACCGATCCGTCGAGGTCGTAGCGTTTGTTTTCGCCGAAGCCCCCGGAGAAAACCACCAGCAGGTGCCGCCGGTCCTGCAGCGACCGCCGGAACTTATAGGTGACTGAGAGCCCTTGGAAGACGAATTCTTGGTCATCAGCGTGCATTGTCATCCTCGGGAATTGCGGAGTGGGGGCCTTCAACATCTTAGCCGTGCGCCCGCACGAACCTCGGAAGAGGCGCGCACGCTACAGAACTTGGCCTTGAGGAGATCCTGGAACCGCAGGGCCGTCGGCCTGAGCAGAAGTGCATCAGGCGAGCTGCGCGGAGAGACGTTAGACAAGCCTTCACGGGGCCGCCATGACCTTACGGGAGTTTGACCCTAGCGAGGACCATATTGTGGTCAGAGCCAGGGACCGAGCGGAGCCTCCCCTTCTTGTCGACGTCGACGACGTTTTCATAGGAAAGAGTGCCGTGGACGTTCTTGGTGAAGATGTAGTCGATTCGCGACCATGAGGTTTCCTGCTTCTTGTGATAGCCGTTGAAGGTCGAGTATCGATAGTTTTTCTTGGAGGCGCTTGAGGCAGCGTCCGTCCAGCCCAGATCCATCATTGTCTCGTGGGGTGTGTTGGAGGGCAGTTGGTAGTAGTCACTGTTCATGTCCCCCGCTATCAGCACGGGCAGGTGTTTCTTATTCCGGGCGCCGAGCTTCCGGTCAATCGTTTGCATTGTCTCGGCCTTGGAGCCCTTGCCGGACAGCGGGATCTTTGGGTCGACGTGGAAGGACAGGGCATAAAACTGCTTGCCGGTCTTCCTGGACTTCAGCAGCGCCCAGGCGGCCCCGCGCTTGTTCGCGCCCTTGGCCGTTGGCAGCGCAAACGTTCCCTTCTTGACCAGCTTGTATTTCTTGCTGTTATAGCCGATCCGGTTTGAATAGTGGGAACTGCCCAGCTTCTCCGGGGACCGGTCCATTGCGTAGCCGGCCTTCTTCAGCCTCTTCCGGAAATCGACCATCGACTGCGTCCTCTTAGTACCGGGGACCTTGTAGTTTGACGCTTCCTGAAGAAGGAGTATGTCCGGCTTCTTCGCCGAAATGGTCTTCATGATCGTATTAACCCGAGTAGTCCAGGCCGGCGGATTAACGCCCGGGTCTCCCTTGCAGAGTGCACACAAGAGGTTATAACTCGCCACCGACAGCTTCTCGGTGCCCGCTACCTTTGGCGCCGCGGCGTAAACGGTGTACCGCTTGGACTTCCGAGTCTTCGCTTCCTTGTTGTGCGCATAAAAGCGAATGAAATTCGGCATCGCCGATCGGGAGCCGTTGCTGAGATTGTCCACGGTATAGCTGGTGCCCTTGATGTTTCGGAAGGTGCGAACATTCCGCGTCATGGCCAGGTTGTCGGCGACCTTGACGCTGTAGTGCGTCGTGTGCGTGGTCTTGTTCCAGGACACCGTGATTTTGTCCTGACCCCGCTTGACCTTGATGGAGGTGAACTCTCCCGGGAAGAACGCCAGGGTGCGTGCCTTCAATGTTCCAGACCAGCCGCTGATCGATGCCCCCTCGCGGTTCAGGGCCCGGAACCTGATGTAATACGTGGTGGCGTCCTCGAGCCCCCGTAGATTCCATGTCTTGTACTTAGTCGCCTTTTTGGTGCCGTGGAAGTCGGCGCGGAGACTGTACTGGACCTCGTACCGATGGGCTTTTGCGACGGCAACGTACTTCAACCCAATGGAGCCCCGCGTAACGTTCACCGCTTTCGGGGCCAGCGGGGACGCGGAAATCTGCATTGCAGGCTGGAGTGCCGGGGCAGCCACCGCCAATCCCGGCACTGCGAGCGTGAAAGCGAGGACAGCGGCTAGACAGACGGCTGCCACTCTGGCGTAGAGCGATTTCTTCAAGTTTTCCCCCGGTGGAACCTTTAATCAGGCACGGTTTCGTCGGCGAGCCTAACACAGCGTGGGCCTGCCCCTTCAGCGGCCGGCGTCTCCGTTGTCCGTGGCAGGCAAAATTGGGCCGTACGGGGCCGCGGTGAACGCTAGAACCAGACCGGCGGCGGCCCAACAAGTGGAGTGCTGGTTGCAAAATGTGGCACCAGCAAGGTCAAGTCAGCAACGACCGGCCGATGGTCGGAAGAGTCAGTATCGATGACGCTGGCCCCATGTACCTGAAATCGGCCGCTGGCCAAGATGTAATCGATACGGCGGGACGGGTGCTCGGATGGGAAGCTATAGGCCGCATCTTGGCCACGCTCGGCGAAGGCGTCCAAGAACCTTGTCGTGACTTGATGCATTTCGGGCGTTCCGGGGATGGTATTGAAGTCCCCGGCCAGCACGGCGGGCAGGTCCGAAGCACCGGCAATTGCGACAACTTGCTTGATCTGCTGCCGACGTTGCTCCGCGCGCCGGTGGTCCAAGTGTGTGTTGTAGAAACGCAGTTGGACCCCTCCCAGGTCGATGACGGTTTCTAGCAGTCCACGTTGTTGCGAGGGGTCTTTGTCGTACCGAACGTTTCGTAGCAGGTAATTGCGCGAGCTGACGATCTTGTACTTACTGAGAACGGCCGTACCGTACTGACGGCGCTTTGTCTGACCCTTTTTCGGTGGTCGGTCCACGTTCGCGCCGTACGCAAAGTACATGCCGAGGTGACGGGCCAGCCACGCCGACTGGTCAACAAAATCGCTGCGCGGCTTATGTCTGTCGACCTCCTGGAGTCCGATGATGTCGGCCCCGCTGGCTCGGATGTCGCGGGCTATGGCCGCCAGGTCCAAATCGTCGTCGTCGTCAGCCCCGTGGTGGATGTTGAACGACATGACGCGGAGGTCAGCCCGGATGCCTGTCGCACCCACGGCAGGCAGGGCGCTGGTCGGCGGCGGATCTAGTCCCGAGAGGCGCCCGGGTCCAACGTCACCGCCCACGGGCGCCGGTCCCAGCACCAGAAGGGCCATGCTCAAGGCAGCCGCCGCCACGGCACGGTTGCGTGCGCCCATTTTCGCCACCCGCTGTCCCCAAGTCCCGCGCGGCTGGAGCTGCTTATATCTCGGTCGATTCCGCGCAGGTTGCAGCAGTTTGGACCCCCACGGATACCCGTGTCAACGGCACTTCTACCCTCTTTGCTCCCCTATCAAAGTGCGGCTGGCACGATGGCGGCCTCGGGGACATCTTCGGTCTTGCACTCTGAACATTGGAAAGCTTTTCATCCAACTGCTGGATAAATTTCCGGTTACTTTCGAATCGCACCGCAAGTCACTCTGGTCACTCTTTTAACCCCGGTGTTAGGGTGAAGCGTCTTTTGCCGTCAAAGGCCCTGCGAGCCAGGGTTAAAGGCCCTCCGTTATGAAGGGCTCAACCGGAGTTCTAAGCTATGAGCACTCGTCACCTGATGCCCCTTCGCCCCGCCCGTCATGGCGTCACCAAGTTCGCCGCCGGCCTGGCGGTCCTGTCGGTCGCTATCTCGGGGCTCATCACCGCGCCGCCGGCAACTGCAACCGGACTCGTTCCGTCTCAGGAAGCCGGCTCGCCCGCCCCAGCTGCGGATCCAATCTCCCCCGTGGACGAGAGTGCGCTTGAAACGCTCTCGACGCCGACACCCGCCTTGCCTGAAGAAGCCAACTCTGACAACACGGGGCAAGTAGTTCCGTCCACGCCCCCCTCGGAGCCGGCCCCGACGGTGCCTGCTCCAACCGAACCAGCACCAGCTGAACCCGCCCCCGCAGAGTCTGCCCCGATCGAGCCGACACCTGAACCGCTGCCAGAGTCCGCGCCGAAAGACCCGTCCACCTTGGAGAAGGAGGTGGAGGTCCCTGTCGATGAGATGTCCGAGGAACAGCTGCTGGCACTACTGGCTGCCTTGCAGGGCAGGCACGGCGCAGAAATGGGCCAAGGTTTGCAGCAGCGTGACGAGCGGCTCGAAGAGCTGCAGGAGCCGGAGGCCAAGGAAGAGCTGGAAGAGCAGCTGGAGGTCTTGGACATCGAACGGACCGGCTCCATGCAACCCGCCGCTGCACCCGCCGCACTGCCGGCCGATAAGCGGGACATGTGGAAGCCCCAGGGCGTCCAAGGTATTGACGTCAGCAGCCATCAAACCAGTGTGAACTGGCAGACCGAATGGAATTACGGAGCCCGGTTCGCCTATGTGAAGTCCACTGAAGCCCTAAGCTACATGAATCCTAGGTGGTCGTCCCAGTACACCGGCTCATACAAGGTCGGGATGATTCGTGGCTCCTACCACTTCGCCATCCCCAACGTCTCCTCCGGCACGCGGCAGGCTAACTACTTCGTGGACAACGGCGGCGGTTGGTCCGCCGACGGCAAAACGCTCCCCCCGCTGCTGGATATCGAGTACAACCCGTACCCGGAACTGGGCAACACCTGCTACAGCATGAGCGCCAGCAAAATGGTGGCTTGGATCAAAGACTTCTCCAACACCATCAAATTGCGGACTGGGCGGCTGCCCGCGATTTACACCACGGCAGACTGGTGGAACAAGTGCACCGGCAACAGCACCGCCTTCAAGAACCATCCCTTGCACGTTGCGCACTACCCCTACGCTGGATACACGCTGAACAAGCCCCTGCTGCCCGCGGGTTGGACCTCGTATGACATCTGGCAGTACAGCTCTACCGGACCATTCACCGGCGACTCCAACGTGTGGAACGGGTCCATGACGTCGCTGCGCAACTTTGCCTACAACATCGGGTCGAGCAGCAGCCAGAGCACCAACGTTAAGCAGGACTACGCGGCTCCAGGCGACCTCAACGGAGACGGCCGCGGAGACCTGCTCTCCCGCCGTACTGACGGCTCGCTCTGGTTCCACCCCGGCAACGGGTCCGGCGGCTACACCACCCCACGGAAGATCGGCGGAGGGTGGGAGATCTTCAACTCGCTGATTGGCGTGGGCGACCTGAACGGTGACGGGCGGGCAGACCTTGTGGCCCGGCAGACCAACGGTTCGCTGTGGTTCTATGCAGGAACCGGCACCGGCACTTTCAAGCCCCGCGTGCGCATCGGCAGCAGCACCGGCTGGACCCAGTATCCGGAGATGGTCGGGACCGGGGATATCAACGGTGATGGGCGTGCCGATCTGCTGGCAAAGCATTCCAACGGGTCGGTGTACTTCTACGCCGGCACCGGAACGGGAAATTTCGGCGGCCGGATCCTGGTGGCTTCCGGCTGGCAGATCTACAGCCAGCTGGTAGCACCCCGGGACTTCACCGGCGACGGGAAGAACGACCTTGTAGCCCGCAAACCGGACGGCACGTTGTGGCTGATGCGCGGTACCGCCAAGCAAGCAGCGGTTGGCAGCCTGTTCACTAGCGCGCAGAAGATCGGATCCTCCGGCTGGCAGACGTTCAGCACCGTGCTGGGCGTCTGGGACAACAACCGGGACCGCAAGAACGATCTGCTGGGGATTGGTGCAGACAAGTCCCTGAGTTTTTACGCCGGCACCCAGCTGAAAGACTCCTCGGGCATGAAGCCGCGGGTGGCCACCGGAACAGCCATCTGGGACAGCTACAGCGAGATCATCACTCCGGGTGACTTCAACGGGGACGGCAAGGCGGATCTGATCGGCCGCAAGTCGAACGGGCAGTTGTGGTTCGCGGCCGGCAACGGCAAGGGCGGCTACGGTGCCCGGGTCCGCATCGGCTACGGCTGGCACATCTACAGCACAGTGATTGGCGTCGGCGACTACAACCGGGACGGCAAGAACGACCTGGTTGCCCGGCAGAAGGACGGCACGCTCTGGTTCTACGCAGGAACCGGCAAGGTCAATGCCACAGACCATGGCTACAAGCGCCGCGTCAAGATCGGCAGCGGCGGCTGGAACCAGTTCTCCCGCATCCTGGGCGTTGGGGACGTGAACCGGGACGGCCGCAAGGATCTGCTGGCGGTCCGCCCGAACGGCTCGGTGCTGCTTTACGCAGGCCCGGGCAACGGACAGCACGGCAGGGCGTCCACCATCGCCACCGGGTGGCAGCGGTACAGCTACCTCACCGCGGTGGGCGATTACGACGGCGATGGCACCGCCGACCTGGTGGCCCGAAAGCCTGACGGCACGCTGTGGCTCCTCGCCGGGCGGAAGACCAACTCCTCCGGCTGGTTCGCCCCGGAACGGAAAATCGGCAGCAGTGGCTGGAACATCTACAACCGTATTCTTGGGCCCGGAGACTTCAATGCGGACCGGAAAGTAGACCTGCTCGGCACCACCAAGACCGGGACCATGTGGCGGTATGACGGCACCCGGTTCGTCAACGGCGGGTTGCTGCCCCGCAAGTCGGCCGGCCGGCTGTAACGGCAAACGCGGGGGCGACGGCGCATCGCCGTCGCCCCCGCGTTTTTCGTATTCGCCTAAAGGAGCTGGTCCACTACCCGGCGGGCCGCGTTGCCATCGTCCTTCGGAGCGAACTGTGCGGCGAAGGCCTCCAGCCTCTCCTGGCGTTGGGGATCGGGTGTCCGTGCTGCATCGATGGCAGCGAACAGCGCCTCTTCGGTCTGGACCACCGGGCCGGGAAGCTCCGTGTCGTAGTCCAGATAGAAGCCGCGCAAGGTGTCGCGGTACCGCTCAAGGTCGTACGCATAGAAGACGATCGGCCGCTGCAAAATGGCGAAGTCGAAGAACACCGAGGAGTAATCGGTGACCAGAACGTCGCTGGCCAAGTGCAGCTCCTGGATCTCCGGGTAGGCCGAAACGTCATAGACGCTCTCGCTGGCGCTCTCCGGAATTTCCAGGCTGCTGCTCACCAGCACATGCATGCGGAGCAACAACACCGTGTCCTCGCCGAAGCGCTTGTGGAAGTTTTCCAGGTCCAGTGGCAAATCAAAGCTGAAGCGCCCGGTCCCGGCGCTCTGGTCGTCCCGGAACGTTGGGGCGTACAGGACTACTGTCCGGTCGGCGGGGATGCCCAGTTTCTCGCGGATCGCCAGACCGGCGCCGGTGTCCTTCCCTACGGCCAGGACATCATTCCGCGGATAGCCCTCCTCCAGCACTCTCCCCTTGTAGCGGAAGGCGCTGCGGAACGCCGCGGTGGCGTACGGACTCGGCGACAGCAAAACGCTCCACTGCCTGACTGCTTGCGATACATGCTGGAGGTAGTCGTCTGCCCGCCCGTGGACCTCGTCCATGTCGTGGACCATGCGTTTCAGCGGGGTGCCGTGCCAGGTCTGGATAAACACCCCGTCCCTGCGACGGCGCAGGTAGTGCGGGAAATTCTGGTTGTTCACCCAGTACTTGGCCTTGGCCAAGTACCAGTAGTACTCCGGCGAGAGCCGCTTGACCACACGGGTGTGCGCATCCGCCGTCGGCAGCTTCTTGTCATACACCCAGACCTTTTGGCGCATATCGCCGCGGCGAAGGAGTTCCTCGTAAATGTACCGAGGGCTGTCCGCGTACTGCTTTCCCAACCCGCTTTCGAAGACGATCAGATCCTCGTCGACGGCGGTCCTGGACAGAACCCTGAACATCCGCTGCATGGCCGGGAAGTAGTACCGGCTACGGCGGAACCGCCCCATCGCCCGCTCGAAGATCTCCGGATCCACCATTCGGCGAACCCGCGGTTCCGCTGGCTTGGCGCTGCGGATGGCATCGAAAATCCGCCGGCAATTCTCCTGGTCGCGGTACTTGAGGAACCGCTGCGCACGCCGGACATACTCGGCAGGCATGACGCAGCCGGCGTCGAGCGCCTCTTCAAGCTGGGACAACAGCCGGCCACGGTCGAAGGCAACTCGGCCCGGCAGCTCCTCGTCCAAATCCAGATGCGAACCCCGTGGGCCAAGGAATCGTTCCCGGTCGAACTGGTAGTAGAGCACTGGCTTCTCCAGGAAGCTGAAGTCGAAGCCAACGCTGGAGTAGTCCGTCACCAGCAGCGCGCTCTCCTTGAGCAGATGCTGCACGTCCACTTCACCCTGTGAGATGACCCGGACCGGCGCGTCCTCGAAATGATGCCTGAACTTCTGCATGTTGGGGTGCAGCGAGAAAATGATCTCCGCGTTGTACTCCTCGGTCAGCTGGCGCAGCCGCGGATCGTTCAGGAGATCCTTCCAGGCATGGTAGTACTCTGATTCGGGAAAAAGCTCAGGATCCGCCAGCCAGTCCCGCCAGGTGGGGATCACCAGAATCTGGTTGCGCTTGACCTGGACATCGTCGGCGAACAAAGCATCAAAGCGTGACAGCCCGGTGACTTTCACATCCTTCGGTGCATATCCGAAGTCGCTGACGATGTATTCCTTCTCCCGCTCGGAACTGACCAGGAAGAGGTCCGTTTCGAATCCTCGGACTTTTTTGCCGTAGTTGGGCACCATCCATTTGGTCCCCATGACTCCGTGCTGCAGGAACACCTTGACGCCGCTTGCGGCGCGGCGGAACTGCGGCAGCCGTGTGGGATAAAGAAAGTCCGGATGGTGCGAGCCGATAAACCGCTCCGCCTTGAGCGCGACCTCGACATGCTGCTTGGAACGGTACGCCACCACATGGCCCAGCCCCTCCAAATTCCGGACCTCGGGAGACAACGGGTCAATGACGTAGTAGGCGTCGATCTCGGGATGGTGCTGCCTCAGGTAGCGGAAAAAGGCCAGCCCCGTATCCTGCGCTTTGTACGGCCGCTCCCCCACCAGCCACACCGGCTTGCCGACCAGGCCGCGGTGGTTGCGGAAAGGGATGCGAGTCTGCCGCTGCAGATAGTCGAAAGCCTCGGTGTCGAGGATCTCGATGCTCAACGAGGTGTTTTTGGCCTTGAACGTGTAGTAAGGCGTGACGCACAGGGTCTTCGCGCCGCGCCGTTGCCACCCGGCCCTGGTCAGCTTGCGCGTCACGAAGCGGGTCTTGCCGATCCGTGCCTTATGCGGCTGGACGTCCTCACCGTCCCAAACCTCCAACCAAAGGTCGAGGATATCGTCCTCTGCCAGATTTTCGGTGGAGATCTCGGCAAGCTCCAGCGTCGCTTTCAACTGATACTCACGCAGACCGTATTTCCGAGATGTAGCCTCGGCATCGAGAGCAATCTTCGCGGTGGCGGTGTAACGTCGTTCGCTCTGTCGTCCCAGCAGCACTAGCTGCGCCCTCGTGGCCTCGCCGTGCCGGGTAACCAATCGCCCGGTCAGTTCCACCACGCCGCCGGCCACGGACAGTTTCTTGACGTAAACGACGTTGTACGGCTTCAGCGGGCGGTTGACCGCGAGGCTGAGGAAACCCTGCCGATTTACGTAGGGTGAAAGCGTTGATTCTCCCGAAGTGACGGCATGGAGCTGCCCGACCGATGTCTGCAGGAACCTGCCGAACGGAATCTTGGCTCGATAGCGCAGCGCTGGCCCAATGAGCCCGGCTTCCACGGCGGCACGGAATTCTGCGAAACCCTCGCCGTGTCCACCATCCTGGGGACCGACGGCGGCACCGTGCTCCTTCCCGGCTTCTACGGCCTCCGCCGTGGGCCGAATGTCGCGACAATACCTGGGCAGATTCGCTGCCTCGGCCTCCACTTCGACGAACAGCCGAAGTACCGCACCCTCTTCCGCGTAGGAGGAGGCGGGCGCCTGGGCGGCCAGCGATTCAAGATCCAGCGAAGCCTGGTAGTCCCGTCCGTCCGTCGTCTCAGCGCCGGGAAGAGCTTCGACCGCGGCCAACCGCACCGCGTCGTCGCCGCTGCCCGCCCAGAGGGCGTCGGGCGTAAGCTCGGGCGCAAGCGTGAAAGCTACGCGCAGTCTCGGGCCGGCCTGGCCGACGGCCACGCGGTGCAGTTCGCGGCGTGCAGCGGAGGAACGCGGGTCGAGGATGCGCTCGGCCTTCGCCTTGGCCCGCATCAGGACCGACTGGGGATTCGGCATTACATTCCTACTTCAAAAGAGCTGGGCACCGGGTAATAGGACTGGAGGAAGCGCTGGACCATCTTTTCCTGATCTTCGGGGTGGACTGCGGCCTTGCCGACTTCGTTGAGACAGAAGACATCGGCTTCCCGGTCCCGCAGCAGCCGCAGCAACTTTGCCTGAGCGGTGGACTCACCGATGTCGCAATAGCGGTAGGCGATCTCCCCCGGCACAGCGGCCCCGATGCCGTAACCATAGTAATGCGCCAGCGATGAAGGTATGGAGATGTCCGCAGGAGTGCGGAAGCGCGCGTGAGCGGTCGCGGAGTGGGCGGATTGGAAGTCCTGTTCGAGCAGCCTCAGGGTGCTGACACGCTGCGCGTGGGCGGCGTGCTTGAACTTGTGGACGGGGCTCTTCCCGAACTTCTGCTCGATCAGTGCCCGGTTGCGTTTCGCGGCGCTGTCCACCGGCAGATCCCCGGCCCCAGCCGGACCGTCCGCGACGCGCTGCTCGGAGAAGAAGAACTTGGCGATGCCGTTGCCGTGAAAGAACAGTTCCGGCGCCACCGGCCGGCCGAAGAACACGTCGTCGTTCAGATACAGGAAATGTTCGCTCAGGCCAGGAATGCGGTGCAACTGCGCCTCGATGGCATGTGAGTTGAACGTGGGCAGGGCATCGGCATCGGCAAAGACATCCCTGTGGTCCACCACGGTGATCCGCGGGTTGGTCTTATCCAGCCATTCCGGCACCTGCCCCGCAGTGAGGAGGTAGATGTGGTTGGCCCAGGGCGCGAAATAGTCCACCGAGCGCAGCGAGTACCGCAGTTCGTCGTGGGTGCGGAACCGTTCCTCATTGCCAGCGAACTCGTTCAGTTCACCTGGGTGGATACGGGCCCAGGCAGCATCCCGCGCCCGTCGCCACTCGGCATCGGCCCCATCCACCCACGTATAAACCAGGTCCACCGGCTCCGTGAACTCCGTCATAGGGCGGCCGGCGCCACCAGCCGCCGGCAACGCAGACACGGTGCACCCCAAGCGCTCGTCGGCCAGCACCAGTCCGTCCACCGACGCGAACTCGAAGACGGTCACTTCCCGCGGTACATCGACGACGGCGTCGCGCGCAAGCTGCGGCCGGCCGCCGTCCACGCTGATGTAGACGGGCCGCCCGGATCCGGTCCGGCGCACGGCGTCGAGCAGGTCCGACAGGTCCCCCGGCGCCACGCTGATCCTCGTTCCGCCGTGCGGGCCGGAGGCTTCTTCGCCGAAGCCGATGCCGGCTCCACGCGCCGCGGACGCGACCAGCTGCCGGTTGGAAGCGGCAACGTCGCGCGCGCAGAATCGGCGAACAGGTTTGGTGAGGACCGTCCGCCCGCGGGAGGAGGCGGGAACGACGTCGGCGTCTACGCCGGCGCGAGCCGGACGGGTCTGCGCTGAGCGCCAGACATCGGCGGCGCGGCGCTGGAAGGACGTTCTGCCGTGGCGCAGGTCAAAGAGTCCTTGGACAGCTGGCTGCGGCAACACCCGAGCGAGAGTTCCGCGCAGTCCGGCGATCATCGGATCCTTTCATCCGGCAACATAAGCAGCCCCGCGGTTGGCAAACAGTGATTAGTCCCAGTCCCCGGGGCAAGAGTCGATACAGTTTAGCAACCCAAGCCTGACAAAATGCTGGATAACGGGCCGTGCCGCGCCCGGCGGTTTCGATAGGCTGTAAGCTCCCGACCCGCTACAGGAGTGCTTCGTGCCATTCACCGCCACCGCCCGCCGCGCGCTCAAGTTCGTCGGGAACCAGGCCGCCAACGCCGTGGTTGGGAGAACCGTCCGGGCGCAGTTGGATTCAGCGAACTCCGCCGGTCCCACGCGCTTCGATTGCGTGGTC
Source organism: Arthrobacter sp. NPDC089319 (assembly GCF_040684925.1). Taxonomy (NCBI): domain Bacteria; kingdom Bacillati; phylum Actinomycetota; class Actinomycetes; order Micrococcales; family Micrococcaceae; genus Arthrobacter; species Arthrobacter sp. NPDC089319. The sequence continues at coordinate 238,151 of NZ_JBFBGZ010000008.1, read as the reverse complement.
TACTTTGCGGACGAGCCTTCCAGCGCCTACCAGCTCCGGCAATGGTTCGCTCCTCTGGCCCGGCTCGCCCGCACACACCGGGTGGCCTTGCTGGTGCACCGGCCCACTACGGCCGCCGAACTGCTCAAGGACTCACCGCTGCCGATCTTCCTGGCCCAGGGAATCGACCAAGTGGAGCAGTTCATCCAGGACAAAAGCGTGCGCTTGGTCTTTTACGTCAACAACAACAGAGACAACTTTACGGTCCTCCGCCTGACCGGGCAGGTCCACGTCCACCTCAGCCACGGCGAGAGTGACAAGATCTCCATGGCCTCCAACCAGCTCAAAGCCTACGACTATGCGTTCATCGCGGGCCAAGCCTCCCGCGACCGCATTATGGGCAGCGTCCGGCGGATGGACCCGGCCAAGCTCGTCGAGATCGGCCGGCCGCAACTGGACAACGCGGCCAACAAAACCGTGGACGGCGGCGGGCGCAACGGGACTGACGGCCGCGAACGCACCACGGTGCTCTACGCCCCCACGTGGGAAGGCGACCGGCCGGCCATGGCATACGGCTCGTTGGCATCGCACGGTGTCGGGATGGTGGAGGCCATTCTGGCCGACCCACGGTACCGGCTGATTTTCCGGCCGCATCCGCGCACCGGCGTCCGGATGCCGGCGCATCGGGCTGCGGCCAAGGAGATCAGCGCCCTGATCGAGGAAGCCGAGAAGCGGTCTCCGGGCGCCGGGCACTATGTGGACCGGCGGGCGGACTTCACCGTTGCTATGGCGCAGGCCGATGTATGCGTCTGTGACCTCTCTGCCATGGCAATGGACTGGCTGCCGCGGCGAAAGCCACTCCTGTTGACCCAGCCCGTGGATCCGGCCGCCGCCGTGGACAGCAATGGCATAGCCGGCGCCGTGCCACTTCTGAAGGCGGAAGACGCGCGACGTGCGCCACTCATTATGGCTGACCTGTTGTCCCAGCCGGTTGGCCAGGCTCAGCTTAATCTGATTCGTCATCACTTCGGGGACACCTCCCCCGGCGCCAGCACGCGCCGGTTCGTGGACGCCGTGGACCGCGCGTTGGAAGACTGAGCATACTTCCTACTCGGCTGGGCTCGCTGCCGCGGTCAGGCGGTTCCCGGAACCTGAGGCGCTGAGTACAATGGCCGGCAGACGGAAATTGGGGAATTTCTACCGTCAGGAGCCAGCACGCAAGTCCAGCCAGCCCCGCGCAGTACAGCACCGGATGCCACCGGATTCCGGCAGGACATCCAAGGACTGCGCGCCTTGGCGGTCTCGCTGGTCCTGATCTACCACCTTTGGCCCGGGCAGCTGACCGGCGGCTATATCGGCGTGGACGTCTTCTTCGTCATCTCCGGTTTCCTGATGACTGCCCATCTCATGGGCCGCCAGCCGCGGACGGTCCGGGATCTGGCTGAATTCTGGGGCCGTCGGATCCGGCGGCTGCTGCCGGCCTCGTTCTTGGTGCTCGCAGTAACCGCTGTAGCCGTCCGTCTGTTCGTGGTGCCCACACAATGGGAAGTGATCGCCCGGCAGATCATGGCGTCTGCCTTGTACATACAGAACTGGGTGCTCGCCGACAGCGCGGTGGACTATCTGGCGGCCGACAATGCGCCGACGCCCACGCAACATTTTTGGTCGCTCTCGCTTGAGGAACAGTTCTACCTTTTCTGGCCGCTGGTCATCTTGGCAGTCGTTTGGCTGGCCGGCGCATGGAAGCTCACCGTCAATCTCGTAGCCCGCGTTGCCATCACGGCCGTGATCGCGGTGTCGCTGGCCGTGTCTGTTCTTGCCACCGCAGACGACGCCGGCCGTGCCTATTTCATCACACCAACCCGGGTCTGGGAGCTCGCCGTGGGCGGCTTGATAGCCACCGTCGTGCCGTTGGCCGCCACCCGGCTGCCCGGCCCGGCAACGGCACTGCTTGCCTGGACTGGCATCGCCGCCGTCGTCACCGCCGGGCTGACGTTCACCCGGGAGACGCAGTTCCCCGGCTACACGGCGCTGCTGCCGGTGCTTGGGACGGCCCTGGTTATCCTCGCCGGCTCACGCCGGGCTTACTCCCCTACCGGAGTCCTGCGGCTGAAGCCCGTGCAGTGGCTCGGGGACGTCTCCTACTCTGTGTATCTTTGGCACTGGCCGCTCATCGTGCTGGTGCCGTTCATCACCGGGGCCGCGCTCGGCTGGTTCGACAGGATGACCATCTTGGTCCTCTCGCTCGGGCTGGCTGCGCTGACCAAGGTCTTCGTCGAGGACAGGTTCCGCTCCCGGCTGCCCGCCCGGCGTCTGCTGCCGACCTACCGCTTCGCTGCCGTCGGCATGGTGGCCGTCACGGCGCTGGGCGGCCTGCAGCTCGCCGAAGTCGGCCACCGCAATCAGCTGGCGCAGGAACAGCTGGCATCCATAGAGAACAGCGGCGACCCGTGCATCGGCGCCGCCGCCATGGCCCGCGGAACCGGCGAGTGCAAGCCGGAGTCGCCGCCGCGGATGGTCCCGGAGCCTGCGCTCGCCAAGGACGATCTTCCCGACGCCTACAAGGACGGCTGCTGGTCCTCTCGTGCTTTCACCGACCGGCCGGTGTGCACGTACGGTAACGGGAAAACCAAAGTTGCGCTGGTGGGCAACTCACACGCGGCCCAGTGGCTCCCCGCACTGCAGTTGCTGGCAAAAAAGAATGGCTGGACTCTATCCACCTACCTGATCACCCGCTGCAACCTGACTTCGATCCCACTCGATTTCAACAACGCTGAGCGGACGCGCAACTGTCTCGCGTACGGGCGATGGGTGATGGAGCAGACCAAGGGCGGGAAGTTCGACCTGGTGATCACCTCCGCACGCCAGTCCGTGACCGTCGACGGCGAGAGCTGGAAGACCACCGAGGAGCCCGCCGTCGAGGGCTACAAGACCTATCTGTCCGAGTGGGCGGCGTCCGGGACCAAGGTCCTGGCGCTCAAAGACTCTCCCTTCCCCGGCACCACCATCAGCTCGATCCCGGACTGCCTGGCCGCGCACCCCGACCAGCCCTCCGCTTGCGCGGGCACGCCGGAGAGCTGGTACTGGATGGACCCCTTGGACCGAGCGGTCCGAGAGCTGGGCGCCCCGGGCATCACCGCAGTCAATCTGGACCGGTACTTCTGTGCCGACGATGTGTGCCCTGCCGTGATCGGCTCCGTCGTCGCCTATCGCGACGGTTCGCACATCACCGCCACCTATGCCCGCACGTTGGCCCCATACCTCCGCGCGCCCATCCTCGCGGCGCTCCAGGAAGGTAAGGCACAGCCTGATGCCCGGGCGCACACCTTAGGAACACCCCCAGGACCCGCGGGCCGCCCGGCTTCGCCGTAACTCCCCGCTGGCCAGCCAGCGAGCGTTCAAGGGGCACGCGACCACGCCATCCGACCTCCCCGGTAGACTGGACTGCGTTTTGCCCCCGACCACACAAAGGACCGATCGCTTGAGCGCTGACATTGTCCTAGCCCCCGCCCAGCAGGGCGTCCGCCAGACCTGGATCGATCAGGCTCGCTGGGCCGCGATCATCCTGGTGGTCGTTGGCCATGGGGTTGGCATGCTGCGGGCCGAGAGCGGACTGGCACTGGTCGTCTCCAACTTCGTCTACATGTTCCATATCCCGGTCCTGATCCTGCTGGCCGGTTGGGGGGCCCGCAGGGCGCAAGCCGACGGAAAAACGTTGTCCAAGGTCTTTTGGCAGCTGCTGGTACCGTACGGGATTTTCCAGTTGATCGCTTTCCTGACCAACTACGTGCTGGACGGAGATCAGCCGAGCTGGAAGTTCACTTCCCAGACCTTCGGCCTCTGGTTCCTCGTGGCCCTGGCCGGCTGGCGCCTCCTGGCGCCCTGGTTCCGCGGACTGCGGTTCGCCGTCCCCATCGCCGTCGTCGTGGCGCTGCTGGCCGGGTTGAGCCCGGCCATCGACGGTTTCCTCTCGCTCTCGCGCATCTTGGTCTTCCTGCCGATCTTCCTGGCCGGCCCATGGATAGTGGACCGGGTCTCTGAGTGGCGCCAGGACTGGCGACTCAGGGCAGCGGGAGCGGCCGTCGTCGGGCTCGGGGCAGTCGCTGCTCTCTGGCTTAAGAAAGACTTCTGGCGGCCCCCTTTCCTCGGCAACAAGGGCTACGAGGCGCTTGACGGGGGCGACTTCGAGGGCATGCTGTGGCGCCTAGTCGTCCTAGCCGTGGGAACGGCGATGGCGACGGGTTTCATGCTGATGCTGCCCGGAAGGGTCGGGGCACCCACGCGAATGGGCGCCTGGACCGCCCGGGCTGGCCAGCACACCATGTACCCGTACCTGCTGCATCTGCCCCTGTTGACTGTGGTGGGGGCCTCCTCGTTGCTTGACGCTGGCAGCCCGACCGTTCGTGCCCTGTTGGTTATTGGCGCCGCGGTGCTGTTCAGCGCATTGGCGGTATCGCGGCCCGTGGTCCTGCTGATCCGTCCGCTGGTGGATCCGCGCGGCGCTTGGAACGCGCTGAGCTCATTTAAGTCCGGCCAGCGCTAAGCCCGGTGATGACCGACGGCGATGAGGCGCCCGGCGCTTAGGCGAACTGCAGGCTGAGCGAACCGTGCTGGGTCGCGTACGGCCGCCACGAGGACGCGCCCGGGTAGCCGATCCTGAACGTGCGCAGGACGTTGTTTCCTTCCACCTGCAAGAAGATGTCCAAGAAGCCATTCTCCTCGGAGACGCCCTCATCAAGCTGCCCGTCGGTTACCGACGCGTGCAGCCGCAGCCTGCCGGGCGCCCGTTCCGTCACCTCGGCAGGAACGAAGGCCGGGCCGCCCTCTGCACGGCGGCCAACCACCAGGTGCGCCCGCAGCAGCTGCTCGGCGGCGGGGCCGGAGCTCTGGCGCCAGGTGAGTTCGCCGTGGATTTCCAGTCCGCCGGTGGCGGGCAGGCCCAGCTCCTCGAGGGTGAACTCCATGCGGGACAGCGCCACGCGATCGGGCACCTGCCGCCACGCCTGTTCCAGTACGTCGGCCCACTGCCCGACCACCGCCGGATCCGAGAACTGCTCGCTGCTTTCCCAGGCGGCCTGGCCCATGGCGCGGGCCAGCTCAGGGTGGGTACAGAGCTTAACAACACGTTCCGCCGCGGCGGCAATATCCTGGGCAGGAACGAGGAAGCCGTTGACGCTGTCCTCGATCACGTCGCTGGGACCGTAGCGGATATCGTAGGACACCGGCGGACAGCCGCGGCCCAGGCTCTCCATCAGCGCCAGCGGCTGGCCCTCATTGCGGCTGGTCAGCAGGGAGAAACCGGCCGTCTCAAACTGCTCGGCGGCATTCGGCGTGTGCCCGTGGAGGCGGACGACGTCGGTCATCGCCAGGTCCGAGATCTTGGCCTGCACTTGATCCTGCAGCGAGCCGGTGCCGTAGACGTCCAGAATGACATCCGGCAACTCTTGGTGCACCAGCGCCATGACCTCTACTGCATGGGCCACGTTTTTCTGGTTTTCCAGGCGCACCACCATGACGCCGCGGTTTCGGTCCCGCCGCTCGAAAGGGGGCAGAACATCGGCGCGTGGCTTGGGGTTGGAGACGGTGTAGAGATTGGTCGCCCTGCCGAAGCGGGCCTCGTAATCCTGGCGGTGCTTCCGGGTGAGGAAGATCAGCCCATCCCACGCAGCGCTGTCTTCAAAGATCTGCTTGCGGCCCGGGGCTAATTTGCCGATGAACGGATCCCCGCCGGCGATGATGTGGCTGTTGTGGATGACCGCCATCTTGATGATGTTCTGCTCGTTCAGCGGAGCCACAACGCGGGCCGCAAAGCCGCTGTCCACGATGAACGCGGCACGATCCCCGGCTGCCAGCTCCTTCATCCAGTGGCGGTAGAAGTCGCCGGCCGAACGCCAGCGGCCGACGGCCTGGCCCAAGCGGTTGAGCAGCGTGATGAAGCGTCCGAGTGTCTTGCCGGCGGCGTCGACCGGGGCCTCGTCACGCAGGAACTCGGTCCCGTCCTCGCGGTAATACCGGCGGTTTGCCACCGTGGCTCCGTCCGGCCGCATGAAGGTGCGCATGAAGACCTGCCCGGACGGATCGAGCACCACGTCGGGGTCCCCGGCTGAGCCTTGGTCGGCAGGGACGGTCGGCGCGTCCAGAGCGGAAAGCGCCGAAAGATTGGCATGCCGGTAGTGCTGGAAGACGTTCAACACCTGGGTCTCCGGTGCGAGCTTCCCCTGCTCGCGGAGCCGGCCCGTCAGTGTCTCGTAGCTGGGCTCCGGCTCGAACGTAATGATCGAAGCCACCCGCCCGCCGAAACGGGTAAAGGCGCCCGCCCGGTGCAGACACATGGTGGTCATGCCGCCGAAGCTTTCCGGGAGGCCCCAAAGGACCATGAAATACCTGCCCGCGGGCAGCGGAGATTCCGCCGGGGCGACTGAGTCCATCGTGTTCACGGTGCTCACACAGCCTTCCGTTTGAAGCTGAGATTGCCGAATTTCGTTGGGTAGGGCAGCCAGCGCAGGGACTGCAGCTTCCAGCTCACCCGGGTCCGCACGGCACCGGAGCCATGGCGGGACTGGAAATAGAGGTCCACGGAATCGCCGGACGACGTATCCAGGTCCGCCAGAGGAACCGTGCAGCTCACCTGCTGAGTGCCGTCGGCCCCCTGCGAGGTCCGTGCCGTGTACTCGCGTTCGGCCTGGGCTCCGCGGGCGGCGAGGATGAAGGAATAGTCGCCGCGCTGCTGCTCCCGGTCCGGGCTCACCGTGCCGAACAGTGTCAACACGCCGTCCGCGGACACGCTGGCCTTGCTGGGTTCAAACGCTGCCGGCGGCTGCAACACGATGGCTCCCCCTCGCGGGATCAGGTGACATGCTCTCTAGGGCCCATCCGGCCCGCCACAACTCTATAGCTTCGGGCGGCTTCCGCCGGGCAGGACCGGGCACCGTGTCAAGTGCCGCTTTCGAATGCCAGTACACTGGAGGGCTCACGTTCCCTGATGCAGCCAAGGACCAGACTTTGACTAACCGAGACTCCCTTGCCGGCCGTGTCCTGCGCACCGGCAAACGCCACCTGAAGACGACCCTCCAGCCGGCCGCACGGGCCATCCTGCCCACGGTCGCGAATGTGGCGGGCAAGCCGGCAGCGCCGGCGCTGCCATTGACGGCGCCCGAGGCGTGGGCGAAAGCCAAGCAGCCGGCGGCGGCAGCATCGCCGTCGTTGATTGCGGCCGTCTCAGGCGGCGGCACTCTGGTGCCGGAATTCATCGCTGACGCCCGGCAGAACATTGCGGCGGGCAACAGCCAGTCTGTCCTCGCGGCGAGCTACAGCCTGCGCGACGCCGGCGCCAGCCACGAATTCGTGCATGCCCTGCAGGGCATGGCCTTGCTGGAGATCTCTGGACCCGAGATGTCGTGGGGACAGTTCGAGCTGCTCGGCGACGACCGGATCATCACCTTGTGCCCGGACGAGTACTTCGCGGCGGCCTTCTCGCAGGCACCGGAGACGGCAGCCAAGGTCCTGGACCGGCTGCTGGCGGACAATGCGCACGTGGAGTGGTCGGCTCTGGCCCTGCTGCACGTGGCGCAGAAGGCCTTCGCCCGCAGCGAACTGGACTCGGCGCGCACGCTGGCCGCCTTCGGCCTCAGTGACGCAGCACCATCCCACACTGCCCATATCCGCCGCGAGTTCGAGCGGCTGCAGACCTGGTTCCCGGAGGGCCTGCGGCGCCAGCCCATCGAGGTGCCGGCCGCGGACGCCACGTTCGGCGTACTCAGCTACCAGCAGCCGGACGCCTGGTCCCGCAATGTCGGAGACTACATCCAGACGCTGGCGTCCATGGGCCACCTGGTCCGCCACGCCAACCTCAACTTCGTTGGCGACCCGCAGCTAGTGGGCTTCCTGGAGGACATTCAGTCCCAGGTCAAGGACGAGCGGCGCATCGACGGACCGGCCGCGACCGTTGCCGTCGTCGAGACCCACCGGGACAGCAGCCCGCTGCAGGACATCCCCAAGAACACCTGGATGCTGGCCTTCGGCTGGTACATGCACCACACCTTCGGCCAGCACTTCAACTTCCCGTTCCACCCGAACATCCGGCCGATCTTCGTCTCCTTCCATGTGAACAAGCCCGCAATGCTCACCCCGGAAGCCATCGCCTATTTGAAGGAGCACGGCCCGGTGGGCTGCCGCGACTGGCAGACCGTGGCCCTGCTCCGCGCCGCGGGCGTCCCCGCGTTCTTCTCCGGCTGTATAACCACCACTGTGGACTCTGTTTTCCGGCGGGACGGCAGGGACGAGCGGTCCAAAACCGCGTTCGTGGACGCGCCGCAGACCGGTCCCGGCGACATCCTGCTGCAGACCCAGAAGGGCATGCGGGAAATGCCCTTCGCGCAGAAACTTGAAACGGCCCGGACCTGGATCAACGGGTACCACACGGACTACAAGAACATCAGCACCTCGCGACTGCACTGCTTCCTTCCGGCACGCTCCGTGGGCTGCGAGGTCGAGTTTAAGCCGAAGAACCGCTCCGACGTGCGCTTTGGCGGACTGATCGACACTTCCCAGGCTGACTTCGACGCCATCCGCACCGGCATCCTGGACAAGCTGGCAGTGGTCATGCCGCTGATCACCTCGGGAGCGGCCAAGGAGGACGTCTACCAGGCCTGGGCCGAAGTCTGCGCGCCGGCCATGGCGGAGGCGGACGCCTTCCTGGCCCGCGTCCCGGGGACCGTTGTGGATGACGACGACGTCGCGCGGCTTGTGGCGGTGGCCGTGCCGGCGAACGGCCCAGACCAGGACGACTGCACCGACGTTGTGCTGGACCATGGCAAGGCCAGCGCGCCCCACCTGCCCAAGCTGCTGCGCTCCATCATGGAACACACGGCCGGGAAGGTGCGCGTCTGGACGTTGGCGGACGACCTCACCGCTGAGATCCGCGCCGCCGCCGAAGCGCTGGATCCGCGCCTAGAAGTCGTGTGGTTGTCGGCCAAGGCACTGCGCGACGACCCCACGGTCCGAGCGAACTCGAGCCTGAAGCATCGGGAACTGCTGCTGGCCTTGGTCCCGGAGATCCTGACCAGTGCCAAGCGCGCGGTCTTCCTCAACGCCGCGACCCTGGTGCGCGGAGATCTGGCCAAGATGGCCGCCCTGCCGCTCAAGGACCGGCCGCTGGCGGCCCGGGACGAGCACCGCAAGGGCCGGCAAAGCGGCTTCGGGCTGCTGCGATCCATCTCGGGCAGGCACGGCGACGACCACCGGAAGGCCATGGAAATGATCGCGGTGACTCACGCCGCGCACCAGTTCGACTTCCGGGTCTTCGACGCTTCAGTCTTCGTGCTGGATCTGGAGGCCGCTCGGAACGCCGGGCTCGCTCGGCGCGTAACCACGCTGCTGCTCAACTATGAAATGGATTTCGGCGAGGCTCTCAACGCGGTGGTCGGCGCCGACCGCGCCGTACTGCCCGATGATTGGAACCACTCCGCGCTGATCGGCGAGAACCAGGACCCGAAAATCGTCAACTGGCGGGACACGGAAAAGCCGTGGGGCAACGGCTATGGTCCGTTCGTCCGGGACTGGCGGAGCCTGTAGCCCACAGCTTCGGTCTGCCGCGGGCCATCGGCGGCAGACCGAAGTTCGAACTCAGCAGGGCAGCTTCTGCGGCAGTTTCGCCGGACTGGTGATGATGGCGCCGCTGTTGTCCAGCCCGCGGTAGGCCCGGCAAACCCTCAGCCCGCGGTCCTCCAGCTTGGCCTTGATCTTGGCGATGGCGTCCGGATTGAAGGCTTTCCACCCCATGTGCATCAGGATGGTGGCTCCCGGCTTGGCCAGCTTCGCCGCGGCCGAGACCACCTGCGCCTTGGACTTCCCCTGCGCGTCCTTGGTGTAGCCGGTCCAGTTCCACGGCTTCATCCCAACTTTCTGGTAGCCGCAGCGGACCGATCCGCCCAGTTTGCCGTAGGGCGGGCGACCAAAATTGGTCACCACGCCGGGGGCCCTCAGCTCCCGAGCAACCGCGGTGCAGCTGAGCGTGTCGAAGTTCTTGGGGTGGGTGATGCTGTGATTAATCACATATTGCCCGTGTGCGCGCGCCAGCTTGGCCAGGTCCACTCCGTTCCGCTCCCGGTACTTCGCAAGGCAGTTCCCGGTGGGAGCCAAAACCAGACCGTCGTTCTTCTTTTTGGCGTACTTCAGCACCGTTTTGAAGGCTGTCAAGCTCGTTGGGCAGCCATCGTAGGTCAGGATGACCCGGCTGGTGTAGTTGGGCCCCCGCCGCTCATCGTAAGTCGCGGCAGCCGCAGCTTGTGCGCTGGAGACAAAGCTGCCGGCCACCAATGCAAGAGCGGCCAGCACAGCCAGAATAGGGCTAACCCTCACCGTTTCCCCCTTCGGTGCGAGGCTGCGCCCTTGTGGACTCTAGCTAACGAAGGGTGCGGCCCGCAGGAATGCTAGCTGAAGTGTACGGCAGACACGGCTGAATTGTCCCTACCCCCATTTTCGATTGCAAGCCAGCGGCGCTGAGAAATTCAGGCCAGCTCACGGAGGAGTCTGCAAACATGGCGCCGGCACTCCGCCACACTGCCTAATACTTGCTCAACCACTCTGGGGCTCAAGCAAAATCACGATGCAACTGATAACCCGTGTGGCCGTGTAGGACTACTCCTTCAAGGTCAAGGACCGATCAACCACTCCCGGATTAAAAGGCATATTCGTTTAGCACGGGAGTCTGTCTGGAAGTTTCACAGGACTGGAAATGATTTCGCCCCTATTGTCCGTTCCCCTGTACGCACGACACAGTTTCAGTCCGCGCTTCTCCAACTGCGCCTTAATTTTACTTATAGTTTCAGGGTTAAACCCTTTGTACTCCATATGCATCAGGATGGTAGCACCCGGCTTGGCGACCCTCGCAGCAGCCGAGACGATCTCCGATTTCGACTTGCCCATCCAGTCACCGGTGCTTCCGGTCCATAGCCAAGGCTTCATTCCTACCTTTTTGTAGCCGCATCTAACGGTGGAATCTATGCCTCCATAGGGAGGGCGGCCGAAATTTGTCACAACTCCTGGTGAACCCAATTCTCGCGCCACTGCATCACAGTTGAGCTTACGCAGGTCATTAGGGTGGTTGACGCTATGGTTGATCACGTATTGGCCATAAGCACGCGCAAGCTTGGCGAGGTCCACACCATGACTACTGCGAAACTTTTCAAGACATGCGCCCGTTGGGGCAAAGACGTGACCGTCGTTCTTTTTCTTCGCGTACTCGATGACCCGCCAATAATCGGTTAGATTCAGCGGGCAGTCGTCAAAGGTAAGTATCACGCGCGTCGAGTAGTTGGGCCCTCTCTTCTCGTCGTAAGAAGCCGCTGACGCGGTCTGGACGCCGGAAGCAAGGCCGGTGACCGCAAGGATGGTGGCGACAAGTCCTGCTAAGAAATGACCTACACGCATGACTCATTACCCCATTTCTCGTTCGACCGTACGGCTGGAACGTGGGTGATTCCCGAGCGACGCCGTGCGACTAAGGGCAGCATGGGGTAGCTACCCTAGGGAAACCTTATGGAAGTCTACGGAGCGCACAAACTTCACTCCGGTGTCCTACTCAGGGAGTTGGATTTTGAATGGTTCGCTCCCGCCTACCGCCTTAGCAGCGGAGGCATCAGTCTCCCCGTGACATGCTCAGAGGACATCAGTATCGCCGCTGGCTTTAAGATGCTCGACGGCGGACTTGACTTGCTGGGCGTGCTCCTTTGTGGTGACCAGCAGCGCGTCAGGGGTGTCCACCACGACGACATCGTCGATGCCGATCAGCGCGATCACGCGTTTGGTGTCGGAGACGACGATGCCGGAGGCGTGGTCGGAGTACACTCGGGCGCCTTCTCCCATCACCGTCAGGTTTGACATCTCGGCAGCCGCATTTAGCCGACCGATCGCGGCGAAGTCCCCTACGTCGTCCCAGCCGAAGGTGCCAGGGATCATGGCCACGTCGCCGGCTGCGGCGGCGGGCTCGGCCACCGCGTAATCGATCGCGATCTTAGGCAACGTCGGCCATACGCGACGCATCGTTTCGGCTCGTGCGGGTGTCCCCCACGCTGCGGCAATTTCCATTAAGCCTGCATGTAGCTCCGGTTGCTTCGAATCCAAGTGCTTGAGCAGAAGGTCTACCGGCGCCACGAACATGCCCGCGTTCCAGTGATAGCCGCCGGTCTCCAGATAGGAGGCTGCCGTGGCTTTGTCTGGCTTCTCGACGAAATCCGCCACCGAGAATGCGCTTGGTGCACTGGCGATCTCCAGCGGGTCTGCCGTCTTGATGTATCCGAACCCCGTAGATGCGTGCGTCGGTGTGATTCCAATAGTGACGATATAGCCCTCAGCGGCCGTGTACACCGCTTCTCGGACGGCGGCTTGGAAGGCCTCCACCGGATGGATAACTTGGTCCGCGGCGAAAGAGCCCATGATGATCGAGGGGTCCCGACGGTGCAGGATTGCCGCGGCCAGTCCAATCGCCGCAGCCGAGTCCTTCGGTTCCGGTTCTAGTACAAGGTTGGCATCCGTGAGTTCGGGCAACTGCTCCACTACCGCCCTGCGATGAGCGCGGCCGGTGACGACCATCGTTCGTCCATCGCTAAGTGGCGCCAGTCGCGCATAAGTCGCCCGGATCAGAGAGGACCCGGAGCCAGTCAAATCGTGTAGGAACTTCGGCGCGGCTGCCCGCGACAGCGGCCACAAACGGGTACCGACGCCACCCGCCGGAATCACGCTGTAGAAACGCCGAAGCATATCGTCATCACGCATCAGATTCCCTGCCGCACGAGCGTCAGGACCCGGTCGCGGATGTATGCCATGACAGTCTCCTCCTTGGCCTCACCGTTAAAGCGGAGGAACGGTTCCGTGTTGGACGGTCTAAGGTTGAACCACCAAGAACCGTCGACCTCGGAGACCGTGGTGCCGTCCAACGTATCGACACTCACTTGCTCCCCGCGGAAGGCCAACAACACGCGTTCGACCGCGGATTCCTTGTCTGTGACTTCGGAGTTAATTTCGCCAGAGGCGAAGTACGGGTCGTATTCGCGCACCAACTCCGAGAGCGGCCGATCTTGGCTGCCGAGGGCTGCCAGCACATGCATGGCCGCCAGCATCCCGGTGTCGGCGTTGAAGAAGTCCCGGAAGTAGTAGTGGGCCGAGTGCTCCCCACCGAAGACCGCGCCCTCGGTGGCCATCACGGCTTTGATGAACGAGTGACCCACGCGAGTGCGGACCGAGCGCCCTCCCTTGGCTGCCACCAGTTCGGGGACAGCGCGGGAGGTGATCAAGTTGTGAATGATGACCGGCTCCGACTCGCCCGCGGCCTGTGCGCGGGAAATCGCGCGGCTAGCTACCAGCGCGGTGATCGCGGACGGGGAGACCGGAGTTCCGCGCTCGTCCACGACGAAACAGCGATCAGCGTCGCCGTCGAAGGCCAGGCCGATGTCTGCGCCGTGTTCGACGACGGCGGCCTGCAGGTCGAGCAGGTTTTCCGGCTCAAGCGGATTCGCCGGGTGGTTAGGGAAAGTCCCATCGAGCTCAAAGTAGAGTGGCACGATCTCCAGCGGCAATGCCGGCAGCAACTCGTCCCCAAGAACGGCAGGCGTGGTTAGCCCCGCCATCCCATTACCGGCATCAACCACCACCTTCAGCGCCCGGATTCCGGCCAGATCAACAAGCGCGCGCAGGTGCTCCGCATAGCCGAGCAACATGTCCGCTGACGAAATGGTGCCCAGAACGACGCCGGCTGCCTCCGGGTCCGGGATTCCAGCAGCTAGGTACGCAGCGGCCGCATCCCGGACGGCATACAGTCCGGTCTCGGCCGAGACCGGGACCGCACCCGGACGGGCCAGCTTGATCCCGTTGTACTCCGCCGGATTGTGGCTTGCAGTGAAGACCGCCCCGGCCGCGGCCCGAACTCCGCAGGCATAGTACAACTGGTCCGTGGAGATCCGTCCAAGCATCACCGGGTTTGCCCCGCGCGCGGCCGCACCCGCCGCAAACGCCGCCTCAAGCCCTGGCGAGGATGGGCGCGCGTCCCCGCCCACCAAGACCTCGACCCCGGTCAGGCCCAGCACGTCCACAAAGGCGGCCCCGGCAGCTTCTGCCGATGCGGCGGTCAGGCCCTCGTCGACAATGCCGCGCACGTCATAGGCCTTGAAGGCCGACAGGAAGGAGGCCAATTGGCCGGCGCCGCCTGGGATACTGCACTGCATCGAGACATCCTCTTTCTCGGACCCGATCAACGTTCGGCCCGGTTCATTCGTGGCAGCCAATATCAACGGACCCCTGTTGCCGAGTCCGCCTGCAGGGAGAACTCCGCTGTGTAGCCGAGCTTCTGGAGCAGTTGCTGCCGGAAGCGCCGGTAAAAAAGTTTCTCGTAATGCACGCTGGCCGGCCCCCACGGATGATGCTTGTCGCTCTGCATAGCAGCAGTCATGGAGCTGAGGACAATAGGCTTGAAGATTCGGACAAAGATTTCTTCTAGCTGCTGCCAGTTCTCATTGAGCCGAACATTCCCCTCGCGCGCGAACCACGCTCGGCGACCCGAATCGTTGTACTCAAATACTGCGCGTGCCGAATTCAGCACGACCACGGTATGCGGGCTGTTCTGTTTCAGGAAATCCTGCAGGGCCAGACAGGCATTCTCAAAGTAGAACAGGAACTGGTCCCGGTCGTGTTCCAGGCCAACCCGCATTGTTGAGTCGAGGGAACTGTAGAACCCCGGCGCAGTGGGCAGCTTCCAGACATTGTCAGTTATGAAGCCGTCGAGGTACTGAATGCAGGAGAACCGTGCATCTGCGAACAGGTCCACGACCAGGACATCAGGTCGGGCTGTACTTATTTCGTCTTTGAAGACCTTGCTGAAATCGCGCTCGGTGACCTGACGGTCATGGTCATTCATCAGCGCGAAATCAGGGTGGTCAAACGCCATGGCCGGCGACATCAAGCTCACCAGGGACATCTGATAGTGGACCGGCCCAAGCTCGAAGAATGAACGCCAGTCAGGCATTATCCGGGAATTGAAATTGTCGCGGGAGACACATGATCCCAAAACGGAAACCGACGGACGGGACGCCGTTGCCCCGTCTTGACCCAAGGCGGCGTATACAGCTTGGGCCTCGATGTTCACATCAAGCGGTTCGGAGTAAACGAGTCCGTTCACGTATAGGCTGACGTGGGCGGTAAAAGTGGAGGCAGGCAAGCTGCCCAATTCCAGGCCAGACTCCGTTCCTGTTGAAAAACCCGCCCAGCCATAGTCACCTTGCCAGTCCTCCGGCTTGCCATTTTCTAGATGATGAGAAGCCAGTTCGTAGGAACTGGCAGTATCGCCGTCCTGCAAGGTCAGAATGTAGTGGTGATCTGTTTCGGATGTGAGCTGGATCCCCTCGACCGCAAAGGCTCCGCGTAGGACGAAGCGGTTGCCTCGGATCTCCGCTTCCTCAAGCCGGAACAGGGCAGCCCCGTGTCTGGCCCCGGGTAAGGACCGCTTTGTTAGCGTTGTCGACTGGTAATCGCCAACTAGCTGGTACAGATTCCCCTCATGTACTGAAAATCGGGAAAACGGTCTGCCAGAGCCAAGCCTGTCCTTCAGTTCCGTCCCGCTGTTGAGGACACTGAGTTCGAGTGTGTGTGCGGCATCGGGTAATTCTGCGAGAGAGATTCCTTCATGCCTGGCGGACGCGAAAGCCGTTGCGCTGTAGTCGATGAACAACTGCTTGTACAGCTTCTTGGACAGGTCCGCGCGTATGAGGGAACCCATTGGGTATTTGTGCGCATCATTCCCGTCGTGGAAATGCAGGGTCACATTTTGCGAGCCGTAGCCCTGCGCAGCGTACCCGCGGATCGCAGCATAACCTTGGGGATACAGCCGGTCATTCTTCAGCTCCGGCGGATGGAGGTCTGATATCAACGCCCGTGAAGACCGCTGCGCATTCAGGATTTGTTCTCGCTCCATCCAAGTATAGGGCCGGTCTCCGCTGCTGATGTAACCGATCCTGGGGGCAATTCCATGCGCCAGTGAATTCAGCAATGAGGCAACCATGCTGGTCTTGTACAAGCACAGATCTATCTCGTTCCGGATTCTTTCGGAGCTGGCCCTAATGATGTTCACGTTGTGCCGTGCGGCCAGCTGGTCGAGGATTTCGAGGGCTGGACTCGCTGGCTGGGCGGGATCGGCTTGGAAAACATAATAATTTCCGTGCTTCGAATTCCCGTTGGATATTAGCCGGCGAAGCCGGCTACCTTCGAAGTGCGCGATGTCTTCGGCGTGACCGTGGGGCATTCGAGGGGCAGGCGCCTTGAGCAGGCAGGCCGGACGACGGGACGGCTGCCAACTGCTTCCCAAACTAATAACCGCATGGAAATTATGTTGGGCCCCGTAAAGAACCGCGGTATAGGCCTCCTCGGCCATACCGATAACCACGGTATCCGCGTCGGATTGACCTTGGGCCGTCAGATGCTCCTGAATCAGCTCGTATATCTGGCCTTCAACAGAATAGTCGCTGGACTCGGCAAAACATGCGTCTAAAGCATCGGCATCCAAGACCATAAAGGAATAATCAGGACACAGCTGCGACAGGGAATCGGCCACGTCCGCGAGCTCGGCCCACCTGGGCAGGAAGATGACGGCAGTGCGCGAGGCCTTGGCGGATTCAATAATCCGCGGTTCAATCAATGCAGTTTTCAATTCAGTTCCACTCACGATTTGGCTGTCAGACGGCTTTCCACCGCGCGGATGCCGCTTTCCTCGATCCCGCTTAAGTGTGCCAACAGACGAGAAAGCAGGTTGTCCGTTGACAGCAGGTCGCGGATGTCCTTGATAGCCCCATAACTGGCGGGGGTCCAGGAGTTATGCAGTGAGATCATGCCTCCGACCACAGCGTCTAGTGCCTTCGGCACAGAAATATCGTGCTCACCGAAGTACAGCTTCAGGTAAGACTTTTCTGCCTGTCCTGGGACTAGCTCGAAATGTGATTCCAGGATATGCCCGGAAGTCGTGCGGTCAATGATGTGCATAAATTCACCGAAAGCAGGTTCGGCAACCATCTGGTTCAGAATCTGATTGGCGAGATAATCCCAGCCGCCATCTCCGTCGCCTGAGATGCGCTTGGCAGCCTCTGTCATCCACCTCACGGCAATAGGGTTGCCGGACTGGCCGGCATGCAAAACTGCAACGTGAAAGGAATTGCGGCTGGGAACACCGAAACCGATCATCTTCTCGCCAGGAACGCTGCGGAACGTATCGGTTGGGTCTTTGGTGATAATGGTATCCGCATCGACAAATGTACCGCCGAACTTAGCCAAGACTGCAGCAGATACGGCATCGGACTGCTTGGCTAGGGAAAACCGCTTCAGTCGTTCTATGTCATAAACGTCCCCCACGTACTTGAACAGGTTCCGGTGATTAATGACTGTCAGATGCAGATCCGGAATCTGGCGAAACCATGTACTGACGCATAGATCAATGTACTTTGGGCAGGAAGGGCCTTCCCAATACGTATAGAACCGTGTCACGCAGACTCTCTCATAGTGGTTTCTCGGCGGCCGACGATATTTGCCGGAGGGCTGCCGGACAACCCCGGTGTGTAGGAACTCCAGCCCATCCGCTGGAGCTATAGTGCCTGAACTTAACTGCCGGCACCGGCGCTAGCCCCACTTATGAAGCTCGGGATCGAACGCTTGTGAGGCCTTC
Source organism: Arthrobacter sp. NPDC089319 (assembly GCF_040684925.1). Taxonomy (NCBI): domain Bacteria; kingdom Bacillati; phylum Actinomycetota; class Actinomycetes; order Micrococcales; family Micrococcaceae; genus Arthrobacter; species Arthrobacter sp. NPDC089319. Next base: position 220,474 of record NZ_JBFBGZ010000008.1, on the reverse strand, counting down.
TTGAAGCTCACTGCTTTGGAAGATTCCCGCATAGCGTTGTAGACGCGCAGGGAGTTGTTGCCGTCGCGAACCGGGAACGCTTCCCGAATTCGATCCAGATAGAACTCCGAAGGCCCGCCTTGTGCCGCTATCAGCGAAGTCTCCCGGACAACGCCTTCCACAGTTGCTTCCACAGGTCCGAAGCCGTCGTCCTGATAGGAGAAGTAGCCGGGGCGTTCTGTGTGGCCCCCGCCGAAGTATTCATCGCGATCGAACTGGAAGTAGATCACGGCGCTGTCGAGGTAGGCAATATTGAAGGCAATCGATGAGTAGTCGGTAATCATCACCGCAGTCTCGGCCATCACCTGCTGCACGTCGTCGACCCCGTATCGCTTGATCTCCACGTATTCGGGGACCTCGAAGCTGTCCATGTACGGCTGAGTATTGGGGTGCGGCATGAAGGCGATTGTAAGTCCGTGCTGCTCGGCCACTGCGCGGAACTCTGGCGAATGCAACAGCTCCTTGTAGTTCCTCACGTAGTCACTTCCGGTGAAAGCGTCGTTGCGCTCCCTTGCGGCAGACCCGGCCAGTGTCTGGCCCACCAAGTAGCTGCGCCAGGTAGGTGCGATAAGTATCAGGTTTGGACGCCCTACGACTTTGCGCTTGCGCAGCAACGAGTCATGACGGGGCAGGCCCGTAAGCCTGACTTCCTTGGAACTGAAACGGTAAGGCGATCCATCCCCGGCAATGCTGTTGTATTCATCCTTAGTGGACGTAATGAACAGGTCCACTGACTTTGGGTTCAGCCAACGGGACAGATCTCCCTTGATGATCCCGTGCTGGAGGAAGGTAAACCGCCACTGCCGGGATCCGTACTTCTGTGGCAGGGGCTTTACAACATAGTTGTCGATGTGCGAAGAAGCATAATGGTCGGCGGACAGCATCAGCAGCTTCCACTGAAACGAACCATATTCGACCAGCTTCACGCCAGCCTTCTCCAACCTGTCCCAGTCCGGAGCGTCGCGGCGCAACACGTACCAGGCATTAATCTTGGGTCGGTTAGCCTGCAGCCAGTGATACAGCTCCTCCGCACTGTCGTTGGCTTCATTGTCGCGGTCCATCAGCACCCAAGCGGACCCATACTTTGCCTTGACTGCGGGAGACCTCAGCAGCCAGGCGGTCCATACATCGAGAACGTTCTCCTTGGTCAGTGCCCGAGTGGTCCTGTTGGCTTGGGCCTTGGCCCAGCGCAGGAAGTACCGCTTTCGCGTGGATTCTTTCTTACGATATCGAACCGGAACTGCGCGAATCATCGACTGACGCATGGCGGATAACTTACTCATGTGAAGGGTAAAATCGGGACGGTTCGGTTCATTGTGAACGAACCGAATCAACCGCTCGTTGAGCAGTAGCTTGGCCGTGCCTTCGGCCGAGATCCAAAGCGTACGTTCCTTTAGAACCGTTCGCCTCAAGAAGTTCAGATGTTGAATTTTCGCGTGCCTTGCCTGAATTCGGCGGCCCTTGACGATGATTTCTTCTTTGGGCAGCTCCCCGGTGTACCGATACGTCAGCTTGACGAGGTTCTGGTGGGGGTCCAGCGGACGGACTATCGCATAGTCCGTAACAAACGGAGCGGTCTTGTAGCCCCAAATTAGAGCTTGCCGCATCCAGAGTGCGATCGGCATGGCATCGAATGCCATGACCGACTCTTCGTCGATATATCCGAGGATCTCCGTCAGCAGAGAGTGATACTCCTCAAAGACCTCATCGGGCAGGCCTGCGCTAGCCGAGAAGATCGCTCGGTCGCTCTTGAGGTACCAGAAGACATCGTAAAGCACCACGTTTTGTAGCCATTGAGGCACCGAGCCTTTAAGCTCCTTAGCCCGGCGGAGAATATCCAAGAGGCCAAACCGGGGTACATCGATGTAGCTACCAGGATTGCCGTGGCTGGTCTGCAGCGTGGAAGTGCCGTCCGATCTGCGGCGGTACAGATATTTGGACGAGGAAACAATGCCAATCAGTGGCAGTTCCGCCCGAAGCAGATAGTTCGAAACGAAGTGCGCGTCCTCGAACTTGGGACGGATCTGCTCGCCGAAGCGGATTTCATGCCTATTCAGCACCGATACCCGGAAGAATGCTGTTGTTGCCTGCATTTGAATCGAGTTGGGGTATCCGCGCAAATCGACGACGCGGTTGCCTCCGGTGAACCGGCCGCGCAGCGGGTGCCCGTCCCTGACTTCACCGGTGGTTTCCTCAAAGAAGATTGGGTTCGTGGCATACAGAGCTGCCTCGCGATGGTGCTTGCTAACCATGAACTTATACGATTCGGCAAAATAGTCCGCGTCCAGCATGTCGTCCGGGTCTACGAAACAGACCCATTCATGCTTGACCTCGGCGAGTCCGACGTTCCGAGCCGAAGCCTGTCCGCCGTTCTCCTTGTGCAGCACGGTGACGTTCTTGTGAAGGGCTGCCCAGGCATCGGCGATTGTCCCAGTATCGTCCGTCGAGCCGTCATTGACGAGGACAACATCGAGTTTCTCGAATCCATAGTGCTGTTGTTCCAGCGACCGGAAGAAATCGTCAAGATAGCGGCCGATGTTGTACATCGCTACCACCAGGGAAAATCCCCCGTGGTTCCCCCGGGCGGGATTGGTTGCAGACGTTTCTTGTGCGTCGTCTGGCGCCGCACTCAGATCAAGGCTAGTTGCCGTCATTGTCACTGATACTTTCGAATTTACTGGGCACGGGAAGGTAGGAGGCAAGGAAACGCCGAATTAGCTGGTCTGAAGCTTTGCGTTCCTCGTCTGTCTGCTCGGTGGCTCCATCATTTACGCAGAAGGCGTCATAGCCACGGCTTCGGTTGATGATGCTCATCCGCGTCAGACCGTCCTCGGTGGCGGGGTCCACGTATTCGTAGCGGAGCCTTCCAGGCACAGCTGCACCGCCGGCCAACGCGTAATTGAGATACAGCGAGCCTGCTGCCGCAATGTCGGAAGTTGTGCGGAATACCGCCCCCCGGGTTTCCTTAAAGGCTGCGGGATGGCGGCTTTCAAGGTCCTCCATGACGGACACCCGAAGCGCGGCTGCGGTGTGGAAGAATTTCTGCGTCTGGACCACTCCGAAATCCTGGATGAGGATTTCGCGTGCGTTCTTGGCCGCCGTGGATGAAGCGATTTCGCCCAGTTCCGGGGCCCGAAAGTCGACAAGCGCGCGGGACTGGAACACCTTGCCAACGCCATTGGGATGGAAGAAAAGCTCGGAGGCGACCGGCCGGCCCAGCAGCATGTCGTCATTCAAGTAGAGGAAGTACTCGGACAGTCCCGGAATACGGTGCAGGCAGGCTTCGATCGCGTGCGAGTTGAAGTTCGGCAATCCGGTTTCATCTGGCCAGATATCCTTGTGGTCCACTACGTGCACCTTGGGGTTCTCCGTGTTCAGCCAGGACGGCGTCTGCCCGGCCGTGACAATCCAAATGTTGTTTACCCACGGGGCAAACTGCTCCAGTGCCCTCAAGCTGTAGCGTAATTCGTCGTGATCAGCGAACCGGGCGTCGTGGTGGGCGCGTTCGGTAAAGGCAGCTACGTCCGCTACACCGGCTGCCGCTGCCTTCTTCTCCAACCAGACTGGATCTGTGCCGTCCACCCAGGTGTAGACGACGTCAACCTTGAGCTGTGTCCAGGCCAGGTGGTGATAGGCGGACCATACTCTAGGGATACCCTGGTTATCACAGTTCGCCGCCTCAACCAGGGAGAGGGAAGTAGCCCTTTCAGTCCACACCGGCGGCTGAAGAATGCCCTGCTCGTCCAGGTCCCAGAACTGCACGTCAACACCCTGCTGAGGGCCGGCCGTGAAAGTACTATCTACGTTGGCACGCACGTATTCCCAGATGCGAAGGGCCTGAGGCGAGCCAGCGGCACCGGAACTAACACGTTTCACCACTGGCGCCGCACGGTTCTTCTCCGAAACGGCCGCGCAGTACCATTGGCCCAGCTGCTCCGAGGACTGCAAGACACTCCAGACCCGGCCCCTGTCAGAAGCAGCGACGCCGATGGCGGAGGGCTGATTGCTTCGGCGGGGCACCACCCAGAATGGGATCCCGGCGCCTTGGAGAATGTCCCTGACCAGCGCAAAGGTCTGCAGCCGCTGCTCCGGCAGTCGGAGCTCCGGGTCGATCCGCCAGATCAACGGGACTCGGAAGTGGTTTAAAACGCGGTGATTCTCACTCAGTCCGGAACGGCGGGCGTGCCTGACAAAGGCCCTCGCCGAAACCTGCTTCGATGCCTCGGAATGAACCCTGCGCAGCACCCTCTGCACTGAATTCCTAACCATGGATGTCCCCTAAAATACTTCGCTCAACACAAGTTCGAGCAGCGCGTCGCGAATGCTTCACGTGCTCAGCTCAACTCTTTGACGATCTGGCTGATACTGTCCAAAGTCCGCTTCAGCTCTTCGACGTGGCGTTCGTCGAAGGCGCTCAGTACCCGCTTCATCTCCGTCGTGGAGATGCCGCTGGTCCTCGGCAGGTAGACGACCTCAACCTTATCCATCAGGTCGTCGAACTTTCCGCGCCAGTCTTCACCGATGCCAAAGATGTCGACGCCGTACTTCTCGATGTCCTGGCGTTTCTGCTCCCAGTTTTCCTCAGGGACCGCCAGATCAACGTAGCGGATGGCTCGCACGATCTCGATCCGCTGCTCAAAAGGGACGATGGGCTTCTTGCCCTTGACCGCGTTGAAGTCGTCGGTAGAAACACCGACGATCAGCCGGTCCCCGAGCTCACTCAAGCGCCTCAGGACGTTCAGATGACCAACATGGAACAGGTCGAACGTCCCGTATGTGAGGACTGTCTTGCCCACGCCTACACCTCGAACCTTGAATTAACCTTTAATTTGCCTGTTAAGAGTTTAGGCTAACGATTCGATGAACCGGACCCTTTACACAGCCGAGTTGCTTAGATCACTGGCCAGCGGCCCGATGCGCCCATCTTGAGGAGGGTGAACCACTTCAGCTTTCGCCTGTTCTCCCCCGGCCCCCAAGGGTTCTGCTGCCAACCGGCACGCCAGCCGGCGAACCACGGTTTGAGCTGGCCCATTTCTTTTCGGGAGCGGAGGATCTGGACCAGCGTCCAAGATGCTACATAGGCCCAACTGAAGGGCCAAGGCAGGTTGCGTCGGGCCAGCCACACCCGGTTGCGAGCGTTAAGCCGGAAAAATTCCTCGTGCCGGCGAGGATCGATCACCGGGTGTCCTGCGCGCAGGTCTCCGGCGTACCAGGTACGGAAACCGGTGTCCCAGACCCGCCAAGCGAATTCAATCCCCTCGTGCGCATACCAGAACGTAGACGGCCAGCCACCGGTGCGTTCGAACACGTCGCGGCGCATTGCAATGGCCATCTCGACAACAGAAAACACGTTGCTGGATTCAAAGGCGGTGCCCTTGCGCAGCCGCGGAATCCACCGCTGTGGAGCGTGGTGGTCCGTCGGGTCTTCGATCCTGGGCTGGATCATGCCGATGTCCGGCCGGTCCCGGAACAGACGAGCGCAGGAGGACAGGAAGTCCTCGTCCGGCAGCCAAGCGTCGTCGTCAAGGAAGAAGAGGTACTCCCCCGATACCTCCGGAACGCCCGCATTCCGCCCGGCCGGGATCCCCAGGTTTTCCTCTAGGTGAAGGGCCTTGAAGCCGGTGGGCAGTCCTTCGGGCTTCCAGCCGTTGCCGACCACGACCACATCCAGGCTGACCCCACGCTGGGCTTGCAGCGAGGCAAAGCCTCGCCGCAGATCCTCTGGCCGCGTGCCCTGAGTCAGGATGACGACGCCAAAGCTGGGCACTGCCGGGGAGTCGCCGGGCGCCGTCGCACGATTGTTCGGCATGGTGGAGCTCACTTCCGCAGCCTCGGCGACGCCATGATGGCCACGAAGTGGCCGATGTTGACGAGAAGCACGGCCGGCACCATCACGTAAAGCAGCCAGCGCTCCCCCAGCACGGCCTCGCCGGCAATCAAGGAAATTACTGAGGCGGCCAAGATGAGCAGGCTCATTTCCACCGAGTGAAGTACCCGGTGGAACGGCAGGAAACGCGCCAACCGGCGCAGCCGTCCGATCATGGTCGCCACGGGGACTTCCTTGGCCGCGGCTGTGTCCGGCAGTTTGTCCATTCCGGCCAGCGCCCGTGAGGCGTGGACCATTTCATTCTGGGCCTTGTTCAGCACGATCAGGAACGCCAGCAAGGCACCCAGGAAAAGAAGCATGTACGCCTGACCGGGATCAGTGCCAAACAGCCCGAAGCCCCCCAGGCAACGCAGTCCCAGCGCGATGGGGATCAAGCCCTCGGTGGTGTAGTGGCCGATCTTGTCCAGGAAGATGCCCTTGGGGCTCTGAGTCCCGCGCCAGCGCGCCACTTCGCCATCGCTGCAGTCGAAGTACAACTGCAGCTGCGAGAAGAACACCGCCAGCAGCGGACCCCAGATACCTGGGATGATCAGACAGGCGGAGATGGCCCAGCCTGACAGGATCATCAGACCGGTCACGCCGTTGGCGCTGATGGGGGTGCGGACCAGCACGCTGGTGAGGTAGATGGAGATGTGCCGCAGGTACAGCTCGGCCGTCCAGTGCTCGGCGTTCTTGCGGTTGCGCACCTCCGGCGGCTGGGCAACGGCGCGCAACTGCTCCAGCGTGGGGCGGGCCGGGCGGGTGGTGCCGGTCATGACTTCCTCCGGCTGGTGTCGACGGTGCCAGCGGCACCGAGGAGCCGGCCGCGAAGGTAGCCCAAGCCCCAGCTGACGTGGATGCCTGGCAGGACCACTAGCATACGAACGCGTTCCGGTTTGCCGAGTTCGCCTGCCATGGTGGCGGACGCGTAGGCGACGCCTGCACCGTAGAGGACGGGGACCAAACCGGCGGCGGCCGTCAGGTACTTCAACCAGGCAGGAGCGTGTCGAGTGGCCCCTGTTGCTGAGAGCACAACTCCGGAAGCCCCGCCTACCAGGCTCGCGACCAACAGAGGGGGCATAAAGTGCCGTACGGACTTGCCTTCCCGGTGCCGCCGGGCAAGCTCTGCACGCCAGATGCCGGCCGCGTAGAACTGCCGCACGAGCTTGCCAAAGCTGGCGCGCGGCCAGTAGGTGACCTTCAGTTCCGGGTCGAACCACACGTCGTAGCCAGCTTGGCGCAGCCGCAGACACATATCCCAGTCCTGTCCTCGCCAGAGGGATTCCTCGAACAGCCCCACTTCGTTAAAGACTTCGCGTCGAAAGACCCCAAGATAGGCGGACTCGGCCGGCCCCTCGGGCGCACCACTGTGGTATGCGGCACCTCCTAGCCCCAGCGGAGACACGTACGCTGCGGCTACGGCCCGTTGGAACGCGGTCTTTCCTTGGGCGTCCATCAGGCCGCCGACATCGGCGGCACCGGTGCGCCGTAACGTTTCTACTGCGCGAGCGGTGTAGTGCGGTTCTAGTTCGGTGTGGGCGTCCACCCTGACGATGACTGGATGCTTCGAGACCTGAAGAGCAAGATTGAGCCCGGCCGGTGTCCGGCCGGTAGGGCTGGTGACGCTGCGCAGTCGCGGCTCGTGCGCCTGAAGTTCGGCAACGATCCGATTGGTGCAATCCGTCGAGGGCCCGAGGGCCAGCACCACTTCTTTGGGCCCGTCGTACTCCTGACCGAGGACGCTAAGGACCGCGTCCTTGATGTGGGCTTCCTCATTGAGGACCGGCATGATGTATGACACGCCAGGGTGCTCATCCAAGGACGGCAAGGTGGATGCAGAAGCCACTATTTCCTGGACTCCCGGTAGGCCTTCACGACTTCCTTCGGATCGCCGTCCATCTCCAGTACGCCCTTGTTGATCCAGATCACCCGGCTGCAGGTGTCCAGAATGGATTTCATCGAGTGGGATACCAGGAACACGGTGCCGGCGTTCTCGCGGATCTCCCGGATTCGGGCCTCGCTGCGTTCGCGGAAGCGCTGATCCCCCACGGCGAGGGCTTCGTCGACGATCAGGATCTCGTGCTGCTTCGAGGCAGCAATGGCGAACTTCAGACGTGCCTGCATACCGGATGAATAGGTGCGCATCGGCAGGTCGATGAAGTCTTCCAGCTCGGCGAACTCCACAATTTTGTCCCGGAGCTCGTTGATCTCCTGCTTCGAAAAGCCGAGGGCCAAGCCGCCCAGCTGGATGTTCTTTTCTCCCGACAAGTCAGGGATCAGCGCGGCCCCCACGCCCAGCAGATTCGGACGGGACGTGGCGTAGACGGCGCCTTGTGCAGGCGGAGTGAGGCCGACCAGAGTCCGCATCAGGGTGGACTTTCCTGAACCGTTGGACCCGATAACTCCGATGGACTCATTCTCATAGGCAGTGAACGATATCCCCTTCAGGGCGTGAACTGTCCGCACTCGACCGGCGGCCCGCTGCAGCAGTGATCGTCCCGTTCCCTTGACTGGTTTGCCGCCGGCATGGACGTGGTACTTCACATGGAGGTCGTCGACAACAACCACGGGCTTACGTCCGTTGGCTGCCATATCTGAGCCGATCAACTCTTCTCCTGTCTTAGTCAACTCGGCCATACCGCTCCTCAGCTACCCAAAAGAACAGGACCCCAGCAAGGAAGACCGCCACCGACCAAACGGAAAAGTAGAGCCAGTACATCGGTTCGTAGTCCATCCCAGGCATGAGGATCCCCCGGGCAATGGAGAGGATCTCATGCAAAGGATGGAAGTCGAAAAGCCTGACCGCCCAAGGATGTGATTTCAGGATGCGGTCGATGGCAAACAGTACGCCGGAGGTGTAAAACAAGATTCGGGTGACGAGCGGAAGTATCTGGGTCAGGTCTCTGACATGGACCGTAAGTCGGGCGGCGATGAGTGCTACGCCCAAGTTGAAGACAGTGAAGATAACAACCAACGGAACAATGAGCAGCCACTCCACACTGATCGGCGCACCCAGGATCAGGATATAGATGAACATCACGGCGAGCATTGGCACGAGTGTCATCAACTGCTGGATCACAGTGGAGACCGGCAAGGTGATGCGTGGGAAGGCCAGGGACTGCACCAATGCGCCATTGCCTGTGATCGATTTGGCACCGTTGTTCATAGAACTGGCAAAAAACTCGAACAGGAAAACGCCGATCACCACATACATCGGAAAGTTTTCAGGCCGGTTGGCGCCTTGAAGGAGGCCGAAGATTGCCCCGTACATCAGCGCATTCAGCGTGGGTTTAATGAAGATCCAGAGCATGCCCAGCCGGTTGCGCTGGTTGGAGGCCTCTATTTTGCCCCTCGCCATGGCGATGGCGAAGTCACGTCGGGTCCAGGCTTCCGCTAGGTAGCGAAAGAGCGAGGGCCGGGCGCCGACTCGATGGAGGCGGTTCTCGCTCGCATATTCGGCAAGGCTCATGCCAGGTAGTTTCCCTTACTTACGCGTGGATGGCAGCGTCGCCATTCCGTAGGGGCCGGCGGTGCACCTACCGAGTTTAGTTGATTCAACTCCGAACCGGAGATTCGTCCTCGCGGAAGAACACCCGTAGCTCAAGGCTGTGCTGCCCAGCTGCGTCCTGGACGTAGATGGCTTTCCCCACAATTCCTTCGAGGGCGCCCGTGCCAGAGCCCGGGATGATGTGGCCGTCGCTGGCCGCGGCTTCGCCCTCCGCGAGGCCCCAGTGTTGAATCACCATGGTGCCTTCACGGCCGTCCACCGATCCGGTGAAGACCTCGGACGCGACGTACCCGGCGCCGGTTGCGTTGCCGGCCATGAGCAACTCGGCGCGGCTGGTTCCTGTGATTAACCCGTCAAAAACTTTGGTCACGAGTACCCGGCTCAGATCCGAGTTGGTCCCTTCGACTTCGTACGGTTCGGGAACCCAGTCGGTGACGTCAAAGTCTGCGGCGATGATGTGTTCGGCGTCGGTGGTCATGAGGCCTGCGGTCTCCTAGGTAGGTGCCGGACGCATTTGAGGGCCTCAGAAAAGGCGCTGGTCGTCTGCATCGGCGTATTTCTTGCGGAAGAGTTTGCGGGTTCTCGGGTCCAAGAACACCAGATACAAGGCGAAGGCGACCGCCACGATACCGGCAAGAAGCCGGGCTGTGTCCAGATCGAACTCGATGTACGGGAAGATATCCAACTGGTCTGTGATCGCGTAGATCATCAAGAACGACGTCACCGCATAGACGGTTCGAACCTGCCAGTCATTACGAATACCGGTAGCGGCGAAAAGCGGCAGCAGCCAAACGATGTACCAGGGCTGGATCATCGGGCCCAGCAGCACCACTGCGGCCAGTGCCAGCGCCAACCGCCGGACGATTCGATCGTAACTGCCGCGGAACATGGTGTAGAGCACTATGAGCACGGCCACGACCTTCCCGGCTGTGTACACGGACGCTTGCACGAAAGCGCCGTCGAACCCCAGTCCGCCGGAAATCAGCCCCAGCAAGATCCCGAGGAGTCCTACCGGTGCGTACCAGATCATCAGGCCGGCGCCTTGCTGGCTGAGCGCTCCAACCCAGCCGAAGCCGAGGCCGTTGATCACGCCCATGACCGCAAGCAGCCCGAGGGACAGGCCCGCGGTCATGGCCCAATAGCCGAACTTGCGCGGCCAACTGGCACCCTTGCCCGCCCACAGCAGCCCGACGAACGGCAGGAAAATCAGTGTGATCGGTTTGATGGCTATAGAGAGCGTTACCAGCAGAATGCCTAGCAGCACCCGCCGGGTGGCCGCGTAATAGAGGCCGGCCAAGGCAAGCCCAAGCATCAGGGCATCGTTGTGGATGCTGGCAATGAAGGTGGTCAGGAACAGCGGATTGGCGCAGGCCAGCCAGAGCGCGCGGTTCGGATTGATCCCGTGCAGTTCCGCGAGTTTCGGCCCGAAGTAGACGCACATCGCGGCGCCGGCGATGGCGAGGACCCGGAACATGACGATGGAGTATTCAGGGTGCCCGCCGCTGAGCCAGACGATGAACTCTTCCAGCCACAGGAAGATCGGGCCGTAGGGCGTTGGGCTGCGCGCCCAGAGATCGTCGGCGCCGGTCTGCAGGTAATTCTGTAGCTGGTCATACCCATCCACATAGGGGTTGAGGTTGTTGACCATGACCTTGCCCTGCGCGATGTAGGCGTAAACATCCCGGCTGAACAACGGGATGCTCAACGCCAGGGGCGCGCCCCAGGCGACAATCGCGGTGAGCGTGGCCCGGCGTGCCTCGGCACCCCAGACGGTGAACTGCTGCCCCAGCCGCAACCACGCGCGAACCAAGATCATGCCGCCCAAGGCCAGCAGGATCACCGAGAGGATAACGCCGACCAGTTCCACACGAAGGAAGATCAGCAGCGGCCAGCGGCGCAGTTCGGACACCGAGGCCAGCCAGCCGACCCCCAGCGAACCGAGGAACATCATCAGGGAACCGATGGTGCCTTCGACGATGCTCAGGCTGGACCGCTCCTTAACGTCGCTTCCATCCCGAGGGACGGCGGGCTCGGCCGTAGGTCTTTGGGCGGTCATCGTCTCGGCGATCCAATCACTCCGGGGTCGGTACACCTGGTCCGGTGCGGTCATCGTCTCGGCGGTGGTCCGCACGCCTCAGAACGGTCAGGCGGACACATCAGCAGGCGGCTGCTGATGGTGCTTTCTGCATGTTAGCACCGGGCACCTCGCCAGTCCGTGCGAACCGGTCCCGCGATGCAAGAGCAGGACGCGATACATTTGACGGGTGCCAATCTCTAACGAACATATTGTCTGGATCGACTGCGAAATGACCGGACTGGACCTCGAGGCGGATGCGCTCATCGAGGTTGCCGTCCTGGTCACCGACTCGGAACTCAACGTATTGGGCGAAGGAGTCGATGTTGTCATCAAGCCCAGCGCAGAGTCCCTGGCCCAGATGAACGACTTTGTTCGAACCATGCACACCACCTCCAAGCTGCTGGACGAGCTGCCGCACGGCATGACCATGGCGGAAGCCGAGGACAAGGTGATGGAATACATCACCCGGTGGGTTCCGGAGCCGCGCAAGGCACAGCTGGCGGGCAACTCCGTCGGCACGGACCGAACGTTCCTGGCCCGGGACATGCCCCGCGTCATCGACCACTTGCACTACCGAATCATCGACGTCTCCACCATCAAGGAGCTGTCGCGCCGCTGGTTTACCCGGGCCTATTTCCAATCCCCGGCCAAGAGCGGCGGACACCGCGCACTGGGAGACATCAAAGACTCCATCAACGAACTCCGGTACTACCGCGAAGCCGTCTTCGTCCCCTCCCCCGGCCCGGACTCCGCCACCGCCAAGAAGATCGCGGCCGGAATCAACACCACCCCTGCCGGCTAGATTGTTAGGTACGCCACTTTCCCCCGGGAATGGTCTAAAGTGGCAAAAGCCAGATGAAAAGCATGTAAACTAGTCTGCGTTGCCTTACTGGTTGGAGACCGGCAGGAACCGTTTGAGCGGGGCCCGTCGGGAGGAACAAGAGGGCACATGGTGGGTATAGCTCAGCTGGCAGAGCGCCTGGTTGTGGTCCAGGAGGTCGCGGGTTCAATCCCCGTTACTCACCCCGAAGGTCCGGCAGCAGCCGGCAAGCAGAGCCGTCCCGCACGTCGGGACGGCTCTTTGCATGTCCCGCTGTAGCGGCTGCGTTCCCACAGCACCGTCGAGGCGGCGGTGCCAAGGCACGCTGAAGCCATCCTGATTGAAGGAGAAAAATGACTGTCCGCCCCGTCACCGTCACCGGAGAACCGGTGCTGCACCGCCGCGCCGTCGAGGTAGAGACCTTTGACGATGAACTCCGGGCCTTGATAGCGGATATGTTCGAGACGATGGACGAAGCCAACGGGGTGGGCCTGGCTGCTCCCCAGGTGGGCATTGGTCTACGGATCTTCACCTACGAGTTTGCCAACGACGACGATGTCCCGCCGCGGGGCGTGCTGGTCAACCCGACGCTGGTGCTCGGCAAGGTTTCCGGCGCGGAACCTGACCCCGACGAGGAAAACGAGGGCTGCCTGTCCGTGCCCGGTCACAGCTACCCGCTGAAGCGGGCCGAGTGGGCCCGGGTCCGCGGGTTCGACGCGGACGGCAATCTGGTGGACTTCGAGGCAACAGGCTGGTTCGCCCGCGTGATGCAGCACGAATACGACCATTTGGACGGCAAGCTGTACATTGACCGGCTCAATGACCGGTGGAGCAAGCGCGCCCGCAAAAACATCCGGAAAGAAGGCTGGGGCATCCCCGGCAACACCTGGCTCCCGGGCGTCGATCCGGATCCGTTCGGCCACTGATCCCTTCGTCGCCGCACAGCCGTAGCCGACCCGCTACGGCAACCTCCTGCTCAGCCGCAGCCGGCCCGCGGCCTTTCAGCTGTCGGTAAGGCCCGACTTGTGGTCTTTCTCGCAGCGGCGCAGGTCCTCCAGCGTAATGTCGCGCAGCCGTTTGAGCTCATCGATGCGCTTCTCCGGTACGCTGCCGCGGGCATATGCATCCTCCGCCGCGTGCAGCAGCCGCTCGGCTTCCTTGTGATTGGCCTGTGCCTGTTCCCACCGCGTCATCTCAACCATGCCGCCATTGTAGGAACGCGGTCCGGCTAAAAGCCATAGCAAAGGCCGGCGGCATTCACTGCCGCCGGCCTCCGCCGTCGTTATTACTGGATGTGCTGGGTTAGACGGTTTCCGCCACCGGCTCCATCACTGCCGGGAAGATCTTCGGGTTGACCCCGGCGATCTCTTCCAGCACGCGGACCACCTGGCAGCTGTAACCGAACTCGTTGTCGTACCAGACGTAGAGCACGGCGTTCTTGCCGTTGGCGATGGTCGCCAGACCGTCCACCACGCCGGCGCGGCGCGAACCGACGAAATCGGTGGAGACGATTTCCGGCGAGTTGACGTAGTCAATCTGCTTGCGCAGATCCGAGTTCAGCGACATGCCGCGCAGGTACTCGTTCAGGCCTTCCTTGGTGGCGTCCTGCTCCAGGTTCAGGTTCAGGATGGCCATCGAAACATCCGGGGTGGGGACGCGGATGGCGTTGCCGGTCAGCTTGCCCTCGAGCTCCGGCAGGGCCTTGGCCACCGCCTTGGCGGCGCCGGTCTCTGTCAGCACCATGTTCAGTGCCGCCGAACGGCCGCGTCGCGTGCCCTTGTGGAAGTTGTCGATCAGGTTCTGGTCGTTGGTGTAGGAGTGGACCGTCTCCACGTGGCCGTGCGCGATGCCGTACTTGTCGTTCAGGGCCTTGAGCACCGGAGTGATGGCGTTGGTGGTGCACGACGCCGCGGAAACGATCTTGTCGTCGTCCGTGATGTCCGAGTGGTTCACGCCGTGCACGATGTTCTTCAGGCCGCCCTTGCCCGGTGCGGTCAGCACCACGCGCGAGACGCCCGGGCACTGCAGGTGCTGGGACAGGCCGGCTTCATCGCGCCACTTTCCGGTGTTGTCCACCACGATGGCGTCCTTGATGCCGTACTGGGTGTAGTCCACCGACGCCGGGTCATTGGAGTAGATGAACTGGATCAACGTGCCATTGGCCTGAATGGTGTTGTTCTCTTCGTCCACGGAGATGGTGCCGTCGAACGGTCCATGCACGGAGTCGCGGCGCAGCAGGCTGGCGCGCTTGATCAGGTCATCGTCGCTGCCCTTGCGGACCACTACCGCGCGCAAGCGCAACCCGTGGCCGCCACCGGAGTGTCCCACCAGGATGCGGGCCAGCAGGCGGCCGATCCGGCCGAAGCCGTAGAGCACCACATCGGTGCTGGTGCGCTCGTCCGCACCGTGCTTGCCGACGATATCCGCCAGTTCGGCGCGGACAAAGTCCTTCAGGTCCGTGCCGTCAGCCTCATTCTTGAACTTCACCAGCAGGCGGGCCAGGTCGACCGAGCCCGCGCCGAGTTCCAGCTCGCTCAGCGCCTGCACCACCGGGAAGGTTTCTTCCAGCGGCAGTTCGGCGTCGTCGATTTGGCGGGCGAAGCGGTGCGCCTTAAGGATGCCAACCACGGACTGGTTGATCAGGCTGCGCCCGTGGATGGAGGTGACCACGTTGTTTTCCCGGTACAACCGACCGATCATCGGGATCATCGCCTCGGCAAGGGCCTGGCGGTTGCTCCACGCATCTAGGGTCGACTCTGACATCTGGTTCACAGAATTACCTTCCTACATCAGCCGGGTTCTCCCTCGAGCCCGGTTGTCACCGCCGTGGATATTCACGACGACGCCGCTTTCGCCCGACCTTCTGTCCGGTTCCGGCGGCACGCCACCGCCAACTGCCGGCGGGAAGCTTCCAGGTCTGCACGGTTTGGCCGCTCGTTGCCAAGCGACGCCAGTCACGCCTACCTGCTATCCATTCTAGGGACTGCTTGAGGCACCGGCGTACGCCTGCGGGTGAACTGCCTCACCTTAACGGGCATCGACCCGTTGGCTGCTTGATGCCATCTGGAGGTGGAGACAGCGCTGCGGTGCTTCCCCAGCTGGGGGAAGCGCCGCCGTCACGGGCTGAAGCGGTCAGGCTTTGAAGATATCTTTACGGACGCCCATAATGATTCGGTCGCCGGGGTCTGCCGTCTTCAAGTAGCGGACAACGTTTTTCAGGTCCAGCGCGATGCAGCCGGCGGTCGGAACGGGGTTGGCATGCAGGAAGATGGCGAAGCCTGCGCCTTGCTTGATGTTTTCCCCCGGTCCCCTGTTGTAGTCGATCACCGCGCCTTGGCGGTAGTCGCCGGTGGGAAGCCGCATATAGAACCACATGTTCTCATCGGGCCACCGCTCGTATCCTACGGAGCCGGATTCGTAGTACTTGTTGTAGGAGGAACCACGAGTGCCCGACCATCTGGACTTCTTGTTCAGCTTCTTGTACTTGAGATCGGTGCCGGGATTTCCTTCACCGAAGGCTTCGTGGACCGTGAAACTGCCTTGCGGGGACCATCGGTACTGGGTGTGGCCGGATGCCACGCCAGGGCGCTTGAACCCCTTGAGTCCCACGGTGGCCTTGCCTGTCTTCCACTCCTGCTTGTAGATGGAACCGATCCGCACGCAATTAACGAAGCTCGCCTTGGCAGTGCCGTACTTCTCGGCGATGGTGAACGAGATGCGGTTGGCCCAGCCATGGGCATACCGGGTCTTGCCTGCACCGATCGCCCAGCATTCATTCTTTGGGTACATCACCGCACCCACGCGGGCCGCTACCAGAGAGCCGCCCTGGAAGACCTGGGTGGTCTTGCCGCTGCGTTTCACTGCATCCTGCATCGGGTAGCCCAGCTTGCCGTTCTGGCTGCCGCGGGCCGTCCAGCTGTGGTTCATCTGCGAAGTCAGAATCCGCGCGCCCGTGGAGGATGAGTACGCGACAGTTCCGTTTTGGAAAGTCTGGACGCATCCCTTGGCCTTAAGACCGCACTTCGGATCCGAGGTCGGGTAGCCCATGGTCCCGCGCTCGTATCCAGATGCCTTGAACTTCTTGTAAATCCGGTGCTGAAGGTCCGTGCTGCGTGCCCCGGTTTTGGCCGTCCAGTAGATGGCGACGCGCTTTGCGCTCGTGGTCGACGGCGCGTAGGTACGGACGCACCCATTGCCCACCAGCCGGCAGTTGAGATCTTTGACCGCAACCAGTTTCAGCTTTTTCGCCTTGGCATCGATGGCTTTCTTGCCAGCAACAATGTGCGCCGGCGTATAGCTGATGGTCCCGCCTTGGAACCGTTGAATGGCGCTCTTATCGGAGCGAACCGTCATGTCCGCGACGGGGTAGCCATATTTGCCATTTTCAAACTTCGCGTCGCGATAGGTTTTGTAGATGGAGTGTTTGAGGTCCACCGCATACGCCCCCGAGCCGGCGGTCCAGTAGATCGCCACTTTCGCTTTACTAGCCGCGTCGGTGAAGGTGCGGACGCAGCCGTTGTCCTTGAGCGTGCAGCGGAAGTCATTCAGCGGGCGGAGCTTCAGCGCGGTTGCCTTCTTGCCGATGGCGGCCTGCCCCGCGGCCACGTGCGGAGCTTCCGCCGCGGGGCTGCTCGTCTCCGGTGCTTCCTTGGTGGCACTTTTCCGCTTGGGCGAGGGCGAAGGATCTGCGTCCGTTGCATCCTTTGTCGCCTCGGGTGGTGAGGGCATTGCCGGCTGCCCTTGATCGGCGGGCGCTTCCGGCTGCGCGGGCGCTGCGGGCACCGCCGGCTCCTCTGACGCTTTGTTGGACGGCTCGGCAGGAGTCGGAGGCGCAGGGCTCGCGTCCGTCGCTGTCGGCTGAGGTTCAGGAGTTTCGACGGTCGGCGTCCCGGTAGGGACGGGGCTCCCGCTGGAGAGCGCACCGCTGTCCAGGGCGGAACCCGTCGGTGCGGGTAATTCGGTCGCTTGGGCGGACGGCGTAACTGGGTCGGAAGCGACAGCCGGCAGAGCAGAGGACAGCAGGGCGGTCAGCACGGCAGATGTCAGGCCGACGCGCAGCATGGGGCGCAAAATAGAGGGCGAAGGGCGATACATTTTTCCCCCGAGGAAAGAGAGATGCTGGTGGTGGAACCAGCGGAGACTGTATCCGCCACTGTCGTCCTCGGCGTGCGGAATGTTAGACACGTCGCTGGCACCATCGCGTCCTGCCACCGCTGAGCGGCGGATCTGGACCGACCAACTTTGGGGATACCTGCTGCTGCGGAGGACTGCGAGACTGTGCGGTAGCGGACCCTGCCACGGCCCCAACCCTGCGGCGGTGTTCGGCAGTCGAAGCGGCCCCGCCGGACTCCCCAACCTGGCGGGGCTGCTTCCTTGGGGTAACTTCTGCCCAGCCGGATTCTGGATGGTGGCGCAAGGAGTGGACTGGCTGACCTATGCGCCTGGTTCTGGCGATGCGATCTCCTGACCTGCAAACGCCCCTACGCTGCAAGTTTCGGGCCAGGATCTACAAAGTCAGTCCCGTGCGGTGCCTGTAAGTACCTTGGTCGGCACTGGGCCGCGGAACCAGCCCGGCGCCTCATACACGTAGCGCAGGAACGGCCCACGCAAAACAACCATGAACCCGAGTGAGAGGCAAACAGCACCAAGTGCAACCAACGGCGGAAGGATCAGCCGCGTGCCGACCGAAAGATCCCCTGCAAGGCTCAGCAATGTTGTTAGGAACGCAATGACGACGACGTGCGCAACATATATGGGCAACGTGTTGCGCCCCAGATATTCAAGAACAGCGCCGCCGGGCAGCGAAACCACATACGCCGCAAGCATGAACCCAAAGGCAACGGCCACGACGCGCACCAGAAAGGCGGATGGACCGGACCGACTCAGATCGAAGAAGGCAAGCGCCGCCGCCCCGGCAATGAACAGCGCCCCGATCAGCACCGCCCGCTTCCAATTCCGCTTCTGAACCCACTCGAAGGCAAGCTCACGCAGATAACAGCCGGCCAGGAAGAAGAAGAAGTACTTGCCCATGCCGTTCCAACTGATGTTCCAGGACGACATGGACAGGAACTGAACGGATATGACGGCTGATACCAGCAACTGGATGCGGTAGTCGACCCTTCCCTGCATCAGCTTGGCAGCGATGAAAAAGAACAGCAGCGCGTGGATAAACCACAACCCGGACGTCGGAAGCAGTGGGGCGGTCAGCAGCCTGGTGAGGTCTGTTTCCTGCGGCCTGGCTTCCATGGGAAGGACTGTGAAATAGAGGAACCTAATGACTGACCAGAGCAGGAACACCCATGCCAAGAGGCTCAACCTGCTGGACCAGAGGACCTTCCACGGACGACTTATGACCGACGCGGCAAAAAGGCCGGAGGCGGCGAAGAACAGTGGCATCCGAAATACCTGGAGGGTTCTGTTCACCTGCACCCAGGGGCCCGCGATGAGATCCATCTGGCCCAGCAAGATGACGGAGTGATGCAGCGCCACCAGCAGTATTGCCATTCCTTTGGCTGCATCCACCCATTGCACGCGCGATGATACCGCCATGTATTCCTTCTAAGCTGAAGCATTTGAACATCGTGGAGGCGCTACTTGACAGGTGGCTTTACGTTCCCGTCAAGTGCGTCCGCACCAAGGCCGGGGCGCTGGCATCGAGCCCGGCTTCAGGTTAAAGGCTAGTTCAAGACTTGGGCGGCTAAGACCAGCGACACCATGGCCTTAAACACTTCAGCGGAGCCCTTGCCGAATTCAAACCAGCGACCAAGGATTCCCACCTGTTCCCGGCTTAGCTCTGGCCAGTGGTTTGACTATCGATGCCTACAAATCCGTCCGACAGGCCTCTCCTCCAGTAAATATAAGGGAAGAGTGGGACGGGTTGGCCTATGAGCCGGGTTCTGTCACCTGCGGCAGTTGCCCGCCGCCGGGTGGCGATCATCCATCTAGGAGCACCGTTGCCGGTGCCCTCAAGCGGCCTACCCGGACACTCGGGCGAGCAGCCCTCAATCGTGCCCTGTCTGGCCTTGCTCCGGGTGGGGTTTACCTAGCCGCCCCGGTCGCCCGGCGCGCTGGTGGTCTCTTACACCACCGTTTCACCCTTACCAGGTGCTGCACGAGGCAGCCCTGGCGGTCTATTTTCTGTGGCACTTGCCTGCGGGTTTCCCCGAGTGGGCGTTACCCACCACCCTGCCCTGCGGAGCCCGGACTTTCCTCGGCAGACGGATCTTCGCAGACCCGTCCGACGCGATCGCCCAGCCAACCCGTCCCGCCTTCAGGATACGGCCTGCTCCCCCGCCGCCTGTAATCTGCTTCGCTTTAGACGGTTTCCCAGCATGACGACGGCGGCGCTCCCGCCTTTCTTTCGTGCGGCGGTGCGCTCCGACGGTAGGCTGCTACGGTGCTGATTCTGCTTCCGCCTTCCGAAGGAAAGACCGCTGCCGCCAAGGGACATCCCTTCGACCTGCACGAACTGCAGTTCCCGGAGCTGAATCCTGCCCGGGAGGAAGTATTGGCGGCCCTCGCCCACATCAGCCAGAGTCCGGATGCTTTAGCGCAACTGGGCGTCGGCGCATCGTTGGCTGCCGAAGTGGAGCGCAATACCCGGCTGCACGACGAACCTTCCGCCCCGGCTCACACGGTCTACTCCGGCGTGCTGTACGACGCCCTCGGCTACCGGACGATGACCGCCACGCAGAAGCGCAAGGCCGACGCCGCCGTCGTCGTGATTTCAGCGCTCTGGGGTGCTATTGGTTTCGCGGACAGCATTCCGGCCTACCGGCTGTCCATGTCCGTGGGGCTGCCGGAAACCGGGAAGCTGGCCTCCTACTGGAAGAAGCGGCTGCCCAAGACCCTGGACACGCACGCCGAGGGGCACCTGCTGGTCGACTGCCGCTCCAGCACTTACGCCGCGGCGTGGACGCCGGAGCCGGCCCGCACCGTGGTGATCAACGTGTTTCAGGAGCGCAACGGCAAGCGCACGGTGGTCTCCCACTTTGCCAAGCACACCCGTGGCGAGCTGGCCCGGCATCTGCTGACCCGGCGCGGCAAGGCGCCCGAGACGCCGGCCGCGCTGCTGAAGGCGGCACAGGAGGTCTGGCAAGCGGAACTGGTGGACGGCACCGCCCGCAAGGCGCACGCGCTGAACATTATTCTGGCCGAATAGATCTCCACGCGGGCCTGACGGCCCTTGGTCGATCACCGGATTACTTGGCAGGCGGCCCTTGGCCGGCCACCGGGCTACTTGGCTGGCGGCCCTTGGCCGATCACCAGGCAACTTGTCCCGCGACCCTTGGCCGATCACCCGGGGCGGCGTGGCCGGGTGGTGCCGCCGCGTGTTTGCCTGGCGTTCACCAACGCCACGTAGCTTCGGTGCGTCCGAGTACTTGATGCATTGATGGGGGCGTTGGGGCGCATGTCCGAACGAGAACTAGATTTTGTCCACAGCGGCGTGCTGGTGCAGTTCAAGCGGCGCGCCGCGAAGCTGGACCGGCGCCACCTGATTGTCATGTTTGCGGGCGTCGGACGGCTGGACAGCTTCGAGTTTGACGGCAGGGCTTCCAGCGATAGCCAGGCGCACTGGCTCTGGATCAAGGACAAGTTCGACGGGCAGCACGCGTATTACCTATGCCGGGATATGGACTTCTCCATTGAGCAGGCGGTGGTCGCACTCATCGATGCAGAGCTGGAGCGGCTGGGGCTGAGCCGAAAGGAATGCACACTGGCGGGTTTTTCCAAGGGCGGGTTCGCTGCGCTGTATCTGGGCATCAAGTACAACTTCGGCAATATCCTGGCCAGCGCCCCGCAGGTCTACGCCGGCACGCATACCCGCGGGAACCGGCCCAAGATCTTCGCGCATCTGACCGGCGGCGGAGGGCAGGCCGAGCTTGAGGCGCTGGACCGACTGCTGCCTGACGCGGTGGAAGCTGATGAACGGACGGATAAGAACATTTACCTGTTCAGCTCCCCGCGGGACCAGTTCCACGCGGCGCAGATAGTGCCAGCGCTGCCGATGTTCGCAAAGTACCCGAACTTTAACTACATCGAGACAGAGTCGGACCTGGTCAACGAGCACACTGATGTGACCCGTTACAACGTGCCACTAATCCTGGCCACGCTCTACGCGCTCGCAGAGAACGTTGCGCCGCGCTACGGCACGGTGCGCAACGGCAACCGGATGGAACCACAACAGCGCACCGAGGTGCTTTCACGGCAGCGGGAGGCCGGTGCCGCCGCCGCCGTCGCCAATCTCACCGGCGTGCGGCTGGCTGGTTCGGTATTCTTCCCGGAGGGCGTGGGGTTCCTGCGCGGACACGCCACCGAGGAGTGGACGGACTTGACCAGCACGCTGGTACTCACCGCGGAAGCTACCCGACGCGAGTTCTCGCTAGGTGCAAACGAGGACGCGCGCATCTCCTTCCGGTACTTCCAGCAGGCCTACTGCAATTACCGGCTGGCCCGGTTTTCCTCGCCCAAGCACCAGGGCATCGATCTGGCCGGCCTGCCGGCGGGTACGTACCAGGCACGGCTGCGGCTGGCCGTCCCCGGCCGGGACGCCGAGCTGCCGCTGGCCTCGGGCACACCGCTGAGCGCCGAATCGCAGCGGGACGGGCGGCTGTACCGTTTTCGCACCCGGCCCGGCGGCGTCGTGCTCGATGTGCGCCCGGTCCTCGGCACCGCACCGCGGGAAGCATACTTCCGGCTGCGCACCAGCTGGGCACGCGGGCCGCGCGTGCATCTGGACGGGGACTTCGCCGTCCGCGGCGTGGAGATCCCCGACAGCAAAGCCGCCCACTACTACCTGGTGCTGCACGGGCCGGCAAGCATCCACGCCTTCGCGCTGGCCGCCGGCGGCTTCCGCGCGAACGCAAACGTCTTCGGCGACGCGCTGAGCGACTACTCCGGCGCGCACTTCGGCACCCGCAAGGGCACCGGCGTGGACATCTCCGCGCTGCCGCCGGGAACCTACCACGCCGCCATCAGCCTCAGCTGCGCCGGCGGCCTCTACACCCTACCCACCGGCAAAACCGTACAAATCAGGACCACCGCTGGCACTACCGCCACCCTGCGTGACACCGCACCCGGACCGGCGTCGTTCCGGAGGAGGTTCGTCCGCTTGGCACCGTCGGCGCTCCGGCGCCGGATCAAACGCCGGCTGGCCCTGCGGTAACTTCGGCTCCGCACCCCGCGGTCGGCAGCTGTTTCCCCGGCGTTCACCCGCTCGCAGTAGCTTCGCAGGCATGCCCCAACGTGAACAGGACTTTCTGCACAACGGCGTCCTGGTGGAATACAAGACGCGCGAAGCCAAGCAGGACCGGCGCCACCTGATCGTGATGTTCACCGGGCTCCGGCCGCGGGACACCTACGACTTCGACGGCCAGTCCACGCAGGAGAACCAGGCCAACTGGCTGTGGATCAAGGACAAGTTCGGGCCGCAGCCCGCCTACACGCTGTGCCGGGACATGAACTTCGCCGTCGAACACGCAGTGATCGCGCTGATCGACGCGGAGCTGCAGCGGCTGGGCCTGAGCCGGAACGAATGCACGCTCGTGGGAATCTCCAAGGGCGGTTTCCCCGCGCTGTACTACGGGATCAGGTACAACTTCGGCAATATCGTCGCCTGCGCCCCGCAGGTCTACGTCGGCACGCACACCCGGCGGAACCGACCCAAGACCTTTGCGCACATGACCGGGGACGGCGGGGACCGGGAGCAGGAAGTGCTTGACGCGCTGATTCCGGACGCCGTTGCCGCGGACCAGGACACGAACAAGAACATTTACCTCTTCAGCTCCCTGCAGGACCAGTCCCACGCCGCCCAGACCGGCCGGGCGCTGCCGCTGTTCGCGAAGTACCCGAACTTCAACTACATCGAGACGGACTCCGATCTGGTGTGGGACCATGCCGGGGAAATCCGCTACAACCTGCCGCTGATGCTCTCCATCATGGCCGCAGTGGCCGACAACACCCCGCCGCGGTTCGGTACGGTGCGCAACGGGAACCGGATGCCGTCCCAGTTGCGCAGCGACGTGCTGACGCGTCAGCGGGAGGCCGGCGCCGCCGTCGCCGATCTCACCGGTGTGCGGCTGTCCGGCTCGGTATTCTTCCCGGAGGGCGTGGGCTTCCTGCGCGGGCACGCCATCAAGAGCCGCTCGCCGCTGGCCACCACACTTGTTCTGTCCGGCGGCGGGATCCGGCAGGAGCACGAGCTGGCCGGAGCCAGCGATCCGGCGATCTCTTTCAGGTACCACGAGGAAGCCGCCTGCGACTACAAACAGGCGAAATTCACGTCCCCGGACAGGCGGGGCATCGATCTGGCCGGCCTGCCGGCGGATACGTACCAGGCACGGCTGCGGCTGGCCGTCCCCGGCCGGGACGCCGAGCTGCCGCTGGCCTCGGGCACACCGCTGAGCGCCGAGTCACAGCGGGACGGGCGGCTGTACCGTTTTCGCACCCGGCCCGGCGGCGCCGTGCTCGATGTGCGCCCGGTCCTCGGCACCGCACCCCAGGAGGCATACTTCCGGCTGCGCACCAGCTGGGCACGCGGGCCGCGCGTGCATCTGGACGGGGACTTCGCCGTCCGCGGCGTGGAAATCCCCGACAGCAAAGCCGCCCACTACTACCTGGTGCTGCACGGGCCGGCCGGCACCCACGCCTTCGCGCTGGCCGCCGGCGGCTTCCGCGCGGACGCAAACGTCTTCGGCGACGCCCTGAGCGACTACTCCGGCGCACACTTCGGCACCCGCAAGGGCACCGGCGTGGACATCTCCGCGCTACCACCGGGAACCTACAATGCGTCCGTCAGCCTCAGCTGCGCCGGCGGCCTCTACACCCTACCCACCGGCAAAACCGTACAGATCCGGACCACCAACACCGGCACCACCGCCACCCTGCGTGACACCGCTCCCTTGCGGCGCCGAGGCTGGGGGTCGGTTCAGCCGAGGGAACTGCAGCGGAGGATCAGGCGCAAGATCAGACGCCGGCTGTCCCGACTAGTGGTGCGCTGACCAGCCCCTCCTGCGCCTTTATCCGCATGGTCTCTAGGGCTTATATTGGGCGTGCGCTCGAAGGCGCCATTCATCGGTGACCGGGGGCATGGCAACTGCTGGCGTGACCGTAGGGAGGCACAGTGTCCTCGATTCAGCGCCCCGTCCGGCGCCGAGCCGTTCTGGGCCTGGTACTGGCCGCGCTCCCCTGTGCAGTGGCCGCCGACCTCGCCGGCCATCCTGCGGCACCAATGACGGCCCGCCCGGCCGTCCCTGCCCGCCCCGGCGCGCCGGAGATGGCCTGCTGGGGTTCCTCTACCGCTGCAGGAATGTCCCCGGATCTGGCGCTCCTAGCCTCTGCGTACGGGATGACGTACTTCAACGGGGGCGCCGGCGGTCAGACCGCTGAACAGATCCTCGCCCGGCTCGGGTCCCGGCCGGCGCACGTTGACGCCGGCGTCATCCCGGCCTCCGGCTCCGTCCTCATCTCCTCACCGTCGATGAGCGCCAAGGATGCCGCATCGTTCAGCGCTCCGGGCGCCCTAGCCGGCATCCCGGGGAAACTTTCCAAGGCCCACGGCGCACAACCTGGCTACAGCTTCCGCCGCAGCCAGCCCGGCAATCGCATGCGGATCCCTGACGGAACCCCGTTTCTCTCCGCCGAGGGCAACGAGTTCAGGGCCGGCATCAGCCACCTGAGCATTGGGAAGAACAACCTCACCGGCAAACACCATGCAACGACCGACCCGGACACCATTATCGAGTGGACCCAGACGGCTGACGAGTGGCTTTCAGCCGCCGGCGGACACGTGCTCGTCTGGGGGCACTTCGTCAATACCGGAACGCACGCATCGTCGCCCGTGCGACGGCGCATCAACCGCGTGAATGATGCCCTGGCGGCGCAATACGGTCCGCGGTACGTGGATCTGGACCGGCTGCTGACACAGCGAGGTGTTTGGGAGATGGCCGGCGTCCGGCCGAGGCCGGAGGACCTGATGGAACAGACGCGGGGCAACAAGCCGCCCAGTCTCTCCAGCAACCGTGCGCACCTGAATACGGCGGGGTATGCGGTCCTGCGCCGCGTGATCGAGGGCAAGCTCGACAATCTGGGCTGGCTTCCGGCAAGCCGATAGCTGCCGCTTCCGGGCGGCACCCGACCCGAAAATGCGGGCTAGCTCTTCCACTCCTCCGAGCGGATGAGGATGCAGCCGGAGTCCGGGCAAAAGACGATGTCGTCGGCGGCGGCCTTGCGGATGTCGGAAAGATCGCCGGCGCTCAGCTGCATGCCGGAGCCTTCGGACTTGCCGTGGAACAGGCGGGCGGCGCCGATGCCGCGGTGGGCCAGGGTCTTTTCGTAAACGGCCAGGAGGGCCGGTTCGAAGCTGCCGGCCAGTTCCTTCCGGTCCGCCGACACCGCGCCGCGTTCGCTCTCGATCCCGGCGAGTTCATCGTCGCGGGTACGTTCCAGGCCGGACAATTCCTCGCGCAGCTGGTCGCTGGACTGCTGGTGCTCGGTGTGACGGGTCCGAAGCGTCTCCAGCCGCTCCATGACTTCCAGCTCCACGTCTTCCAGGTCGCTGCGGCGCTTGTTCAGCGAGACCAGTTCGTGCTGCAGCGCAGTGAGGTCCTTGGGTGTACCCGATCCGCTGTCCAGGCGCTTCTGGTCGCGTTCGATCCGCGATTGGACCGTCTCCACGTCCGCTTCGGCGCGCTTCAGTTCACGCTCGGTGTCCGCGATCTCGGTGTTCAGGGCGACCAGTGACGAGTCGGCAGCGGACAGCTTCTCCACCAGCGCATCGATCTCGGCGTTCTTGGCAGTGGCTGCAGCGCGGCGGCTCAGTTGAGTGAGCTTGCCATCGAGTGCCTGCAGGTCGAGCAGCCTCAGTTGCTCGGAAGCCGGTGCCTTCGCCATGTACGTCCTTTCAACACGCTGCAGAACCGTTGCGGTTCAGCTTCGTCCTAGCCTACCGTCCGGACGCGGCGCTGCTAGCCCGGCGTGAGGACGAAATCCCATGGGTCGGTGTTGGTGACGCTGACCTTGACGTCCACCGTGTAGCCCTGGTCGGTCAGGACGTTGTCCAGCGCCGCAGACGCGGGCGTCAGCCAGAGCCACTCGCTGCCAAAATGGGAGACATCGATCAGGTACGGCCGGCCGTCCACCGTTCCTTCGCGCGCCTCGGAGGCGGGATGATGGCGTAGATCTGCCGTGACGTAGACGTCCGCCCGGGACGCCCGGACCTGGTCGAACAGCGAGTCGCCTGCGCCGCCGCAGACGGCCACGCTGCGGATGATTCCGTTCCGGTCGCCGGCCACCTTCACTCCCCCGGCAACGGCCGGCAGGATGCTGAAGACTTGCTCGGCGAATTCGCCCAGGGTCCTGGCCTCGGCCAGCTCCCCGACCCGTCCGATGCCTTCTTCGGGCAGGCCGTTGTCGGCCGGCGACAGCGGCCGGACGTCCTGCAGGCCCAGGGCATCGGCCAGCACGTCGGAGACACCGCCCACGGCGCTGTCCCCGTTGGTATGGACGGTGACCAAGGCGCAGCCGTTCTCGATCAGCCGGTGCACGGCGTCGCCCTTGAAGCTGGAGGTTGCCACCGAGTTGACTGGCTTCAGCAGCAGCGGGTGGTGCGTGAGCAGCAGGTCGGCGCCCCATTCGATGGCTTCGGTGATCACGTCGGCGGTGGGATCCACGGCGAACATGATCTTCCGTACGTCGGCCGAGGGGCGTCCGACGACGGGGCCCACGGCGTCCCACTGCTCGGCCAGCGATTCGGGCCACAGTTCCTCGATGGCCAGCAGTACGTCGCCAAGGACCGGCGTCTTCGGCTGTGCTTCGTCCGTTGCGGCGGCGTCCGTGTCCGCGGGGTTTTCAGTTCCCGCTGGGGATGCGGTTCCTTCCGAGGCTTCGGTGCCCGCTGGGCTGTCTGTTCCCGCTGAAGTTGTGGATCCCGCGGGGGCTTCGGTGTCCCCGGTGCGGAGCAGTTCGTCGTCGACCATAGGTCCTTTTCTACCCCATCCGTCGCGGGCCCGCCCACACGCCCTCAGCGTAAGACTGGCGCCCGGGAACATTCGAGGGGTCCATGACATTGTTTAACCCATGAAGACTTTTGTGCTTGGCGGTGGCTGCTTCTGGTGCCTGGACGCGGTCTACAACATGACCCGTGGCGTGACGGAGGTGGTCTCCGGCTATACCGGCGGGGCTGTGAAGGACCCGTCCTATGAGGCGGTCTGCTCCGGAACCACCGGACATGCCGAGGTTGTTGCCGTCACGTTCGACGAGACGGTGGTGCCGGAGGAGGTCATCCTGGGCATGTTCTTCGCCTCGCACGACCCCACCACGCTGAACCGGCAGGGATACGACGTCGGCACGCAGTACCGCTCGTCGATGTTCTACATCGACGACGAGCAGAAACAGACCTTCGTTTCGGCGATCGAACGCGCGCAGGCCGACTGGCACGACCCGATCGTGACCGAGGTGGTCCGGCTGCCGGAGTTCTACCCGGCGGAGGAATACCACCAGAACTTCTATGCCAAGCATCCGCAGGTGGGCTACTGCCAGGTGATCATCAATCCCAAGCTGGCCAAAGCCCGTAAATATTACGCCGAATGGCTCATCGCATAGCAGGCCGATCAGCGCGCTGACTAGGCTGAAAGAAGTTTTGTTACTCCCATCTCTGTAGCGGCCTCCGGGCCAGAAGGCAGGAACACCCATGGCACCGATTTACGACGACGTCACCCAGGTTGTGGGACGCACCCCGCTGGTGCGCCTGAACCGGCTCACCGAAGGCCTGCCGGCCCAGGTTGCCGTGAAGCTGGAGTTCTACAACCCGGCCAACTCGGTGAAGGACCGGATCGGTGTGGCCATTGTTAACGCCGCCGAGAAGGCCGGAGCCCTGAAGCCGGGCGGCACCATCGTGGAGGGCACCTCCGGCAACACCGGCATCGCGCTGGCCATGGTGGGCGCGGCCCGCGGCTACAAGGTCATCCTGACCATGCCGGAGACCATGTCCACCGAACGCCGCGTGATGCTGCGCGCCTTCGGTGCCGAGATTGTGCTGACCCCTGGCTCCGAGGGCATGCGCGGTGCCGTGGAGAAGGCCAAGGAGATCGTGGCCAACACCGAGAACTCCATCTGGGCGCAGCAGTTCGCCAACGAGGCCAACCCGCTGATCCACCGCACCACCACCGGCGAGGAAATCTGGGCCGACACCGACGGCAAGGTGGACATCCTGGTGGCCGGCATCGGCACCGGCGGCACCATCACCGGCGCGGGCGGCCTGCTCAAGGAGCGCAAGCCCGGCGTCCAGATCATCGCCGTCGAGCCGGAAGACTCCGCCATCCTCACCGGCGGCAACCCCGGTCCGCACAAGATCCAGGGCCTGGGCGCCAACTTCATTCCGGAGGTGCTGGACACCAGCATCTACGACGAAGTGCTGGATGCCCCGACGTCGGCCTCGGTCGCCGTCGCGCGCGATCTGGGCATCAAGGAAGGCATCCTCGGCGGTATCTCCTCCGGTGCTGCAGTCTGGGCGGCGCTGGAAGTAGCCAAGCGGCCGGAGAACGCCGGTAAGCTGATCGTGGCCGTGGTGCCCGACTTCGGTGAGCGCTACATCTCCACGCTCCTCTACGACGACATCCGCGGCTAACCAGCTTCCCTGCGCCGTGCGGGCGGCGGCCGACCAGTTTCGGGCCCGCCCGCGGCGCAATGTCGATCAGAAAGAGCACATGGGTTTCCTAGCGCGACTGCGTGAAGACCTCGAGGCCGCCCGGTCGCACGACCCGGCGGCCCGGGGCCGCGTGGAGAATTTCCTGGCCTACTCCGGATTGCACGCCATCTGGATCCACCGGCTGACCCACAAAATGTGGGCCAACCCGTCGCTGCGGCTGCCCGCCCGGCTGATCTCTCAGGCCGGCCGTTTCCTGACCGGCATCGAGATCCACCCCGGCGCGACCATCGGCCGCCGGTTCTTCATTGACCACGGCATGGGTGTGGTGATCGGCGAGACCGCGGAGATCGGCGAGGACGTGATGATCTACCACGGCGTCACCCTCGGCGGCCGCTCGCTGGCCAAGGTCAAGCGCCATCCCACCATCGGCGACCGCGTGGTGATCGGCGCCGGCGCCAAGGTGCTGGGCCCCGTGGTCATCGGTGCGGACAGCGCCATCGGGGCCAACGCCGTGGTGGTCAAGGACGCGCCACCGGAATCCATTATCACCGGTATTCCGGCCACCTTCCGG
This sequence comes from Arthrobacter sp. NPDC089319, assembly GCF_040684925.1. Lineage (NCBI taxonomy): Bacteria > Bacillati > Actinomycetota > Actinomycetes > Micrococcales > Micrococcaceae > Arthrobacter > Arthrobacter sp. NPDC089319. The sequence continues at coordinate 190,948 of NZ_JBFBGZ010000008.1, read as the reverse complement.
CACCGGGATCCGCAGCGCGAAACCAAGCCCGCCGTGGACCCGGCCGAATACATCGATCCGGCGATGTGGATCTAACCCTCCGCTGCCTGAAACACCGTTGAACCTGACGATAGGACAGACCCTTGGGTGAATCGATTCGTGTCGGCATTGCCGGCTACGGAAACCTAGGCCGCGGCGTGGAGGCCGCGGTTGCCAAAAACCCGGACATGCAACTGGTCGGGGTATTCACCCGCCGGCATCCGGCAGACCTGGCTACCCTGCGCACCGAGACCGCCGTCTACGCCATGGACGACCTCGCCGGACACGAAGACCACATTGACGTGCTGATCCTGTGCGGCGGCTCCAAGGAGGACCTCCCGCAGCAAGGACCCGTCATGGCCGCCCGCTTCAACACGGTGGACAGCTTCGACACGCATGCCCGCATCCCGGAGTACTTCGAGACCGTCGACGCCCCGGCGCGCGCCGCTCGGAAGACCGCGCTGATTTCCGCCGGCTGGGATCCGGGCATGTTCTCGATCAACCGGGTCTACGGCGAAGCCCTGCTGCCCGACGGCGACACCTACACGTTTTGGGGCCGGGGCCTGAGCCAGGGCCACTCCGATGCCATCCGCCGGGTGCCGGGTGTGGCCGCCGGCGTCCAGTACACGCTGCCGTCGGAAGCTGCCATCGCACAGGTCCGCAACGGCAGCCGCCCGCAGCTGGAAACCCGGCAGAAACACACCCGCGAATGCTTCGTGGTGCTGGCCGATGGCGCCGACCCCGCCGCGATCCGCGAAGCCATTGTGACCATGCCGCACTACTTTGACCAGTACGACACCGAGGTCCACTTCATCACCGCCGAAGAATTGGCTCGCGACCACAGCGCCATGCCGCACGGCGGCATGACCATCCGCAGCGGCAACACCAGCGACGAGCACGCCCAGGTCATCGAATACGGCCTCACGTTGGAGAGCAACCCGGAATTCACCGCCAGCGTCCTGGTGGCCTACGCCCGCGCAGTTCACCGGCTGAACCAGCAGGGCCAATTCGGCGCCGTCACCGTCTTCGACGTCCCGCCGGGCCTGCTATCCCCCAAATCCCCCGCCGAACTGCGCGCCGAACTGCTGTAGTACTTCCGCCTCTGCCCCTGAGCTGAGATGGTGTGCTGGGGACATGTCCCCCATCGCTGCAGCATCCGCGCGCTCGCGTGACCTGACATACAATTGACCGGTCAAACTATTAACCGGGAACATGTCCCGGGGAAGTTGGGGAAATTGAAACTCGCATCGTTCATGCGGGGCGTCGCGGTCTCAGCAGCCGCAGTCTCGCTCCTCTTTGGTTCGGTTACCGCCGCCCACGCGGCACCGCTGCCGGCCACAACACCCGTATCTGATACGACCGTCGACGAATCGGTTCCGACGCCGGCGCCCGTTACGAGCCTGTCCATCAACAAGATCGCCACTCAGGTTGCGCCTGTCAATGGGTCGACAACCGTGAAACCGGCCGTTTCCGCGGCCGGCTGGGTCACCGTCACCTCAAAGGTCATGACGGTCAAGCAGGGCAACAAGACCGTGGTCAAGAACAAGACCAAGGCGAAGCTTAAAGCCGGTACGTACTCGGTGAAGACCACCGTGAAGTACAAGACCTACACGATGGAGGAAGGCCAGCGGGTCTATTCCTCTTCCAAGAGCACCAGGGAGACCCAAAAGCTGGTCGTTCGCAATGCCGTGGCAGTGAAGTCGATTGCCGGCAAGAAGGTTCCATACAACGGCAAGGCGACTATAAAACCGAACGTTTCGGCCGCCCAAGGTGTGAAGGTCATTTCCAAGACCTTGACGGTCAAGCTGGGCAACAAGACAGTGGCTAAGAACAAGAAGTCGGCGTCCTTGAAGGCCGGCAAGTACAAGGTCACGACAACCGTGAAATACCGTTTGCCGTCGTCGACGGCCACGCGTACTGCGACGAAGACCCAGTGGTTGACCATCAAGTCAGGCAAGAAGCCCACCAGCGTTGCCGGATACGGGAACAGCTGCCCCAGCGGATACCCGATCAAGGGGAACGCCAGCTCGATGATCTACCACGTTCCGGGTGGCGGCTTCTACAACCGGACCAATCCGGAAGAGTGCTTCGCCAGCCAGGGCGCAGCCATCAACGCCGGCTACCGTCCCTCAAAACGCTAACGGGAGTTCTTAGCGCAGGACAACGTTTTCCGGCTGGCCCCGGGACAACCGATGGTTGTCCCGGGGTCGGCTGTATCCCCGGTGATGTCACCGTTTTCTACACCCCCGTCTCCGGCAATATGTTTTCGACCTACTGCCGGTGTAGCGACCAACTCAGTGGACGTTTAAGCTATCCACGATTTAAACATGAGCGCGTCCCGCTGCATGATTGCGCAATGGCTTTTCGCAGACTGGGGGGCTTGTTGTTTAGGGGCAGTGCCTCGGGCTGAGAGCAGCCCCCTCGCCGGTAGGCGGTGACGTTGCAGGATCCACGCGCGATCCTCCGCTGGTCTTGATGACGGTGTTGACTGCTTAATGCCTGATTGTTGAGTATTATCCAGATAACTCCTTATTCATGACGTGGAGCTGCCTCTTCCATCTACTCTGTATTTCATTCTCGTTGGGGGAATATTCTTGAAAAGACTCCTTCAGCGCGCCACCACAATTTTGGTGGCCGCGCTTCTATTCGCTGCGCCGATTGCAGTTGCTCCAGCCAGCGCGAGCCCAATCACGCGTAGCGTCACTACAACGATCGCGGCCACTACGGCGGTCAGCAAAGCAAAAATCACGACCAGCCCGAAGTCTGCAACCGTTGCTAAGGGCAAAACTCACAGCTTCAAAGTCAAAGCAACTGGCAGCAAGCTCAAATATCAGTGGCAAGTGAAGAAGCCCAAGTCCAGTAAATGGGTCAAAGCGACGGGCTCTTCCGCGAAAACCAAAACTCTGAGGGTCATGGCCGTCGCGAGCCTCAACGGAGCACAGTACCGCGCCATCGTCTCAAATTCGCGCGGAAAGACTACTTCCAAGAGCGCCAAACTCAGCGTTGTCACCTCACCTAAGATCACTACTCAGCCCAAGAACCTGACCGCGGCTGCAAAATCGAAAGTAGCGCTTTCGGCCAAGGCCAACGGCGGGTCCGTGTCCTACCAATGGCAGCGTAAAGCCGGATCCAAATGGACGAATATTTCAAAGGCCACCAGGTCCACCCATTCCTTCACCGCTTCCACAGGGCAGTCAGTAAACGAGTACCGGGTCATAGCGAGCAATAAGGCTGGAAAAGCGACCTCCATCAGCGTGAAAGTGACCACTGTCGTCAAACCGACAGTGAAAATCCCGGTCTCAATTCAGACCACCGCTGGGAAGTCCGTCACCATCAAGAGCCAGGTCAGCGGAGGCTCCCTGTCCTACGCGTGGGAACGGGAGGTCCAAGGGGCTGACGGTAACGCTACTTGGAAGAGAATCGTTGGAGCCACTGGCGCGAACTACACCTTTACCGCACGGTCCACGAACGAACTGGACACCTACCGGGTGATAGTCACGAACAAGGCCGGAAAAGCCACATCAGCAGAAACGGTGCTTTTTGTAAGTTCAACTAGGCAAGATCCCTTCGCCATAGACAAAATCTTCAGCATGCCGGACTGGATGGTGACGTTCTTTGCACCAGGTCAATATCCAAGTGACAGGCCAGGAAAAGTGGATCTTTTTGTTGACCTGTTCCTAGGCAATATCAGCGAGTCCACTATAGATCCCGGTGAATGGATCGCAGTCGACTACATCGGAAGCGACGGCCTGATCTACAACGACTCCGAGTACACTGTGGAAGATTCCTACCTCGACATGGGGCCGTTGCTTCCCATGGACGTCGATCTTGCGTCCTCGATCGGCTATGGGGTTGTGTTTGCCGATGTCCCAGCCCACGCGGTCAAGGGAGGAATCTGGCGTATCACCGATCTCTACGATGGATCAGTCGAATACGTGAAGGGATTCTAAGGACGTACCGTCACCGAGGATATGGATGCACATGTGCTCGGGATTCATTGGAACCGCCTGCGTCAACGATGGCTCACCGGAAATGGGTTGTTGCCATTCAGCAACAACCCATTTCTCGGTAGGGCGCCTCCCTGCGGCGGCCCAGCGGATCGGAGCGGACGACCAATCGGTAACAGGAGCGCCAATTGTCCGGTTGCCCTGGCCCATCGACATAACGAATCAATCGGAACTGCCGATAGCAAGATACGGCATGGCTCCTAACTGGTACTCAATGTCGAGGGCGTTTTTAGAAGCTGGCCGGGTCGCCGCTGAACGGGCCGGAGGCCTGCACGTAGCGCAGAGGTAGTCCAATTGCACTCGCGCGGGTTCTCATCTCGCGATGGACGAGTCGCAATGACTGGGCACCTTCATCAAACTCTTGAGGATTCACATGTCGGGAACGTTGCGCAGATTGGTACCAGCTTGGGTCGTTGCGGTCGCAGCAATTTCGCTCCTAGCCGGGTCTGTCCTTCCGATTACTGCCGCATCCGCAGCGGACAGTCATCCCGAACTTCCGGATGACGGATCGCTTCAAGCGGCATCTATGGAGGCAGGCGGAGACCGGTTCATCGTCAAGTTCCGCGCAACCGCTGAGGCCAGTGCCGCCGAGCGGGACAGTTCCTATCGCGAAGTTGCCGCAGACGCCGGCGTCGCCCTTGAGGAACTGCACACCACGGCTGACGGCGCCGGGGTCATCGAGGCCGACCGGGAACTCACTGCCGTGGAAGCCAACGAGTTGCTCAAGACCTTATCCGCCCGCCCTGATGTTGAGTACGCGGAACAGGACGTCCTGATGTACCCTGCGTACAATCCCAACGATACGTACTACAAGCAACAATGGTCATTCGCTGACACTAAAGCCGGTCTGGCCCTCCCTGAAGCGTGGCACACGACGACCGGCAAGGGGTCTGTGGTTGCTGTGATCGACACCGGGCTGACCCGGCACAGCGATCTCGAAGCTAGTGTGTTGCCCGGCGCGGACCTCATCTCCGATCCCGACATATCGCGGGACGGCGACGGACGTGATCAGGATCCGCTGGACAATGGCGACTGGTGTGATGAATCTGGTTCCGACTCTTCGTGGCATGGAACTCATGTAGCAGGCATCGTTGCTGCCGTCGCGGGTAACGGTCGCGGAGTTGCAGGCGCGGCCCCCGGCGCAAAAATCGTCCCTGTTCGCGCGCTGGGCGCCTGCCTGGGCTGGATGTCGGACATTGCTGACGCTGTTATCTGGGCGGCCGGCGGAGGCGTGGACGGCATGAGTCCGAATCAGAACCCCGCAGATGTCATCAATTTAAGTCTTGGCGGCACGGGCGCCTGTGACTCCACCATGCAGGACGCCATCAACTTTGCGGTTAGCAAGGGGAGCACTGTCGTGGTCGCGGCAGGCAACGAAGCCGAGCCGGCCAAAAACTTTTCACCCGCCAGCTGCAACGCAGTTGTCACGGTAGCTGCCTCTGGTCCGACCGGTGACCGCGCCGACTACTCCAACTATGGAGCTGCCGTCGACGTAACGGCACCGGGTGGAGACACGAGGTTTGTCGCCGGCGGCATCCCATCAACAGTGAACACCGGAACTACGGTCCCCGCTGGAGAGGGCTACGCCATCCTGGAGGGCACTTCGATGGCTGCACCACACGTGGCCAGTGTTGCGGCCCTGCTAAAGTCCGCCAACCCGCTCCTATCCCCCGCCCAGATTGAGGCTGTCCTCAAGAATTCGGCGCGTCCAATCGCCCGCTGCTCAAGGGACTGCGGCGCTGGATTGGTGAGCGCTTTGGCGGCCGTCGGTTCCGTGCTGCCAAAGCTAATGTCCGAAACTCCCATCATCGTCGGAACAGGCGCGATAGGCAGCGTGCTGTACGTCACCCCAGGCACGTGGTCGCCTCAACCGGTTCTGATCTCATACCAGTGGTTCCGCGATGGATCAGCCATCCCCGGCGCAATTGGCGCCAGCTATCGGCTGTCCTCGCACGACCTAGGCTCCAAGGTTTCTGTACGAGTTACAGGGTCCAAGAGCGGGTACATGACCAGCGTCCGCCAATCCGCGGGAATTATGGCAGGCGTTCTCACCACGGCTGCTCCGAAGATCACGGGTAACGCTAAGGTCGGCAACTCGCTCAAAGCGACAGCCGGACCTTGGACCCTCGGCACTACTCTGAAGTACCAGTGGCTGCGCAACGGCTCCCCTATCTATCGAGCCACCGGAATTAATTACGCACTGACTGCTACCGACGTCGGTAAATCCATCAAGCTCCGGATATCTGGAGCCAAGAGCGGATACGCCACCGCCGCCCGTGAGTCGGCCGCCGTTAGTGTCGCCGCCGGCACCCTCGCCACCTCCACTCCGAAAATCACGGGCGCAGCCAAGGTCGGCAAGAAGCTGACAGCCAAGGCCGGCACTTGGACCTCCGGCACCCACCTGAAGTACCGGTGGTACCGATCCGGAAAAGCCATCAAGGGCGCGACGTCGCAAACCTACACGCTCGTCTCTGCAGACCGCTACGACCGGATCACGGTGAAGGTCACCGGTACCAAAGCCGGATACGCGGCCGCAGCGAAAACCTCGGCCAAGACAAGCAAAGTCGCTGCCGGAACCCTGAAATCTGTAAAGCCGAAAATCTCTGGCACAGCTAAGGTCGGGAAGAAGCTGACGGCCAAGGCCGGCACCTGGACCTCCGGCACCAAACTGAAGTACCAGTGGTACCGCTCCGCAAAAGCCATCAAGGGAGCCACGTCCAAGACCTACAAGCTCGTTTCCGCCGACCGCGGTGACCGGATCAGCGTGAAGGTTACCGGCACCAAGACCGGTTACAACACAACGTCGAAAGTTTCGGCTAATACGCGGAAAATCTGACTTCGGACAGCGAATAGCAGCGGCTGATATCCCTGCATGCCCAAGGCCCCGTTCAAAGAACTGTGTGCAATCGTGAGGGGCTCCGAAGATGCAGGCCCGCCGCACACGGCCCCTGCTACTGTGCGCCGAATATTCGTTGCCCAGGTTCCGCCGCTGGAAAATAGGTCGGGGCACCGACCACGGCAGCTATCGCTCCAACGGAGGAAGACTATTTAGCACCGGGGACACCGCTTCGAGAACGACGGCGGACGCATGACGCGGGAGGGCAAGGCACGGCGCGGCAGGCCTCTCCACAGGGACAGGCAGCTGTTCGATAGACTAGTCGCTTCAAAACCGACCTACCGCGTTACCCAGGAGCAAGCCCATCTCTGCAGTTGCACCTCCCCAAGCCACGACATCCGCGACCAAGGCCGGCACGAAAATTCGTCTGGATATCCAGGGCCTACGGGCGATAGCCGTAGCTTTGGTGGTCGTCTACCATCTGTGGCCGGAACGGTTGACCGGCGGGTTTGTCGGAGTGGACGTCTTCTTCGTCATTTCCGGCTTCTTGATCACCTCCCACTTGATCAAACGGCCGCCGGCGAACTGGCACGGTCTGACGGCGTTTTGGGGTCGTAGGATCCGGCGCCTCCTGCCGGTAGCATTCGTCGTCTTGGCCGCAACGGCTCTCGGTTCGCGGCTGTTGGCACCGCCCACGCAGTGGGGCACGATCGCCAAGGAGATCATTTCCTCGGCACTGTATATGCAGAACTGGGTGTTAGCCGGTAGTTCGGTGGACTATTTGGCGGCTGAGAATGCTCCCACTCCTACCCAGCATTTCTGGTCCTTGTCGCTAGAGGAACAGTTCTATCTCTTTTGGCCGCTCCTGGTATTCGCGGTGTTCTGGATAGCGGGCAAACGCGGGCTGAACGCACGGCGCCTGCTCTTCGGCGCGGTGGCCGCCGTCGTCGTCCTATCCCTGATGTTCTCCATCACCGCAACTGCTGCTGAACCCGGCAGTGCGTATTTCATCACGCCCACGCGCATGTGGGAGCTGGGGCTCGGCGGCCTCGTAGCTCTGGCTGCGCCCGCCTTGGCGCAGCGTCTGCCCCAGGCTGCGAGAGCAGCCTTGGCATGGGTCGGTGTTGCGGCAATCGTCAGTGCGGGCGCGCTCTACACGGGGTCCACTCCATTCCCGGGGTACACCGCGCTGCTGCCGGTGGTGGGGACGGCGCTGGTGATCTTTGCAAGTGCCGAGGGCAGGCTCTCCCCTACTGCGTTGATGCGGAACCGACCGGTTCAGTGGCTCGGCGCGGTGTCCTACTCGGTTTACCTCTGGCATTGGCCCTTGATCGTCCTCCTGCCTTATGTCACTGGCGGTGAACTGGGCTGGCTGGACAAATCGCTGATCCTGACGGCGACGCTGGTGTTGGCGGGGCTAAGCAAGACCTTCGTTGAGGACCGTTTCCGGTTCCCGTCCAGTCAGCAGGGACTTGCGCCCACTTTTCGGTTTGCCGCAGTGGGCATGGTGCTGCTCACGGCGGTGGGCGGAGTGCAGCTGATGGAGGTTAACCAGCGAACATCCCAAGGCCAGCAGCAGCTCGCTGCCATGGTGAGCAATGGCGATCCGTGCTTCGGTGCTGCCTCCCTCGCCAAGGGCTTTGACGAATGCGATCCGGACCCTCAGGGGCCGGTAGTGCCAGAGCCTGCACTGGCCAAGGACGACAAGTCCGATGCATACGCGGATGGCTGCTGGTCGAACCAACCGTTTACTGACCGCCCCGTGTGCATGTACGGGGACGGGCCGACCAAGGTGGCGCTCGTCGGAAACTCGCATGCCGGGCATTGGCTTCCGGCGCTGCAGGTACTGGCCGAACAAAACGATTGGACGATCTCGACGTATTTGGTCTCGATGTGCAATCCGACATCGGTGCCGCTGCAGTTCGACACCGAGGAGAAAACGGCCAATTGCACAGCCTATGGAGAGTGGGTGATGGATGAGACTTCCGGCGATGCGTTCGATCTGGTCATCACGTCGGAACGCCAGTCCGTTCCAGTCCAGGGAGAGTCGTGGGACAGCACCGAAGATGCTGCCATTGACGGCTACAGGGAATACCTGTCCCGCTGGTCGGACAGCGACGCCAACGTTCTGGTGATCAAGGATCCGCCTTACCCGGGCAACACCATCGATTCGATTCCGGACTGCCTTGCCGAGAACCCCGGCAATCCGCAGGAATGTTCGGGCACACCGGACGAGTGGGATTGGATGGACCCCCTTACTGCCGCAGCACTGGAAATGGACACGGCGAGGATCCAAACCGTGGACATGGACCAATATTTCTGCGCCGGAGGCTCGTGCCCTGCCGTTGTCGGATCAGTGGTCACCTATTTCGACGCCTCGCACATCACGGCTACGTATTCCGAAACTTTGGCTCCGTTCCTAGAACAGCCGATTCTCACGGCTTTGCATAACTGACAAGGCGGAGGTCGACGCCAGTACAGGGACCGCAGCGAGAGATGAAGCCGCGGTGATCCGGCGGAGTAGATCGACCCGGCAAGGTTGATCTAAGGGCCGTTTTCAGCTTATTGACCGGCTTTTTGCAGCGGAGGACAATTCAAAGAGGGGTGCCTCTTGAAGGGAGCCTCGAATGTCCTGGCACATCGAAGGTACATACTTCGAAAACTGCAATTGCGACATGATCTGCCCGTGTTCGACCTCGGGCATGATTGCGCCTGCGGATAACGAACGATGCAAGGTCGCATTGGCCTTCCACGTCGAAACAGGAGAAGTTGACCGAGTCGACGTTTCCGGCCTGACCGTCTGCATTGTGGCCGATACTCCGGCCGTGATGAGCGACGGGGGCTGGAAGGTTGGGGTGCTGATGGACGCCTCCGCCTCCGCAGACCAGGCCCAGGCACTCGGCGCTGTCTTCAGCGGACAGCGGGGCGGACCCATGGCTGGCGCGGCTCCGCTGATAGGCGAGATGGTGGGCATGGACAAGGTCGATATGAACTACTCCGACAATGGACGTCGGCATCAGGTCCGGGCCGGCGGCGGCGTCGACATCGCCGTTGAAGACTTCGTTTCGCGTCTAGACCCCACCGAGCAAGGCGTGAAGGTCAGCGGGGTGGGGTTCCCGTCCGATCCGCTGACCGTCGGCACGGCTACGGCCTCGCGCGTCGACGTTTTCGGGATGACTTGGGACAACGCGGGCAAGAGCTCCTTCTCAGCCCCGTTTGCCTGGTCAGCATAGGATGCAACGCCGCGTCGTTCCTGTTGTACGCTTCCGTCCGGGTCTGCTCGCCCTCATTGGCTGCGCCCTGCTGGCCTGGTACCTCACGGTGAAGTTGGCGGCCGGAATGCCGCCGGGCCCGGGCGCCATGGGGCTGGGACTGGCCGGTTTCCTAGCCGGCTGGGCGCTGATGATGACCGCAATGATGCTGCCGTCGCTGGCCCCGCTGCTGTCGGCTTACCTGAGGTCCATCCGCGCCGAGAACAACAGCCGGATCCGGGCCGCACGGACTACCGCCCTGGTGGGCGGATACCTGCTCACCTGGACCGGTTTCGGCATCCTGGCCTATGCCGCGTCCGTTCTCGGCGCCCGGCTGGCCGCCGATGTTCCGGTCACCGCGGCCTGGATCGGAGCCGGCCTTCTGGCGGCCGCGGGCATATACCAACTGACGCCGCTGAAGAATTTTTGCCTTCGACACTGCCGCTCGCCGGTGGCCTTCCTGCTGCACGTCTCCAGCTACCAGGGTGCGTTCCGCGACGTGCGGGTGGGCCTGTACCACGGGCTGTACTGCGTGGGCTGCTGCTGGGGGCTGATGCTGGTGCTGATCACCGTCGGCGTCATGAACCTGGCGTGGATGGCCGCCATTGCGGTCGCCGTCCTGCTGGAAAAGACTTGGCGTCACGGGATCGTTTTCAGCCGGTTGATCGGCGTCGCGCTGATTGTCTTTGCGTGCTTCGTGCCGGCCTATCCTTGGCTGCTGCCCGGGCTGTACATGGCCCCCGACATGATGATGTAGTCTGCGCGGGCGGCCCGGGACGTGCGGGGCCGGTCCGAACATATCCCAAATCGCGAACGCCCCGTAACTGCTTAAGCAGATCTGGGGCGTTCGGGGCTGAGGATCTCCACGCGAATGCGGAGCAACCCTGGTCGATCACCGATGAGAGGCAACCTTGGTCGGTTCCCCTTAGTGGGCGTCGACCGCTTCGGCCTCGGTATGGTAGCCGCTCCAGGGGTGCGGAATCCTAAGTCTGCCGAGCCTTCCGTAACGTCAATCGCGGAACTCGAACTCAACCTCAATGGTGGAGTCAATGCTTGTGATGATGCTCTTGTAGAAGGTCGTTGCTTGTTCTCTCAAAACCGCTTCGTTGGAGACAATGTACTGATCTTGTGCCTCGTCATCAAGAATATCGTTGATCATTTCAACCGGGTCAATTTCTGGCGTTACCCAGCTCAGGGCGCCATTGTTTTCAGTGACAAATTTAAAATCTACGTCGTCGTGTCCGATGAAAACGAATTCTGGGATAGAAACAAGATACTCGCCTTCCTTAGTTTGCGAGATTCGCACATCTTTTCCATCGATGCCCAGCTTGCCATTGAAGGTATACTCGATGAATGATGCCCTGTCGCTTCCCGGCACATCCACGCCAAGGAAACGCGCCGCGGGCACTTTTTCTTCACTTATGCCCTGAACACCCAAGCTCAGGAGAACGACCTGTTCTTGGCGGGTTATCGAGTTGATGACTTGTGTATTACGGGTCTCTGACGCGCCGAAGGCAAAGATGTTGAACTCGGCACGCATCGCCCACAGCGCGCCAACCGCAACAAGGCAGAGGATCACGAGCAAGATCGGCCACAAGAGCACTCTTTTAGAGAAGGACAGCATCAGGAATTTCCCCACTTTACACTTGCCCGATAGTCCGCTGCATTGGAGCAACGATGGTTGGGGCCACCATTAGCAGTCCAGCGGCTATGCGATAGCCAACTGGTTCTCTGCAATCAGCGTTCCCAGTATCTGGACGGCGTCCCTCTGTCGAGGGCGTGTGGGGCCGTTAATTATTGTAGGTCTCATTCCACCCGTCGGCCAAGTATTTGGCTTCGACTATCGTGTCCATATTCTCTCCGCCAAATAACTCTCTTCTGAACTGGGCGTTGAATGATGACGCGAACACGTTCTGACGCAGCGACCCCGAGTCCCTGGACGCGCTTTCCACGGTGGGGGTGGCGGACCAGATGATCGACGAGACAGCGGCGAATTACGGACCGATATCGCACATAGGGCGGCACCACGCCAGTTTCGGCGGCGATATCATTCGCGATCCCAGCCAGCTCTTACAGAACAACCCGCTGTAGCCGTAAGCAGTCGTGGTGCGCTTCGGTTGCTCAGGCCTGTTAGTGGGCTGTCGAGTGTGCGGATACTTCGGCATGTCGCCGCTGGACGACGCCCCGAACCGTGGAAGATCTGACTCGCAAAAGTTCACCTCCATAAAAGCGAACCGTTGACGTGGGATGACCGATAGTTCGGAGAACGGCGCAACAAAGCTTGCAGTTGGAGAGATCATCGCGCTCAGCAACCTGAACAAGAAAACTTGGAGGGCAAGAATGACAACGGATTCTCAGTCGGGGGTCAGCAGTAGCACTGGTGCCGATGAAAAGTTGGCCCAATCTACAGATCCAGAAATCGCTACGGACAACACGATCGATTTCGAACCTGAGGAGAAGCCGGCCACCACAGCGGAGAAAGCGTCTGGACAGCTCACCAAACTGGTCGGCAAAGTGATCGACACAGGTGTCGGTCCCCTGACAGGCTCGATTATGTGGGCCGAGGATCGTCTGGCGCGGGTCCAAGGAACCCGCTACGAGCCCAACGCCGACCCGACACGAAAAGTCAGGCCCTACGAGCACGACGATATCGAGAAGACCATCAAGCGGTTGATCGTCGAATCGGTCGAAGCAGCTGGCGTCAACGGCTTTGTGACCGGGCTAGGTGGGTTCATCGCGATGCCAGTAACCGTTCCCGCGAACATGGCGGGTGCACTCGTTATCAATGCCCGTCTTGCCGCAGCAATCGCCTACCTGCGAGGGTACGACCCGAAGGATCCCCACGTCCGTACGGTGGCCACGCTCATTGCAGTGGGCTCCAATGGACAGCAGATTGCGAAGGTAGTCGGAATCAAGGTTGGCGAGAAGGTGGCCATGGAGGCGATCAAAAAGCTCCCGATCGTCTTGATTCGCGAGATCAATAAGAAGGCCGGTTTCATGCTTCTGGCCAAGTACGGCACGAAGCGTTCTGTCGTTACTCTGGCAAAGGGTGTACCACTCGTCGGTGGAGTGATTGGCGGCGCGGTGGACGCAACCATGACCAGTGTCATTGGCCGCACCGCGAGAGGGATGTTCCCCCTCGACTGATCAATTCATTCCAGGCGTTCATCTCGTTCTGGAGATGGATGTGCTCACACTCACCGCCTGAAACACCGAACGCCCCGCAACTGCAACAGCAGGTGCGGGGCGTTCGGTGTTGTGCAGCCTAGTGGGTGTCGACAGCTTCTACTTCGGACTTGTCGCCGCTCCAGAGGGTGTGGAAGGTGCCTTCGGCGTCGGTGCGGCCGTAGGTGTGGGCACCGAACAGGTCGCGGAGGCCCTGGGTCAGGGCCGCGGGCAGGCGCTTGCGGCGCAGGCCGTCGTAGTAGGCCAGCGAAGAGGAGAAGACCGGTACAGGGATGCCCAGCTGGACGGCGGTGGCCACCACGCGGCGCCAGGCCGGGACAGCGGCACCGATGGCTTCGGCGAAGGCCGGGGCGAAGAGCAGGTTCTCAGGCTTGGAGTCGCCGGCGTAGGCCTTCATGATGTCATCCAGCAGTTCAGCGCGGATGATGCAGCCGGCTCGCCAGAGCGAGGCGATCTCGTCCAGCTTCAGCTCCCAGCCGTACTCGCCTGCGGCGGAGCCGAGCATGTCGATGCCCTGGGCATAGCTGACCAGCTTCGAGGCGAACAGCGCCTGGCGCACGTCCTCGACGAAGCTTTGCGGCACCTTGACGTCCTCTTCGTGCCCGGTCAGGACGTCCTGGGCGATGGCGCGCTGGCCGCGCTGCGAGGACAGGCCGCGGGCGAAGACGGATTCGGCGATGCCGGACACCGGCGAGCCGAGCTCCAGCGCCGAGACGACGGTCCAGCGGCCGGTGCCCTTCTGGCCGGCGGAGTCCACGACGACGTCGACGAACGGCTTTCCGGTCTTGGCGTCGGTATGGGCCAGCACCTCAGCGGTGATTTCGATCAGGAAGGACGAGAGCTCGGTTTTGTTCCACGCGGTGAAAATCTCGGCCTGCTGCTGCGGCTCCAGGCCGGCGCCGGTGCGAAGCAGGTCGTAGGCCTCGCCGATGACCTGCATGTCCGCGTATTCGATACCGTTGTGCACCATCTTCACGAAGTGGCCGGCGCCGTCGGTGCCGATCCAGCGGCAGCAGGGCTCGCCGTCGTACTTGGCGGAGATTTTTTCCAGCATGGGGCCGAGCGAATCATAGGACTGGCGGGATCCGCCGGGCATGATGGACGGGCCGAGCAGCGCGCCCTCCTCGCCGCCGGATACACCGATGCCCACGAAATGCAGGCCCTTCTCAGCCAGGGAAGCCTCGCGGCGGCGGGTGTCCTCGTAGTGCGAGTTGCCGGCGTCGATGACGATGTCGCCCTCTTCCAGCAGCGGGACCAGCTGCTCGATCACCGAATCCACCGGCTTGCCGGCCTTGACCATGATGAGCACGCGCCGCGGTTTCTGCAGGTTGTCCACCAGCTCCTGCAGCGATTCGGTGCGGATGAAGTCGCCCTCGTCGCCGTGCGCCTGCAGCAGCGCGTCCGTCTTTGCCACCGAGCGGTTGTGCAGGGCGACCGTGTAGCCGTTGCGGGCGAAATTCCGTGCCAGGTTGGCACCCATAACGGCCAGACCTGTCACACCGATGTGTGCGCTCATTGAATCTCCAAGTGTGGGCGGTCCCCGCGGGCAGGGACGTCAGCGAACAGCCCGAGCGGGCCGAGGTTCCTCAACAAGCCTAGTCGCGACCGGCCGCACCGGCTAAGCGGGCAGGCGTTACCTTGCGCTCATTCGCCTGATGCGGCGGAGGGGCGGAAGCGCAGCCAGACGTCAATGGTGTCATCGGCGGCAGCTTCCTCGGCGTGAGAACCGGGGGCGGCAGCGGCGCCAAGGCTATCCTCGCCCGCTTCGACGTCGAGCGGCTTGGCCGGAGGGGCCTCTGGGCTGAAGCCATTGCCCTGCGTTGTCGGGAGCAGTGCGCTTTCCTCGATCAGGTCCCGCCGCGTCATCTGCCCCGGGGCCGGCGCCGTCCACGGCCAGCGGTGGGTGCCGCAATAGGCACAGCGTCTGGACGTGACGGTGCGCGTGTGGATGAACGTGTGGCCTGCTCCGCGGCAGAATTTATCCAAGGTTGCCCCCAACGAAAACCAGCATGACCGGTACAGCTTTACAGACAGTCGTGTGGTTGTGGAGGGTTCGCAAGCTCCGTTGCTTAACCGTTATTGCATGACGCAGAGTCGGCTCAGCGTTGGCTTAGGGTCTGCGCAAAACAAGCCTTCGGGTGGCTCTTCGGGAGGGCAAAGCGCCTTCAGGGTGCCGCCATTTCGCGCGGAACCACGCCGCCAAAACGACACGTTGGGAAGTTCAATGATTGTGGTTGAGAAATGCCCATCGCCATGGCAGACTAGCCCGAGGCGGTTGCCTTTTGAAAGCCTTGGAGCCCCCATCTCCAAGCGCTGCGGCACCGATCCCCTGGCAGTCCCGTTGATCCCCCATCTAACGGCTGCCCGAAAGGCACTGTCCCTCCCCGGGACAGTGCCTTTCCCTTTAAAAACTTGCCGGTTCTGGCCAGCGGCGGGAACTGGGCCCTCGATGCGTCTGCTTCCCGGGCGCCTCTTGTCCGCCTGCGAGGAATCGTGCCTTTGCCTCGAAATAACGCGCCGGAAATGCCGCTGCAACACCGGGCCTGCAGGATGGGGAGAATCGCTCGATCCAAGGAGGATGCCATGTCACGTGAGCAGCAGCGGAACCAGGATCTTGGCGGCAGCCCAGTGTGGCTGGCGGATCTTTCCCACTTTCGTCGGGGAGACCAGGTGGAAGCCGGGCAAAACAACGTGGTCTACTACCGTGGCCGGGTAGAGGATACGGCCGCGGGGCTGGGAGTGGTCTGGATTCGCGAGAGCAGGCACAGCCGCCGCCGGATGCTTCACACGGACGAGTACTTCATCCGGCACATCCCAAAGCCTTGAAGAACGGCCCCGCCCCTCCCCCACAGAGGGCGGGGCCGTCACCTCATCAATCCGGTTTTCCCTACCCCCATGTAGTCGTCGCCGGGAGACATACGTTACACGTGAACGGGGAGGCTGCAGCCAAAGATCTGCTCAGGATTCAACGATCCGGCGTCCAGGGTCGACTGGGAGCATCGGAGCCGTGCTAATAGAGACGAAGAAACCCCGTGCTTTCCAAGCAGTCTCGCTGGGGAACACGGGGTTTCGGTGGTGGGTCCTACCGGGATCGAACCGATGACATCCACGGTGTAAACGTGGCGCTCTACCAGCTGAGCTAAAGACCCGTTGTAATGTCGAAAGCGGGACCGCGGAGCGTTATCCGCCGCAACATCACGAGGATTTACTCTACCGGATAAATGGCCGTGAACGCCAACTAAACTTCCGTGGCAATAAACACGATAGGACGATAAACCTGACTGGCTGCTCAGGTGCGCCAGGGCACACTCTTGCGGCACCGCCGTCGTCCGTTTCGGGAGTGGGCGCAGGCGGGCTGTCGTGCCGGTACGCGTGATCTAAAGGGCGGTTCAGGCGGGCTGCTGGAGCCGGCCGGGCAGCTCCGCGGCCAGGTAGCCCAGCGCCTCGGAGACGCCGGTTTCCAGCTTCACGTCGGCCAGATCGTCGCCGCGGGTGGCGCCGCGGTTGATGATGACCACCGGCTTGCCCTGCTTGGCGGCGTGCCGGACAAAGCGCAGGCCGCTCATCACCGTCAGCGAGGATCCGGCCACCAGCAGCGCATCGCCGTGGTCCACCATGGCATAGGCGGCCGCCACCCGGTCTTTGGGCACGTTTTCGCCGAAGTAGACGAAGTCCGGTTTGAGCATGCCGCCGCAGACCAGGCAGTCCGCCACCACGAAGTGGGCCGTGTGAGCGACGTCTGCGTCGGCATCCGGGGCCACGTCGCCGGCGTCCCCGGTGGCGGCGTAGGCGGGGTTGAGCTCCTCCAGCCGGCGCGCCAGCGAGGAGCGGGTGGTGACGTCGCCGCAGTTCAGGCAGATGACCTGGTCAAAACGGCCGTGCAGGTCGATCACCTTCACGCTGCCGGCGTCTTCGTGCAGCCGGTCCACGTTCTGCGTGATCAGGCCGCCCACCACGCCGTTGCTTTCCATCGCGGCCAGCGCGTAATGGCCGGGGTTGGGGGCGGCATGGTGCATGTGCCGCCAGCCCACGTGGTTGCGGGCCCAGTAGCGGCGGCGCAGTTCCTCGTCGCCGACGAACTGCTGGTAGGTCATCGGGGTGCGCGGCACCGAGGTGGGGCCGCGGTAGTCCGGAATGCCGGAATCGGTGCTGAGACCGGCGCCGGTCAAGACGGCCAGCCGGCGTCCGGCCAGTAACTCGAGCGCCGGCGCCAGCACCTCCATGGCGGCTAGAGCTCTTTCAGGACGCGGTGGTATTCCTGGATGTCGCGGGCCTGGCCGCGCGGATTCCGGATTTCGTGCCGCAGGATGCCCTCGGCGTCGATGATGAAGGTGCCTCGCAGGGCCATGCCGGATTCCTCGTCGAACACGCCGTAGGCCTTGGCCACCTCGCCGTGCGGCCAGAAGTCGGCCAGCAGGTCGAACTCGTAGCCTTCCTGCTCGGCGAAGGCGCGCAGCGCGAACTTGTGGTCCACCGAGACCGCAACCACGCGGGCGTTCTCGCTGCGGAACGCGGCCAGGTCGTCGCGCAGTTCGCACAGCTCGCCGGTGCAGATCCCGGAGAACGCGAAGGGGTAGAACACCACCACCACGTTGCCGCCGCGCAGCGCGGACAGCCGGATGGGTTCGCCGAACTGGTTAACCAGCTCGAAATCGGGCGCGGGCAGGCCCACTTGCGGTGCTGCCGCGCTCACTTGTTGGTCCGCTTGCTGACCAGCCGGTTCGCGGACCAGTCGCTGGACACACCGGCTGAGGTGGTCACGTGCAGGCCGGCGGTCGGTGCCGCTTCTTGGACATCCGATGCCGGCACGTAGCCGTCGCGGCCCGACTTCGGCGTCAGCAGCCACACCACGCCGCCCGGCGCGAGCGTGGTCTGCGCATCGACCAGTGTGTCCACCAAGTCGCCGTCGCCGTCGCGCCACCACAGGATCGCCGCGTCCACTACGTCGTGGTCGTCCTCGGTGAGCAGCTCGGAGCCGGTGAGGTCCTCGATGTCGTCGCGCAGATCGAAGTCCACGTCCTCGTCGTAGCCGAATTCCTGGATCAGGTCTCCGTCCTTGAAACCCAAATTGCCTGCCACATTCTCTACCGCGGCGGCTTCGGCCTCGCCCACTGTGCTCCTCCTGTTTAAAGCGTATTGATCCGCCCACCGGTCAACGGCGAGCGTGTTGCTAGTTACAAGCCAACACCCTAATCGCCATCGCTTCAAGCCACCCGCAAGACGGTGCGGAATTTTGTCACGGCGCGTCCCTCTTTTAAGCGGAGACAGGACAACTACGACGGCGGAGCGCCCGGCTTTGGCGCGGCGGCGCGGCTACCCTGCGCCGGGCCGTGGGAAGGGCGCTGCGGAGGCGGCCGACGGCGGCGCCCGCCCGCCGTCGTCGTAATAACTGGCATGCGGGGCTTCGGCTGCGCTGTAATGCGGTGAACAGTTAGAGTGGCAGTGAAGAATATCCTCCCGGCCGGACCTTGCGCCGGGTCGCTATGCCACGTAAAGCGCAGACACAATCTGCACGTATGAGAGGTTGGACGTGAGCGCAGGAGAAGATACCTCGCACATCCTGAGCGGGCTGACAAGCCAGCTGTCGGATCGCGATCCCGATGAAACCGCCGAATGGATTGAGTCCTTCGACGACCTGGTGGATTCCCGGGGCACCGAACGGGCCCAGTACATTGTCCGCTCCCTCCTGCAGCGCGCAGGTGCGCAGAGCGTTGGCGTGCCGATGGTCACCACCACCGACTACGTGAACACCATCCCGGTGGACCAGGAACCGGAATTCCCCGGCGACGAGGAAGTCGAGCGCCGCTACCGCGCGTGGATGCGCTGGAACGCTGCCATGCTGGTGCACCGCGCCCAGCGCCCCGACATCGGCGTGGGCGGGCACATCTCCACCTACGCCGGCGCAGCCACTCTCTACGAAGTGGGCTACAACCACTTCTTCCGCGGCAAGGACCACCCCGGCGGCGGCGACCAGGTCTTCTTCCAGGGCCACGCCTCCCCCGGCATGTACGCGCGCGCGTTCATGGAAGGCCGGCTGACCGAGGAGGACCTGGACGGCTTCCGGCAGGAGAAGTCCCGCGAGGGCCACGCGCTGCCGTCCTACCCGCACCCGCGGTCCATGCCCGAGTTCTGGGAATTCCCCACCGTCTCGATGGGCATCGGCCCGGCCAACGCCATTTACCAGGCGCAGCTGAACCGCTACGTGCACAACCGCGGCATCAAGGACACCTCGGACCAGCATGTCTGGGCGTTCCTGGGCGACGGCGAGATGGACGAGGCGGAGTCGCGCGGCTTCCTGCAGCTGGCAGCCAACGAAAAGCTGGACAACCTCACTTTCGTGATCAACTGCAACCTGCAGCGCCTGGACGGACCGGTGCGCGGCAACGGCAAGATCATGCAGGAACTGGAGGCCTTCTTCCGCGGCGCCGGCTGGCACGTGATCAAGGTGACCTGGGGCCGCGAGTGGGACGCGCTGCTGGACAAGGACCGCGACGGCGCGCTGGTGGACATCATGAACTCCACCCTCGACGGCGACTACCAGACCTACAAGGCCGAGTCCGGCGGGTTCGTCCGCGAGCACTTCTTCGGCAAGACTCCGCAGACCAAGGAAATGGTTGCGGACATGACCGACGAGCAGATCTGGAACCTCAAGCGCGGCGGCCACGACTACCACAAGGTCTACGCCGCCTACCGCGCCGCCACCGAGTTCAAGGGCAAGCCCACCGTGGTTCTGGCCCAGACGGTCAAGGGCTACGGCCTGGGCACGCACTTCGAGGGCCGCAACGCGACCCACCAGATGAAGAAGCTGACCCTGCAGGACCTGAAGGACTTCCGCGACCACCTGCGCATCCCGATCAGCGACGAGCAGCTCGAAGCCGATCCGTACCGGCCGCCGTACTACCACCCGGGCGCCGACGCCCCGGAGATCAAGTACCTGATGGAACGCCGCGCCGCCCTGGGCGGGTCCGTACCGGAACGCCGGACCGAGCACAAGCAACTGCACCTGCCCGACGACAAGGCCTACGAAGTGGCCAAGCGCGGCTCCGGCAAGCAGCAGGCCGCCACCACCATGGCGTTCGTCCGGCTGCTCAAGGACCTGATGCGGGACAAGGAATTCGGTGCCCGCGTGGTGCCGATCATCCCGGACGAGGCCCGGACCTTCGGCATGGACTCGTTCTTCCCGACCGCGAAGATCTACAACCCCAAGGGCCAGAACTACCTGTCCGTGGACCGTGACCTGGTGCTGGCGTACAAGGAGTCCCCGCAGGGCCAGATCCTGCACACCGGCATCAATGAATCCGGTTCCGTGGCCGCCTTCACCGCCGTCGGATCGTCCTACGCCACCCACGGCGAGGCCCTGGTGCCGATCTACATCTTCTACTCGATGTTCGGCTTCCAGCGCACCGGCGACTTCTTCTGGGCCGCCGCCGACCAGATGGCACGCGGCTTCGTGATCGGTGCCACCGCGGGACGGACCACGCTGACCGGCGAAGGCCTGCAGCACGCCGACGGGCAGTCCCCGATCCTGGCCTCGACCAATCCGGCCGTGGTCACCTACGACCCGGCGTACGGCTACGAGATCGGGCACATCATGCGGGCCGGTTTGGAGCGCATGTACGGCGGGAACCATCCGGATCCCAACGTGATGTACTACCTGACCGTGTACAACGAGCCGATCGTGCAGCCCGCGGAACCCGAGGAACTGGACGTCGAGGGTGTAGTCAAGGGCATCTACCTGCTGGCTCCGGCGAAGATCGACGGGCCGCGCACCCAGCTGCTGGCCTCCGGTGTGGCCGTGCCGTGGGCGCTGGAAGCCCAGCAGCTGCTCGCCGAGGACTGGGGCGTCTCCGCCGACGTCTGGTCCGTGACCAGCTGGAACGAGCTGCGCCGCGACGGCCTGGCCGCCGAGGAAGATGCCTTCCTGAACCCCGGTTCGGAGCCGCGCAAGCCGTTCGTCGCCCAGCAGCTCGAAGGCGCCACCGGCCCGATCGTGGCGGTCAGCGACTACATGGCGGCGGTGCCGGACCAGATCCGGCAGTACCTGCCGAACGAGTTCGCCACCCTCGGCGCCGACGGCTTCGGGTTCTCCGACACCCGTGCCGCTGCCCGGCGCTTCTTCAAGATCGACAGCCACTCGATTGTGGTCCGCGCGCTGCAGATGCTGGCCCGCCGCGGCGAGGTCGACGCGAGTGTGCCCAAGGATGCGTTCGAGAAGTACCGGCTGATGGACGTCAACGCCGGCACCTCGGGCAACGCCGGAGGCGACTCCTAAACCCGGCAACAGCGCCACTATCCAGGCGGCGGACCCGGCCTTTCACGGCCGGGTCCGCCGCCTGTTTTAGTAGGAACCACACAAAAGACCGAATGGAGCTTGCACCGGCGAGTGCGTATGCTCATTGCATGCCCCAAGCCCGCACCGACACCGCCAGAGCTGCCGCGCAGCCTCCTGCGCAGCCCGCCTCGGCGGCCGCGGCTGCAGCCGGGCAGCAAGCCGATGATGCCGCGGCGGAGGCCGCTGCCGAGTCCGCTGCCGGGTCCGCTGCAGAGGCCGCCGGGAAGAAGCCGGCGTCGACCCCGGCCCCCGCTCGCCGCCGCGCCGCCGCGGGGCGAAAGGCGGACCGCGCTGCCACCGGCAACCCCGATACGCTGGAGCGGCTGCGGTCCAAAATCGGCGCCCTGGCCACCGCCACGCTGAAGCGGCTGGACTCTGACCTGCCCTGGTACCGCGGGCTGCGGCCGGATGAACGGTCCGCGCTGGGCCTGGTGGCGCAGAAAGGCATCGCGTCCTTCGTGACCTGGTACGAACGCCCCACCTCCCCCGCCTGGGTGATGAACGACGTGTTCGGCACCGCCCCCACCGAGCTGACCCGCTCCATCAGCCTGCAGCGCGCCCTGCAGCTGATCCGCGTGGTGGTCGAAGCGGTGGAAGACGAAGTCCCGGACCTGGCCGGCGGCAGCGACGAGGCCCAGTTGCGCGAAGCCGTGCTGCGCTATTCGCGCGAAGTGGCCTTCGCCGCCGCGGACGTCTATGCGCGTGCTGCCGAGACCCGCGGCTCGTGGGACACCCGGCTGGAGGCGCTGGTGGTGGATGCGATCCTGCGCGGCGAAAGCTCCGATGCGCTGCGCTCCCGGATTGCCGCGGTCGGCTGGAAGACCACAGGCCCGATCACGGTGATGGTGGGCGGCTCCCCCGGCGAGCCGGGGCCCAGCTTCGTGACCGAGCTGCGCCGCGCCAGCTCCCGCTATGCCGCGGACACACTGGTGGGCATCCAGGGCGACCGGCTGATCCTGGTGCTGGGCGGGGTGACGGACCAGGACACCGCGTTCGTCCGGCTGGCCGACCTCTTCGGGCCCGGCCCGGTGGTCTACGGACCGGAGGCCCGCTCGCTGGTGGACGCCAGCAGCTCGGCGCAGGCCGCGTTCGCCGGGCTCAGCGCCGCGAAGGCCTGGCCCGCCGCGCCGCGGCCGGTGGCGGCCAACGACCTGTGGCCCGAACGGGTGATGTCCGGCGACGATATTGCCCGCCGGGACCTCTATAAGTACATCTACGTTCCGCTGGTCAACGCCGGCAACGGGCTGGTGGAAACGCTCTCCAGCTACCTGTCCCTGGGGCATTCGCTGGAAGCCACCGCGCGCGAACTGTTTGTCCACGCCAACACCGTGCGCTACCGGCTCCGGCGGGTCTGCGACGTGACCGGCTGGGACCCGCTGCTGCCGCGGGAGGCCTTTGTGCTCCAGACCGCGCTCGGCGTGGGCCGCCTGATCGCTCCGGCGAGGGGCCCGAAGGACCGCTCGTCCTCCCGGTGATAGCCTGCGGCAATCGACACTACCTTGTAGACTTCCTACAAAGCGGTCCGGCGAGCTTCGTGTGCCGAAACACCGTGGAAACCATCTCCTCTTTGGAAAGCTTGAATACGTGCTTGCAATAGTCTGCCCAGGCCAGGGCTCCCAGACGCCCGGATTCCTCAGCCCCTGGCTTGAGGTACCCGGCGTGGCCGAACACCTCGGGCTGCTCAGCGACATCGCGCAGCTGGACCTGCTCTCCCACGGCACCGTGTCCGATGAGGAGACCATCAAGGACACCGCCGTCGCCCAGCCGTTGATCGTCGCCGCCGGCCTGCTGGCTGCCCGCACCCTCACTGCGGACGAGGCACTGGACCTGTCCACCGTCGTCGCGGGTCATTCGGTCGGCGAAATCACCGCTTCCGCTGTGTCCGGCGCGCTGACCGAGAACGATGCAATGAACTTTGTGCGCGAGCGGGCCAACGCCATGGCCCGTGCCGCCGCGCAGACCCCCACCGGCATGAGCGCCGTACTCGGCGGCGATCCGGACGAAGTGCTGGCCGCCATCGAGGCCGCCGGCCTGACCCCGGCCAACGCCAACGGCGGCGGCCAGACGGTTGCCGCCGGCACGTTGGAGCAGCTGCAGGCGTTCGCCGCGAACCCGCCCGCCAAGGCGCGCGTCATCCCGCTGAAGGTCGCCGGCGCCTTCCACACCGAGCACATGGCCCCCGCGGTCAGCGCCCTGGAGAACCTGCGCCCGCAGCTGAAGCCGGCGATGCCTTCGCTGACCCTGCTCTCCAATTACGACGGCGAACCCGTCGTCGGCGGCGAAGAGAACCTAGACAGCCTGATCGCCCAGGTCTCCCGCCCGGTCCGCTGGGACAAGTGCATGGAGAAGATGCTGTCCGTCGGCATCACAGGCCTACTGGAGCTGCCGCCGGCCGGCACCCTGGCCGGGCTCGCCAAGCGCGGCATGAAGGGCGTAGCCACCATGTCGCTGAAGTCGCCGGAGGACCTGGACGCAGCCCGGGCCTTCATCGCCGAACACACCGAACAGACCCCCGTCCTGAACAGCATGTCTGGAGAATCCGAGAAGTGAGCACCCCCGTCATCCAGCAGACCCCGCTCCGCGACTTCTCTCGCGTGCTGGGCATCGGCGCCTACCGTCCCGACGTCATCGTCACCAACGACGACGTCTGCCAGTGGATCGATTCCTCCGACGAATGGATCCGCCAGCGGACCGGAATCGTCACCCGCCACCGCGCCAACGCCAACACCTCCGTGCTGGACATGGCCGAAGGCGCCGCCAAGGAAGCCATGGCCCAGGCCGGCATCCCTGGCGACCAGCTCGGAGCCGTGATCGTCTCCACCGTGTCGCATCCGTACGCCACGCCGTCAGCCGCCGCTGCGCTGGCCGACCGGGTGGGCGCCACCCCGGCCCCCGCCTTCGACATCTCCGCCGCGTGCGCGGGCTACTGCTACGGCATTGCCCAGGCCGATGCCCTGGTGCGGTCCGGCACCGCCGACTATGTACTGGTGGTCGGCGCCGAGAAGCTCTCCGACGTCATCGACAACACCGAGCGGACCATCTCCTTCCTGCTCGGCGACGGCGCCGGCGCCGTCGTCGTGGGCCCTTCCGACATTCCGGGCATCAGCAAGCCGGTCTGGGGCTCAGACGGCAGCAAGTGGGACACCATCAGCATGACCCACTCGCTCAATTCGGTGCGCGAACTGTCGCTGGCCGCCGAGGCCGCCGGCTCGCTGTCCGCCGTCTCCGACACCTTTGACGAAAAGGACACCAAGCTTTGGCCGACGCTGCGCCAGGACGGGCCGTCGGTGTTCCGCTGGGCCGTGTGGGAAATGGCCAAGGTGGCCAAGCAGGCGCTGGCAGCCGCCGGCCTGCAGCCGGAAGACCTCGCCGCCTTCGTCCCGCACCAGGCCAACATGCGCATCATCGACGAGATGGTCAAGCAGTTGAAGCTGCCCGAGAGCGTGGTCGTCGCCCGCGACATCGCCGACGCCGGCAACACCTCGGCCGCTTCGATCCCCTTGGCAACCCACCGCCTGCTGCAGGAGAACCCCGCGCTCTCCGGTGGACTGGCCCTGCAGATCGGCTTCGGCGCCGGCTTGGTCTTTGGCGCGCAGGTCATCGTCCTGCCGTAGACTGCCTTGCGGTAGTCGGGCCCTCCCCTACATTCCCACCAGAACCAGGCCGCAAAACGCGGCTTGAAACCCCGTCCGGACACCGTCCGGCAGCACAAGAAAAGGAGCCACCATGGCTAGCAACGAAGAAATCCTGGCCGGTCTGGCCGAGATCGTCAACGAAGAGACCGGCCTGGCCCCGGAGGCTGTCGAGCTGGACAAGTCCTTCACCGATGACCTGGACATCGACTCCATCTCGATGATGACCATTGTGGTCAACGCCGAGGAAAAGTTCGGCGTGCGCATCCCGGACGAAGAGGTCAAGAACCTCAAGACCGTCGGCGACGCCGTCAACTTCATCGTCAACGCCCAGGCTTAGTTCCGCGTTGCCCGGGCCCGCCCGGGATTCGGCGGCCGGCGGGTGATCCCCCAGTCCGGCCGCCGCACCAGATTTATCGCCCAATCACTATTGAGAGACTGAATCAATGGCACGCAAAGTAGTCATCACCGGCCTCGGCGCCACCACCCCAATTGGCGGCGACGTCCCCACGATGTGGCGCAATGCCCTCAAGGGCGTTTCCGGGGCCCATACCCTCGAAGATGATTGGGTGGCCAAGTACGAGCTGCCGGTGACGTTCGCCGCCAAGGCCAGCAACCGCCCCGACGAAGTACTGACCCGGGTCGAAGCCAAGCGGATGGATCCCTCCACCCAGTTCGCCGTCGTCGCGTCGCGCGAAGCCTGGAAGGATTCCGGCATCGAAGAGGTGGACCACGACCGGCTGGCCGTGGCTTTCGCTACCGGCATCGGCGGCGTCTGGACGCTGCTCGACGCTTGGGACACGCTGCGTGACCGTGGCCCCCGCCGCGTGCTGCCGATGACGGTTCCGATGCTGATGCCCAACGGCCCCGCTGCCGCTGTCAGCATGGACCTAGGCGCCCGCGCCGGCGCGCACACCCCCGTTTCCGCCTGTGCTTCCGGCACCGAGGCGATGTCCATGGGCATCGAACTGATCCGCGCCGGCAAAGCCGACGTGGTGATGACCGGCGGTGCAGAAGCTGCGATCCACCCGATGCCGATCGCCGCCTTCAGCGCCATGCAGGCGCTGTCCAAACGCAACGATGACCCCGAGCGCGCTTCGCGCCCCTATGACCTGGACCGCGACGGCTTCGTGATGGGCGAAGGCGCCGGTGCGCTGGTGCTGGAGGCCGAGGAACATGCTCTGGCCCGCGGCGCCCGGATCTACGCCGAACTGGCCGGCTCCGGCGTCACCGCCGACGCCTACCACATCACCGCTCCGGACCCCGAAGGACTGGGTGCCACCCGGGCGCTGAAGGCGGCCCTGTTCGACGCTCGGGCGCAGGCAACCGACGTGGTGCACGTCAATGCCCACGCCACTTCCACCCCGGTGGGCGACAAGCCGGAGTACACCGCGCTGAAGGCCGCACTGGGCGACCATGTTTCCAACGTGGCTGTCTCCGCCACCAAGTCGCAGACCGGTCACCTGCTCGGGGCCTCGGGCGCCGTGGAGTCCGTCATGACCGTGATGGCCGTCTACGAACGCCGCGCTCCGGTGACGATCAACCTCGACAACCAGGATCCGGAGATCCCGCTGGACGTTGTCACCTCCGCCCGCGACCTGCCGCAGGGCGACATCATTGCGCTGAACAACTCCTTCGGCTTCGGCGGACACAACGCCGTCGTCGTGTTCCGCAACGTCTAGTAGTTGAGTGAGCTGCCCGCGGGCAGCACGAAAGGGAGGGCGGCCGGTGTTTACCGGTCGCCCTCCCTTTTGCGTTGTTGGAGGAGGGGTTGAAGCCCGCGGTTAGCCGACTTGATGCAGCCAGCGCACGGGGGCGCCTTCGGCTGCATGGCGGAACGGCTCGAGTTCTTCGTCCCAGGCCTCGCCCAGGGCGAGGGACAGTTCGTGGTAGACGGCGGCGGGGTCGCCGGCACCGGCCTCGTAGGCGTAGCGGATGCGGTCTTCGCTCACCATGACATTGCCGTGAACGTCAGTCATCGCGTGGAAAATCCCGAGTTCGGGGGTGTGCGACCAGCGGCCGCCGTCGACGCCTGGGCTCGGCTCTTCGGCCACTTCATAGCGCAGGTGCGCCCAGCCGCGCAGGGCAGAAGCCAGCATGGCGCCGGTCCCTTGGGGCCCGACCCACGACAGCTCTGCCCGGTACATTCCGGGCGCGGCGGGTTGAGCGGTCCACTCGAGATCGGTGCGCTTATCCACGACCGATCCGACGGCCCACTCGATATGAGGGCACAATGCCGAAGGTGCTGAATGCACAAACAGCACGCCACGAGTCATCACAACAGACATCCCATCCTCCATTTGCTGTAGGTACGTCTTCCCCAACGACCTTCAGCCTTGCGACAGGTGGAACATGTCAGTACTGCTGTTTCCGACGCTTTCGATCCTCATTGTGCCGTACGGCGGCTAATTGCGCCAGTGTAACTACCAATGTGCCATTGCGTGTCGCGGATTCGGCTCAAGCAGGCCTGTTCGGGGCCCTGAGCCGACGGATCCCGATCCCGGCTCAGTCTTCCCTCGGCCAGTGACTCTCGCTTCCCGGGGTTACGCCCGCTGGTGCGCCCGCTCCCGGTACACCCTTGCCGCTACCGCTGGCTCCGGCTGCCCGGTAGCTAAGCCCGCGGGTGCGCCTGCTGGTAGCTGCTGCGCAACCGGTCGACAGAGACGTGGGTGTAGAGCTGGGTGGTGGCCAAGGTGCTGTGACCCAGAATTTCCTGGACGGCACGCAGATCCGCTCCCCCGTCCAGCAGGTGGGTGGCCGCGCTGTGCCGCAGCGCGTGTGGCCCTGTGGCCGAGGTATCGCCCAGCAGTGCGAACAGCCTGGCCGACACGGAGCGTACTTGTCGCGGGTCCACCCGTTTCCCCCGCTGGCCCAGGAACGCGGCCGGGCCGCTGTCTCCCCCAACAAGTTTGGGGCGCCCGCGGCGCAGCCAGTCATCCAAGGCGACGGCGGCCGGCAGCCCGAACGGTACGGTGCGCTCCTTGTTGCCTTTGCCCAATACCCGGATGGTCCGCCGTTCGTTGTCGACGTCGTCGATGTCGAGGCCAGCCAATTCACTGACCCGGATCCCGGTGGCATAGAGCAGTTCGATCATCGCCCGGTCGCGCAGCGGCAGCGGTTGGCCGTCGGCTGCTTCCTCGGCGAGGGTGCGGAACAACTCGTCCACCTGGGCCGACCGCAGCACGGTCGGCAGCGAACTGTTGCGTTTGGGTGCCTTCAACCGAAGCGATGGGTCGGTGCGGATGAGCTCCTCCCGCAGCGCCCAAGCCATGAAGCTGCGCGCCGTCGCAGTGCGCCGCGCCAGCGTGGACCTGGCCATGCCTGCACCGTTCATCGCACCGAGCCAAGAGCGCAAGGTCCCGAGGGTAATGTCCGAGAGTGTGGTGGCGCCAGCCTCCGCCGCGTAGCCGAGCAAGTGCCGGACGTCGGTCAGATAGGCGCGAACGGTGTGTTCCGACCGGGCACGTTCAGCACTCAGATAGCGGGCGAAGCCGTCCAGAGCCGTATCAAAAGCCCTCGGAAGTGGGTCTGTGCCCTGCACTTCGGGATTATCTGCAGAGCTCATCCCTTCACTTTGCTGTCAGGGCCAGAGGAACTCAAGCAGGCGCACGGCATGGCCCCGATCTTTCTGTCCCGTCCGCGTCGAATCCGCTCGCCGGTTCTGTCATCGTCCGCCTGATCGTCACCGACAGGTGTCGCGGTCCGGCCTTCAGCCCCTCCTTCCGCGCCGCCAGCCGCCGGCATCCTGCACGGCGAGCCCCGCCGCTTCCAATCGCCCGAGGCCAGCCAGCACGGTGCGGACCGGGATTCCAGCGACTGTGGCGAGCTTGTCCACGGTGCTTCCGCGGCGAACCGGCAGGGCGTCCAGCAGCAGCAAGTCGTCCACGCCGAGACCGTCGTGATCCGCCAACGTTTCCTGAGTTCCCGATTCGAGGGCGGTTCCAACGGGTCCAGCGAGTTCGGCAGCTTCCGCCGCGTCGGTAATGGCCGTTGCGCTGCCGTCGCGCAGCAATCGATGTGTACCGGCCGAGTTCGCGCTGTAGACGGATCCAGGAACCGCGCCCACGCCTCGGCCAAGGCCAGCGGCATGATGCGCAGTGTTCAGAGCGCCGGAGCGCCACCGCGCTTCCACAACGATGGTGGCCGCCGCCAGCGCTGCGATCAACCTGTTTCTTTGAAGGAACCTCCAACGTGTTGGTGCGGCACCGGGCGGAACCTCGGCCAGCAGGATCCCCCGGCTGGCGATGGCCCGAAGCAGTTCCTCGTTTCCTGCCGGGTAGTAGCGGTCGAGACCGCCGGCCATGACGGCCATGGTCGGGACGTGGTCCACCTCCGTGGAAAGTGCTGATCGATGAGCTTGGGCGTCAATTCCATAGGCGCCGCCGGAGATGACGCAGTAACCCCGCTGCGCAAGTCCGCTGCTGATGTCGCCTGTCACCTGGTTGCCGTAGTTGGTGCTGTCACGGGAGCCGACGACGGCCACCGTTGCTCCGACTGCCGGAATGCCATCTGTGAACCTGCCTCGTGCCCAGAGGCAGAGCGGTTCTCCGAGCCCGAGGTCGGCTAGGGCTGCAGGCCAGACTGCATCTCCGGGAATGAGCAACGCGCCGCCAAGTCTGCCCACGACAGCAAGGTCGCGTTCCGGCGCTAGATCCTTAACCCGCGGTCCCCAGCGTTCCAAGGCATCGGACAGCGGCTGCGTGGTGCCCGTCGCGGCCTGCCGGTCCAGGGTCCTGAGCAACTCCGCTTGCAGACCGTGCCCAACGCTCACCTGACCGGTGGCGATGCGCAGCGCATCGAACGGACCGGCAACGGCAATCAAGGCGAGTCCGATCCAGTCCGACGGTTCCATCAGCCGGGACAGCGCCGCCCGGGCCAGCCGCTCGTCGTCGGAGGGCAATTGCGTCATTCTGGTCATCTCCTGGTAGCTGGTCGTCGACGCTGGTGGGGAAAACACGCTCAGGCCGCCTTGAGCTGTTGGCGGAAGGTCAGCGCGGTGCTGACGGTGTCCCGGTCCGGCCGGTCCAGGCCGGCTAGGTCCGCGAGCGTCCATGCCACGCGCAGGACCCGGGTATAGCCGCGCCCGGTCAGCACCGCCCTCTCCATGGCACGATCCAGGTCGCGGGTGACGGCCGGAGAAGGCCGCAGTTTGCCGGTCAGCAGTTCCCCGCTGATCTCCGAATTCAGTCCGAGCCCCCACCGGCCAAGCCGCTCCTGCTGGGCCATTCGGGCAGTGGCGACCCGGCCGGCGACGACCGCGCTGCTCTCCCGGCCGGTGCCGGCGGCCATCATTCCCACCGTCAGACGCTGCAAGGTTAATTGCAGGTCGATGCGGTCGGTCAAGGGATTCGAGAGCTTGCCAAAATAGCGGCGCTTCTGCTCGGCCGTACAGGTACAGCCCAGTCCCTTGGCTCCGGAAAGCCCGCACGGACAAGGATTGGCGGCCATCAGCAGTTGGAAGCGTGCCGGGTATGCGGCACTTCCGGCGGCCCGGTGCACCACCAGCTTTCCGCTTTCCAGCGGCTGGCGCAGGGCGTCAAGGACCTGGCGGTCATACTCCGGCGCCTCGTCCATGAAAAGCACGCCGCGGTGGGCCCTTGAAGCGGCACCCGGTCGGGGCAGGCCGGAACCGCCGCCGATGATGGACACGGCGGTGGCGGTGTGGTGCGGGCTCTCATAGGGCGGGCGCCGGATCAGTTCGGTGAGCGGCGCCGCTGTGGCGCTCAGGGAGTGGATGGCGGTGACCTCCATGGCGTGATGGTCAGGGAGGTCGGGCAGTATGCCGGGCAGCCGTTCGGCCAGCATTGTCTTCCCAGCACCCGGCGGGCCGACCAGCAGCAGGTGGTGCCCGCCCGCGGCGGCCACTTCCAAAGCCATCCGGGCTTCGTGCTGGCCCGCAACGTCTTCCAGATCCGGTGCCGGACCGGCAAGGGCAGTGGCAGCCGGAGTGGGTTCCATGCGAGGTCCCGGCGCGGCGAGGTTGAGCCGGTCGAGATCCGCCCCGAAGGCCAGGAGCACCTCGGCCAGCGTCTCGAAGCTGCGTACTTCCGCACCCGGCACCAGAGCGGCCTCCTCGGCATTGGCCGCGGCGACGGCTACCTGCGAATATCCCGAGTCCACAGCTGCCATGACAGCCGGCAGGACCCCGCTCACCGGCCGGAGCCGTCCGTCCAGCCCGAGCTCGGCCAGGAATACCGTACGGCCGGTGGGGCGGATGTCGTCCGCGGCTTGAAGGGCTGCCAGAACGATGGCTAAATCAAAGCCGGAACCCTTTTTCGGCAGCGAAGCCGGGACCAGATTGACAGTGATCTTCCGGCGGCTGAGCGGGACACCGGCGTTCTTCGCGGCGGCCTTGATCCGCTCCTTGGCTTCGGACAGGGACGCATCCGGCAACCCCAGAAGCACGAACGCCGGAAGTGTCTGTCCGATGTCCGCCTCGACCTCCACGATGTGCCCGTTCAGGCCCACCAGTGCGACGGAGAACGTCCGCCCGAGGCCCATCAGCCGACGTCCTTCAGGTACTCGATCACTGGCCAGCGGGCCTGCCCGTAGAGCACCGCCACGGCGTCCACCCGCACGGCGGTGCCGGCCATGCCGTGGCCGCGCAGCCACTGGTGGCCCAAAGTCTGGAGCCGCCGGACCTTGGCGCCGGTGATGGCCTCGAAGGGGTGGCCGTAGTCGGTGCTGCGGCGCGTCTTTACCTCGGAGACCACGATGGTGGTGCCGTCCACGGTGATAAGGTCCAGCTCCCCGTCCGGGCTTCGCCAGTTGCGGTCGATCACGCGCTGGCCGGCCCCCGCCAAATAGGCCGCGGCTATCTCCTCGCCGCGCCGCCCGAGTTCATCCTTCGCTCTCATGCTCTCCAGCTTGGTGGGGTGCATCAGTGGAGGGCGGAACGAAAGGCCCGAATGTGGACAGGCCGCAATGGGAGAGAGCCTGTGAAGGGCGAGTCAGGAAGAGCCGCTGGCGTCTCACTGATTTCCGTTGGTTGGCTGCTCCCGCCTTCTGCCGGCGTGGCCTGATGATGCATGGTTCTGCTTCGCGATGTCTGCAGGACAATGCACGACTACTCAACGGTCAAGGATCTCCCGGTCCGTTCGTTCCGCATTGCGGTGGGAGGCGGACGATGGCAGGATCGCTTGCGATGTCCCCGCCTTTTCTTGCCACTGCGCGCACGCCGCTGCCTGTGCCCCTTGCTGCGGGCTGCCGCTGGCCGTGCTGGTGACGGCAGTTGCGCTGGCTGCGGCCGGGCTGCTGACGGCGTGGCTGGGTGATGGCAGGAGCTTTGTCGAAAGGCTGCTTCCGGCGGCGTTGGTTTCGGTCGTAGTGGTGCCGGCCATACTGTTACTTCGCCTCCGTGGGGACAGGAGACGTTCGTCTGGGATCGGGCTCACCGGCCTTCGGACCAGCGTGAATTCCCTACTGCTGGGCGCGGCCGTCGTATCCGGCTGCGGCGCTTTTATCGTCGCCGGGGTGTCCCTGATCGGGGGCATTAGCTGGATCGGCTTCGATCCACTGGAGTTCCTGACATTCTTGGCTGTCAACACGGCGATCGCCCTGCTGTTGGAAGCGCTGCACGAAGAACTATCCATCCGCGGGACCAACTGCGCCGCCATGCTACGCCCTCACGGCACTGCGGTCGCGCTGCTCCCGCGGCGTCGCAGCTCTGCTGGCCTCCGCGGCGTTTTTGGCACTCCCGCCGATTGCCCTAGGTTTGCAGGCCCTGCTGAGCGGGCTCGCCGGCTCGGAACCGCTCCCCTCACTCGCGCCCGCCGAAGAGGGAGCGTTGACCTACTATGCCATGCTGGCCGGCTTCAGCATGCTGCTGATCTTCGCCCGCGAAGCCACGGTGTCGTCAAGTATCTGGACCTGCATCGGCGCACACCTGGCATTCCTGACCGTCAACCGGATCCTGTTGGGGGGCGGGCGCGACGGGTGTGGAACTGGAGTTGGCCGGCCCCGCGCTTGCCGTGACCCTACCGCTGCACCTTTGCACCGCCGTCGTTGCATTCAGCCTGCTGCGGGAACGCGCGGACCGCCGGCGTGCCCAGTAGTTCGGCAGCTAAGCTCAGCCGCCGAGGCCGTCCTTGGGCAGGGTCAGGTCGTCGTTCTTGGTCAGCTCCTCGACGTTGACGTCCTTGAACGTGATCACGCGGACGGACTTCACGAACCGCGCGGAGCGGTAGACATCCCAGACCCACGCGTCCTGCAGGGTCAGGTCGAAGTAGACCTCGCCGTCGGCCGAGCGGGCCTGCAGGTCAACGTGGTTCGCCAGGTAGAAGCGTCGCTCCGTCTCCACAACGTAGCTGAACAGGCCGGCGACATCGCGGTACTCCCGGTAGAGCTGCAGCTCCATATCGGTTTCATAGTTTTCAAGGTCTTCGGCGCTCATGTGTCCATCCTGCCCCAGATTGGCTGGCGGTGTTTAGTTGGCGATGTCAACCGCGGGCATCAGCGGCTGCTCCGGGGTCAGCCGCCAGCTCCGGCGGTGCAGATCGGACGGGCCGACGCCCAGCAGGGCCGCGCGGTGTGCGGCCGTGGCGTAGCCCTTGTTGATCTCCCAAGCGTACTCAGGATGGTCGGCCGCATAGCCGGTCATCATCGCGTCGCGCTCAACCTTTGCCAGCACACTGGCTGCGGCCACGCTGAGGCACTGCAGGTCCGCCTTGATCCGGGTCAGGACCGGGGCGTCGCAGCCAGGCTGGGCGGCGTCGTCGAACAGCGACGGCTCTCCGGCCGAGAGCCAGTCGTGGTTCCCATCCAAAATCACGATGTCCGGGCGGGCTGTGGCCAGTACCTGACCCCAGGCGCGGGCGCCGGCGAGCCGCATGGCCGCCATCAGGCCCAGCGTGTCGATCTCCGCGGCGCTGGCGTGGCCCACGCCGTAGGCCAGCGCCCATTTCTGGATCTTGGGCACCAGGGCCACGCGATCGGCCGGGGTGAGCAGCTTGCTGTCCCGCACGCCGCGGATCTGCTTGGCCGAGGTCGCGTCGATGGCCACCATCCCTACACTGACCGGACCGGCAAGGGCGCCGCGGCCCACCTCATCCGCACCGGCGACCAGGCGGTGTCCGGCCTCGACGAACGAACGCTCAAAACGCAGCGTGGGGGCTTTGGATGTCACGGCGACTCGTTCTGACGGGTGATGGCGGGCGGCTCGGCGCCGGCCGCCGCGGAAGGTGCCGGAACGCCGTCGAACACTTCCGGATAGTTGCCCAGGAAGCTCAGGCGGTCCAGCGGCCAGGCGATGACGCTGGCCTTGCCCTCAACGGATTCCACGTCAACGAAGCCCTTAGAGGATTCGTCCTGGTGCTCGCGCGAGTCCGCGGAATGATTCCGGTTATCGCCCATGACCCAGATTTTACCCTCGGGCACGGTCACGTCGAAGGGGATCCGCGTGTTGTCAGAGCCGGGAGCCAGATACGGGGATTCGTCCAGCGGTTCGCCATTGACCGAGATCCGGCCGTCGGCGTCGCAGCAGACCACATGGTCTCCGCCCATGCCGATGACGCGCTTAACCAAATGCTGCTGCGAGGCGTCGGGCATCAGGCCGACGAAGGTGAGGAACTGCTGGAACCAGTTGCCGGCATTGTGCTCCCCGTTGGGAGGCAGCCAGCTGAGGTCGTCCTGGAAGACCACCACATCGCCGCGGGTGAGCGCGAACGGCTGCGGCACCAACAGGTTGACGAAAATCCGGTCGTCCACTTCCAGCGTGTCCTCCATTGAGGTGGACGGAATGAAGAAGGCACGGAAGAGGAACGTCTTGATCAGGAAAGAAAGCACGACGGCGACCGCGACGATCGTGGCGATCTCCTTCAGCCACGACAACAGCGAGTTTCGCCCGGTGTTCTTGCGTTCGCGGTTTGTGCGATCGCGTTTCTGCGGCCCGGAGGCGTCCGGCTGGTACCCGCCAGTGTCCTTCGGGTCGTCCTGGTTCATGCTCACTATCCTCAATTCTCCGCGGGCTGGTCCGCCGGCTGGGAACCCAACTGTATCCGGTCCAAACCGGCCGTCCGGTCGAACGGCCAGATGATGCTCAGCGGCCGGCCGATGACCCGCTCAACTGGAACCATACCCCCGCCGGGCGCCCCCAGGAGGGCACGGGAATCCGCCGAGGCGGAGCGGTGGTCCCCCATCAACCACAATCTATCTTTGGGCACCTCGACGAAGAACTCCATATCGCTGGGCGCGTCGCCGTCGAAAATATAGTCCTCTTCCACCGCTTCACCGTTGACCTGCAGGCGGCCGTCCGGACCACAGCATTTGACGGTGTCCCCCGGCAGCCCGATCACGCGCTTGACGTAGATGGTGTCGCTGCCGGCGACGCCCAGCCACTGGCCGGCCTGCTGCAGGAGATCCACAAACGGGGAGTTGCCGCTGTTGAACGGTGCGAACGAGCCGCGGCCGTCGAAGACCACCAGATCGCCGCGCCGTATTTCACCGAAGTGGTAGTCGGTGCGCGAGACCAGCACCCGGTCTCCGGTCTCCAGCAGCGGCTCCATGGAACCGGAGGGAATGTAGTAAACGTCCACCAGTGTTGCCCGCACGATGGCACTGAGCACCACCGCGCAGACCACGATGGCCAACACAAAACGCCAGCCCGGAAGTCCGGACCGGCGTCTTGGCGGTTCCCCGGAAGTGTCCGGGGAACCAGAGATTTGCTGCACTGCCTAAGTCAAGAAGCTGCTGTGGGCAGCTTTACTTGGCGGTGCCGAAGTCGCGCTTCTCCTTGATGCGGGCAGCCTTACCGTGGCGCTTGCGCATGTAGTACAGCTTGGCGCGGCGAACGTCGCCCTTGGTTACGACCTCGATGTGGTCGATGATCGGGGAGTGTACCGGGAAGGTACGCTCCACGCCCACGCCGAAGGAAACCTTGCGGACGGTGAAGGTCTCGCGGACACCATGGCCCTGGCGGCCCATCACGTAACCCTGGAAAACCTGGATACGAGCGGTCTTGCCTTCGATGATGTTCACGTGCACCTTGACGGTATCGCCGGCGCGGAACTCGGGAACGTCGCGCAGGGATGCTGCGTCGACAGAGTCGAGGATATGCATTTCTCACTCCTGGTGAACGCCACAGGTCATTCACTTTGGTTACGGCGCGACGGCCAGGGCGCACCCTGCAACAGTCGCTGCCGAAATTCAAGAACCGGCCCGTCCGGGAATCGGCGGCCGGCGAATCCAACTGTTGGCAGCGCTCCCCCTGTGGCAGGATCGCGCCCAGCGGACACAATCCTCTATTTTGCCACATGGCGCGGCCGAAGCTCTAATTCCGCGGCGATCCAATACCTGCTCCGACCTCTGCGGCCCCTGCGAGGTCGTTGGCGGCAACCCCTGACATGGCGGGCAGATCTCCCCCTGGCTACGAGATCAGGGGGTGTGCGGGGTCGCTTCGACGGCAACCCCTGACTCCGACGTAACCGGCCGGATCTGCGTCGGGGTGATGATGTAGCCGAGCGAGCCCAGAGTGGCGCGGTCCGCCTTATCCAGCGTCTCCGGATCCAGCGCCAGAATCAGGTCCGGCCGGCGTTCGGCGGTGCGGCGCAGTTGTTCGTCGCGGCGGTGCCGGGCGATCTTGGCATGGTTGCCGCTCAGCAACACGTCCGGAATGCCGCGGCCGCGCCAGTCCGACGGTTTGGTGTAGACGGGGTACTCCAGCAGCCCGTCCGAATGCGACTCTTCCACCAGCGATTCGGGATTGCCGACGACGCCGGGCACCAACCTGCCCACGGCTTCAACCATGGCCAGCACGGCCACTTCTCCCCCGTTGAGCACGTAGTCGCCGAGGCTGACCGGGCGCACCCGGAAGTGCTCAGCGGCCCACTCAAGGACACGCTCGTCGATGCCTTCGTACCGGCCGCAGGCGAAGACCAGATGGTCCTCGAGGGCGAGTTCGTAGGCAAGGGCCTGGTTGAAGACCTCGCCGGCGGGCGAGGGAACGATCAGGATCGGGCGGGCAGCGGCGGGATGCGCTTGGGTCTCCACGTGGGTCTCCACGTGTTCGCTGGCGCTCACTTGGTCGACCACCGGGGAGGCGGGCTTTGCTAGGGTCTCCACGCGTTCGCTGGCGCTCACTTGGTCGACCACCGGGGAGGCGCTCACTTGGTCGGCCGACGGGGTGTTGACCAGCGATTCGAGGGCTAGGGCCCAGGGTTCGGGCTTCATCACCATGCCGGCACCGCCGCCGTACGGGGTGTCGTCCACGGTGCGATGGCGGTCGGTGGTGAAGTCGCGCAGGTCATGCACCTTCAACGCCAGGAGTCCGTCCTGCCGGGCTTTGCCAATCAGCGACAGATCCAGCGCTGCCAGATACTCCGGAAAGATGCTGACGACGTCGATGCGCACTTAGCGCTCCCCCTCGCCGTCGTCGGGGGCTTCCTGTGCGTCGGGCGAGTTCAGCTCAAACAGCCCGGCCGGCGGGGTGAGCCGGACGAAACCGGCTTCCACATCGACCTCCGGCACGATGGCTTCGACGAAGGGCACCAGGACTTCCTCGCCCTTGACGTTTTCCACGACCAGCAGGTCTTGGGCCGGCATGGTGTTCAGCCCGGACACCTTGCCCACTACCTCGTCCCCCACGCGCACGTCGAGGCCGACCAGTTCGTGTTCGTACCAGGCATCGTCGTCGTCCTCGACGTCGTCGGTATCGATGAAGAGCTTGGCGCCGCGGAGTTCTTCGGCACCGTTACGGTCCGAGACTTCATGGAAGCCCAGCAGCAGGATGTCCTTGTTCCAGCGGGCGCTGCTCACGGTCAACGGCCCAAGACTCGCCGGCTCCACGGTCAGTTCGACGTCGGGCACGAAGCGGTCAGCGGGAGCATCGGTCAATACCTGTACGGTGACCTCACCCCGAATGCCGTGGGGCTTGCCGATCCGGGCAACTTGTAGCTGCATGCAGACTCCTTGGGAAAACGTCCGTGGGGTGAAAAACGTCCGGCCCCTGGACCATTAGCTGGTACAGGGGCCGGAGGTTATGGAATGGGTGCCTGGCATGACGCCGGGCAGCGCCGATCCGGATCAGCGTCGGCGGTCGGTGTCCACCACGTCGACGCGGACCTGCTCATCGGCCAAGGCGTTCACCACGGTGCGCAGTGCGCGGGCGGTGCGGCCCTGGCGGCCGATGACGCGGCCCAGATCCTCCGGATGAACACGCACCTCGATGATGTCACCGCGGCGGTTGTTCTTTTGCGTGACCTTGACGTCCTCGGGACTGTCAACGATCCCGCGGACCAGATGATCGAGCGCTTCAGCCAGCATTACTCAGCCTTTTCGGCTTCGTCTGCAGCTTCCTCGGCCGGAGCCTCGGCAGCTTCTTCCTTCTTGGCCTTCGGGGTGATGGCCTCGGGGATGATCACGGAGCCCTTTTCGGGAGCCACGAAGGCTTCCTTGGCTTCCTTGGTCTTGAGAGTGCCTTCCTGGCCCTCAATACCCTTGAACTTCTGCCAGTCACCGGTGATCTTGAGCAGGACTGCAGCCTGTTCGGTCGGCTGGGCGCCGACGCCGAGCCAGTACTGAGCGCGATCGGAGTTGATCTCGATGAACGAGGGCTCTTCGGTCGGGTGGTACTGCCCGATCTCTTCGATGGCACGGCCGTCGCGCTTGGCGCGGGAATCCATGACAACGACGCGGTAGTGGGCAGAGAACTTCTTACCGAAGCGCTTAAGGCGAATCTTTACGGCCACTGTTGTGGTCACTCCTGGTTCTGAAAATGGGCGAACCCGTATGTCTGCTCCCGTGGGGCGGGCCATGGTTGGGGTTCAAAGGACAAGATGCATACACGGAGAGAGGGGCCGCGCAGATCGAGTACCTGTCTATTGTGCCAGATAGGAACCAATCCGCGCGACTCGACGGCGGTGCTTTGGTTTTGCGCGGTCTCCGCGCGTTCGCTGGCGCTCACTTGGTCGACCACCGGGCGGGCAATCGCTGGCCCTCACTTGGTCGACCACCGGGCGGGGCAATAGCAGACGCTCACTTTGCCGGCCACCGAATGGGTCGGCCACCGAGGCTAGGCTTCGGCGGTGCTGGACCAGACGTAGAGCTGCTGGCGTTCGGCCTGCTCGGCCTGCGACGCCAGTTCCGCGATCCGGCGGACGTGGTCCTCGGCGATCTCGCCGCTGAACGGCATATCCTCTTCGGCAGCCCACAGAGCGGCGACCTCCGGGATTAAGGAGGCACCGGCGTCGTCGGTATGGGTCAAGAGTTCAGCCAGCGACTGGACCATGCCATCCGAGGCCACCATCAGGTAGTCACTGGAGACGTCGGCCATGTCCAGCGACTCGCCGCCGGCGGCTCCGACCGCCTTAGCGGCCAGGCCGCCGAGGATCTCGACCTCCAGGTCGGTGACGCCATTGAGCCGGAGGCTGGGCGCATCCCCGACCGCGGCCATGGGTCCGTCGGTTTCGCCGCGGGATTCGACGCTGGCCTCGAGTTCCGCGGCGCGCCGGACGGCGGCATCGTGGGTGGCAACGAAGATTTCGGTGGTTCCGGACATATGCAAGCCCTTCCGCGGCTAGACCGATGGTTCTCTTTCAGCCTAGCCGCAGCGGGCGGGTTTCCGGTTAGCCGACGGCGATGCGCAGCTGGTTGCGCCACGGATCCTCGAAGCGCAGCTCGGCGCCGGTGTGGTGATGCGAGACGCCGGCGCTGGTCAGCCGCTCGGCTAAGGCGCCCACCTCGTCGTCGGCCGGCACATGGATGAGCACTTCGCCCAGACCCAGGGTGTCCTTGCGCGGGCCTGCGCCGCGGCTGTTCCAGACGTTCATGGCCATGTGGTGGTGGTAGCCGCCGGCAGCGACGAACAGCGCCTGGCCATGCCAGCCGGCGGTGCGCTCGAAGCCCAGGGTCTTCACGTAGAACTCTTCGGCGATGTTGGTGTCGCCGACCTGGAGGTGCACGTGGCCGATGCCGGCGCCGGACTGGCGCTGGCTGGCGAGCGACGCCTCGGTCAGGTGGCTCTGCAGGTAGGTCTGCGGGTTCAGGGCCAGGCTGTCCATGTGGAC
This sequence comes from Arthrobacter sp. NPDC089319, assembly GCF_040684925.1. NCBI lineage: Bacteria > Bacillati > Actinomycetota > Actinomycetes > Micrococcales > Micrococcaceae > Arthrobacter > Arthrobacter sp. NPDC089319. Next base: position 150,687 of record NZ_JBFBGZ010000008.1, on the reverse strand, counting down.
TTCCTTGCCCTCGGCGGTCTCGTTCCACGACCACTGGTCGCGCGGGCGGTCCCAGTAGAGCTCAATGCCGTTGCCCTCCGGGTCGGTGAAGTAGAACGCCTCGCTGACCAGATGGTCGGCGCTGCCGGTGAAGCGGGAGGGATCGGTCTGCGCGGCGGTGGCTACGGTGGCCGCCAGGTCAGACTGGTTCTCGAACAGGAAGGCAGTGTGGAACAGACCGGCCTCTCCGCGGGACGGCAGTTGCAGCCCGTTGGCCGGTGCCAGGTGGAGCAGCGGCGTGGTGCCGCGGCCCAGGAAAACCCCGCCGAGTCCCTCGGAGACAGGGTCCAGCCCCAGCGCCTGCTGGTAGTAGCTGGTCATGTTCTTCATGTCCCCCACCTTGAGCATCACGGTGCCCATGCTGAGGTCGGCGGAGAGCAGGTCCTGGGGGTTTACTTGAAAGTTCATGTAAATATAATACTTGAAGCTTCACGTTTATTCCAGTCCCCTGTTTCGGGGGTGAAGGCCGCGCTACTCCGCCGGTTCGGAAGAGCGCCATCGGGCGGACCGGTAGCTGATTTCGACGCCGGTCCCGGCCGGCAGTCGAACTTGGCGGTACCGGCCGGCCGACGGCCGATCCTGCCGGCATGGGGCAGCCTCCGGCCGATCCCGCCGCGGCCCGGGCCGGTAACCTGATTCCTAAGAGTCACTTCGAGTCAGGATGCCGCGATGCAATGGTGGGAACCCGTCCTCGTCGTGGCCGGCGGGCTGGCGCTGTTGTATGCCCTGATGCTCCTGGCTCTGTGGGGGTACGCGCGGCGTCATCCGGACACCGTCCGCATGCGGGACGCCTTGCGCCTGTTGCCCGATCTGCTACGTCTGCTGCGCCGGCTGGCGGCCGACCCGGAACTGCCGTTCCGCACGCGGCTGCTACCGCTCCTGCTGCTGGCCTATTTGGCCTCACCCATCGACTTGGTTCCCGACTTCGTCCCGGTGCTCGGCTACGCCGACGACGTGTTGGTGGCCGCCTGGCTGCTGCGCGCGATGGTTCGGTCGGCGGGACCGGATCCGCTGCGCCGGCATTGGCCAGGCACGGAGGCCGGACTCGACGCCGTCGAACGTCTGGCCGGGGTTTCCGGGTATCAGCGGCGCCGACGGTAAGCCAGGTAGCTGCCCAACGCCACGTCCCCAGCGGCCTGCAGTACCAGGCCCAGGGCACCGGCGCGCAGCAACCGGGCGCTGGCCGGTTTCCGGCCCGCGGCCCGGAACAGCAGCGCGGCTCCGGCGGTCGCGGCGGCGGCGCTGCCGGCCAACATGCCGGGGCGTGCGACGACGGCGCGCTGCCAGGCGGCCAGCGGCCCCCTCCCTTCGGCGGGGGTGCTGGCCAGTTCCAGCAGAGCTTTGCCGATTGATTGGACCGGGAGGGTCTCCATTCCGGGCACCCTGTCAGGCGGCAGAGATCCTTCGGCCAGCCGGGCGGCGACCGGCGGCAGTTCCAGGAGTTGGCCGGCGCGGGCCAAGATCCCCGGCTCGTCCGGCGAGGCCATCAGCTCTTGCAGTCCTTGAACGGCGCCCGGCTCCAGTCCGAGGACTTCGCTGAGCCGCCGCGGATCGGGGCCTTCGGGATGCACAATCCGGCCGAGCAGCCGCAGTGCCTCGGCGTCGGCGCGGGAGGCCGACGGGAACGGCTTGGCCGGCCCCTCCCAAGCGTGCCAGAAACTAGTATCCGGGTCGCGGCGGGTTCCGGGCAGCCATGCCTCCACCGCACGGAAACCGTCCAGATCCATCAACGCCACGATGGGTTTGGCGGAGGCCGGCCAGTTGTAGAGCCCCGGCGCCGCCTCGCCGTGGACCAGCACGATGCGCTGCCCGGACGCAGACTGGTCAGCGCTTCCCTTCCCGGACTCCAAAACGTGGACTTCCACGCCGTTGATTGCACCGAACATCATCAGATCCTCGCGCCGAAACTTTCCCACCAGTACGGTGCGCAGCTCGGCGGCATCCGGCGCTTCGAACTCTTCGGCGTCGTCCGGTTCGGGCACGGCTTCCAGTTCCAGCGCGGCTTCCGGTGCCGGCGCCTCGTATTCGACGCCGTCAATCTCCACAGCCGCCCCTAGATCGGCGGAGAGCCCGCGGACCAGCGCCGCGACGTCCGGGCCTGGTACCGCTTTGCCGGCGGTATCCAAGACCGCCGCGCGCTGCTCCGTGTTGACGGCCAGGAGCAGGGACACCACGCTGTCGCCGGGCTGCGGGACTCCGCCGGCGAAGGCGCCCAGCAGGGACCGGTTGGTGAGTTGCTGCTGCAGTGCCGCCACTCCGGCCTCGTCCAGCGGCCATGGCCACCACAGTTGTCCGGACGCCGGTTCCCAGCCTGTTTGGTTCATAGCTCAACGCTAGCAACCTCTGGTCGGTCCGGCTGCGCAGCGACGGGCGGAAATCCTCCGGTCAGTCCGGCAGTGCCTGGCCGGCCAGGAAGGCTTCCAGCAGCGCATGGCCCTGGGCTGTGTCCTGCGGACGGTGGTGCCCGCCGGCGTGGCGGTGGATGGCGCCGGTGCCGGACAGGTAGTGGGCCACTTCCTCATACAGCGGTTCCCAGCCGCCAGTGACCACCAGCGTGGGCAGACCTGGGACAATGTGCAGCGGCGCGTTCCACGGCGGTGCCTGCAGCCGTTCCCGCGTGGCCTGTGCCCGGTCGGCCGCGGTGGTCAGCGGCAGCGCTTCGGCCCCGACCACCAGCCGGACGAACTCGCGCTGGTACTCCTCGTCGGTCAGCTCACCGCGGGCAGCGAACAATGGCTCCAGCCGTTGGCGGTAGGCCCGGGTGGCGGGCAAATCGGCGGTCAGGGATAAGCATGCCGGCTCGAACAGCGTCAGCGAATGCACCTTATCCGGGTGCTCCACGGCGGCCATCATGGCCGCGACGGCGCCCTGCGCGTGTGCCACCACATGGGCGCCCTCGCCGAGATGCCGGCCGATGATCCGGTTGTCTTGATCAAAGTCGGTCGGCAGCGGGTCGGACTGCAGGTCAAACCCGTGGCGGCGGAGGAACAGGCAGTCGTAGCGTCCGGCCAGCCGGTGCTGGTGCGGCCAGGCCGCTGCACCGAAGCTGTCCGTGCCGTGGACAAAGACCACCCGCTCTCCGCTGCCGCATGCCATGGGAGAAATACTAGACGCCGGACCCGACAGTTCCTTTCGAGCCGGCCGCTGGCTCGGGTTCCCAGACCTGCGGCGCCAGCTCGCGTTCCGGCACGCGGGACTGCGCTGTCCGCAGCACCTGCCCGTTGCGCAGTTCCACCACCGTGAGCAGTTCATGGGCGCGGAGACCGGCGGCCAGCTGGGCGGACTGCGCGCTGTCCAGGACCGCTTCGGCCTGTTCCACCGGGAGGAAGACGGCCTGTCCCCCGGCACCCGCGGCGAGCTCACCGCCGTCGTACGTTCCGCCGTCGTACACAAAGGTGATGGCTTCGGCGGGCGCTGGAGCCACCGGCTGGTAATCCAGCGCCAAGATGCGCCCCGGCGGCACCGGCAGGGAGCATTCGGCGAGCACTCGGGACGCAGCGGACCGCGGGTCTTCACCCGGCCGCACCGCAGCAGCCGGCAGAGCGGGGCCAGCGGCGCCGTTCAGCAGCACCACGGCACCGCCGACGCTACGGACAATGACGACGACGGCGGCCTGCCGCCTTCCGGCCGGGCGGTCCACGCCGCTGGGTGCCTGCTCTGCCACAAAACTCCTTCGCTGCGCTGCCTCGCCGGTGGGGCTTCACGGCCCTCGTCGTCGTCGCCGAAACGATTCAGCAACCCAGCTTACCTTCCCCCTAGATGCCAAGTGCCCCGCCGGACTCGCCGGCGGGGCATTCAACACTGCATATGGAACGTGGGCGGACTACTTGCCGAGGAACTTTTCGAAGCCCTTCGGCAGGTTCAGCGCCGACGGATCAAAGTCCTGTCCGTCCTGCGGGGCACCGAAGGCACTTCCGGCCGGAACCGATGCCTTGTTCTTGCGCCGCTCCTCGGCCTCGCGCAGTTCCTGCGCCGCCTTGGCCGGGTTGCCGGAGCGGGTCTTCTTCTTGCCCTTGGCTGCCTGCTGCTTCTTGCGTGCGCCGCCGAAGCCGCCGGGGCCGGCTACCCCGGGCATACCCGGAATGCCGCCGCCCTGCGCCATCTTCTTCATCATCTTCTGGGCCTGGCCGAAGCGTTCCAGCAGGCCGTTGACCTCGGAGACGTGGACGCCGGAGCCCTTGGCGATGCGGGCGCGGCGGGAACCGTTGAGGATCTTCGGCGCAACACGCTCGTGCGGGGTCATCGAGCGGACGATCGCCTCCACCCGGTCGATCTCGCGCTCGTCGAAGTTCTCCAGCTGCTGGCGCATGTTGGCGGCGCCGGGCATCATCATGAGCATCTTCTTCATCGAGCCCATTTTGCGGATCTGCTGCATCTGGGCGAGGAAGTCGTCCAGCGTGAAGTCTTCCTGGTCGGCGAACTTCTGCGCCATCCGCTCGGCTTCGCCCTTGTCCCAGGACTTCTCCGCTTGCTCGATCAGGGTGAGGATGTCGCCCATGTCCAGGATGCGGTTGGCCATCCGGTCCGGGTGGAAGATCTCGAAATCGTCCAGGTTCTCGCCGGTGGATGCGAACATCACGGGCTTGCCGGTCACCGACGCGACGGAAAGCGCCGCACCGCCGCGGGCATCGCCGTCGAGCTTGGAAAGGACGACGCCGGTGAAGTTGACGCCCTCGTTGAACGCCTGCGCGGTATTGACCGCGTCCTGGCCGATCATCGCGTCGATCACGAAGAGGACTTCGTCCGGGTTGATGGCGGCGCGGATGTTCGCGGCCTGCTGCATCATCTCGGCATCGACGCCCAACCGGCCGGCGGTGTCCACGATGACCACGTCGTACAGCTTCTGCCGCGCTTCGGCGATGCCGTCGCGGGCAACGGCCACCGGATCGCCGGTCACCGAATCGAACTCGGACTGGACGCCCGGGTGCGGGGCGAAGACGGGCACGCCGGCGCGCTGCCCGTTGACCTGAAGCTGGGTCACGGCGTTGGGCCGCTGCAGGTCGGCGGCGACCAGCAGCGGGCTGTGGCCCTGGCCCTTGAACCACTTGGACAGCTTGCCCGCCAGCGTGGTTTTACCGGCGCCCTGCAGGCCGGCGAGCATGATCACGGTCGGCGGGTTCTTGGCCAGCTTGAGGCGGCGGGTCTCGCCGCCGAGGATGTTGACCAGTTCGTCGTTGACGATCTTGACGACCTGCTGGCCCGGGTTCAGGGCGCCCGAGACTTCCTCGCCGAGGGCGCGTTCCTTCACATGGGCGGTAAACTCGCGCACCACGGGCACGGCGACGTCGGCGTCAAGCAGGGCACGCCGGATTTCGCGCACGGTGGCATCGACGTCGGCCTCGGACAGGCGTCCCTTGCCGCGCAGATTCTTGAAGGTTGAGGTCAACCGGTCAGAGAGTGAATTGAACACGCGCCGTGTCTACTTTCGTCGATCTGGTTCACAATCCCCGGGCTACGCCGGAGTTCAGCTCTTAAGGGTATCAACTGGCGGTGGCCTCAGTCGCGCCGTCCTTTGATGCCCTTCTGCGGAGGCTGGGCCACACAAGTCTGTAGACCGCCGTCCCTGCACCTGCCTCCGGTACCGTTCCCTCCGGGTCGCGGCCATGGCAAGGTGGGAATCGTGAGCGCTGAACAGACCCAGACCAAGGACGTCTCCTCCCCCTATGCCAGCGGACCGATGCAGATCCGGACACTGCTCATCCTCGGGGCATCCGGCGATCTGACCGGCCGACTGCTGCTGCCTGGGCTGGGCAAGCTGATTGCTCAGGGCAAAACCACCGGACTGAAGCTGGTGGGCGCCGGCTCCGATGACTGGGACTCCTCACGATGGCAGGAACGCGTCAGCGGCGCCTTCGATTCCTGTGCTGGTGCCGCGAACGACGACGGTCGGCAGCAGCTGCTCGACATCCAGCAAGACACGCAATACCACTCGGTGGATGTGACCGCCGAGGGCGCTCTGGCCAAGCTGCTGGCGGAGTTGGACGGCCCGGTGGCTGTGTTCTTCGCCCTGCCGCCGGCCGTCAGCCAGAAAGCGTGCGAAGTGCTCCGGCCCGAGGAGGTGCCGGAGGGGACCCGTCTGGTGCTGGAGAAACCGTTCGGCACCAGCCTCGAGTCGGCTGAGTTGCTGAACAAGATGTTGCTGAAGCTGGTGCCGGAAGACCATATCCACCGGGTGGACCATTTTCTGGGCAAGGCGACCGTCTTCAACATCCTGGGTCTGCGCTTCGCCAACCGCCTCTTGGAACCGCTGCTCAGCAATGAGCATGTGGCCAAAGTGGAGATTTTCTACGACGAATCCCTGGCCCTGGAGGGGCGCGCCCGCTACTACGACGGCGCCGGGGCATTGCGGGACATGATCCAGAGCCACTTGCTGCAGGTCATGGCGCTGACGGCTTTGAACCCGCCGGCCACCCTCACGGAGCGAGACCTGCGCGACCACATCGGCAGCGTGATGCGGGCTGCCAGCGTCAACCCCGATTTCGCCAATAGCACCCGGCGGGCCCGCTACACCGCTGGCCGCATCGGCGACCGTGACATACCCGACTACACCGCAGAACAGGGCGTGGACCCCTCGCGAAAAACAGAAACCCTTGCTGAAGTTGAGGTTTCCATCAACAACAGCCGTTGGGCGGGCGTGCCGTTCATCCTGCGCTCGGGCAAGGCGCTGGCCAAACCGAAGAAGGAAGTCATCATCACCTTCAAGCCGGTCAATCACCTGCCTGCAGGATTTAAGGGCGTCGACTCACCCACTCGATTGAGGATCGGCCTCGGGCCCGAAACCCTGCGGTTGGAGATCGATGTCAACGGCCCGAGTGACCTCTTCACGCTGGACCGGGCAGTGCTGGCGGCGGATCTGCACGCCGCAGACCTCCTGCCCTACGGCGAAGTCCTAGAAGGCGTCCTGCACGGCGACCCGCTGTTGTCTGTCCGCGGAGACATCGCCGAGGACTGCTGGCGGATTGTCGAACCAGTCCTTAACGCCTGGAAAAATGACGTGGTGCCGCTGGAAGAGTATGAGGCCGGGAGCCTTGGTCCGGCCGGCTGGGGCACGTCCCGGAGCGACACCCCGCTCCCCTGATAAGCAACGCCCTGGATAAGCAACGCCGTGGATAGGCAGCGCCGCGCTGCTTCCATCAGAAGGGCGGCTGCGTTTCGTCGCATGGTTCGCCGTCCTCTGCGTCGGCGGGCCCACCTGCTGCGCTTTTTCCCGGGCTGGTTGTGTTGCTGGCTTGGTCTTCGGTTGTGGGGTAGGTGATGGCCCAGCCTTCGTCGGGGGTGGTGGTGTGGGTGTGGCCGGAGCGGGTGGTGAAGTGAAGGGTTCCGTCCTTGTTTTGGGTGACGGTTCCGCCGCCGTGGTGTTTGGTTTTGTGGCCGGGTTTGCAGCGGGCGCCGAGGTTCTCGGCCACTGTTTTGCCGCCGTCTTCCCAGGCGATGGTGTGGTCGATCTCGCATTGGTCGGCGGGGACGGTGCAGCCGAAATCGCGGCAGTGCCGGTCGCGTAGCCGGACGAGGCGTTTGAGCCATTCGGGCGGGATGCGCAGGTCTTTGGCGGCGGCGATGGCTTGGCCGTGGTCGTCGGTGAGCACGAGGAGCCAGGATTTGGCCAGCGCGGTGAGGTTGCGGGTCATTTCGGGTGGGATGAGTCCGTAGCCGGTGAGTTCGCCGGGGTCTTCGGCCAGCCGGAGCAGGGTGGTCAGCGGGGCGGTGACTGCGGCCGAGGCGGTGGTGTTCGCGCCGCAGCAGGTGCAGTGGCCCTGGCCGGCGGCCCCGTTGCCGGTGGCAGTGTCCCGGGCGGCCGTCTCCGTGGCGGCGGTTTCGGGTTTGGTCGTGGCTGCGGCTTCCGGTGTTGTTGTCTGCGCGGCGGTGGTGGTGCCGTTGCCGGTGGTGGGGGCGGGTTGGTAGGCGTGGTCGGGGTAGCGCAGGAGCATGTCGGTGAAGACGTCGGCGCGGAGTTGGCCGAGGGTGCGGTTCTCTTTGGCGGTTTGGAGTTTCCTGGCGTGGGCTTGGATCAGGTTGTAGGCGAGCAGGGCTTTGTCCGCGGAGGTGCGGATGTAGAGGTCGGCCATGCCGTCGTCCTGCGGGAGGTATTGGACGGTGCGCCGTTCCATCGCGGCCCGGTGCCGGGTCTCGAGGGGTTCGGGGTGGAGCCGGTCGCGGGCGGTGCGGGCGCGGGCCTGGACGGATTCGAGGGTGATGGTCCCGGCGCCGTCCAGGACCGTGTGCTCGAACTCGGCCAGGGTGTCCGGCGGGAGGTCGGCGCCTTTGCGGGCGATCGCCGCGGCGCGGGGCAGGTCGATGGCGCCGTAATCCAGGGCGGTCAGGGTGGCGGGCAGGTGGGTGGCGATTTGGTGCGCGTCGGCTAGGTCAGCGGCCGCCTGCCGGCGGGGCAGGGCGAGGATGGGGGCGAGTTCCTGGGCGGCGTGCCGGGAGATCCCGTCCGGCGCCCCGGCATCGGTGCCGGTGGCGGGCCGGAGCACGGCCATCCGGTGCAGGCCGCGGGTGCGGCGGGACTGGGTCCAGGCCTCGTGTTTGCGGACGGCTTTGAGGTATTCGAGGACGGACCAGTCGTCCAGGGTCTCGGGGTCGGTGCCGGCGAGCAGCCCGGCCAGTTCCGCCGGTTCCAGCTCCCGCCAGTCCTCCTCCCACAACTCCCGCGCCGGTGGCACCCCTTCCGGGGTATCACCTTCCGGGCCGGAGGCGACCGGAGAATCGGCGGCTGCCGGGGCAGTTCCACAGGCGGCAAGTTCTGATGGGAGTCCGTCCTCCGCTGTGGCAGGATCGGCTGCAGATTGAGCAGGGGCGGTTCCGTCGGGACTGGGGACCGGCTCGGCGGCAAGCTCAGCCTCCGGCTCGGAGTCATGCTCCGATTCCTGCTCGGCGCCGTGCACAGCTTTCGACACTCCGTCGGGCGTGGCTTTGGAGCCGGAGTGTTCCTCCGGCTCCTGCGCCTCGTCCAACGGGTCCGCTGCCATGCTTCAACGCTACGCAGCGCAAGCTTCGGGTAGAACGGATGTTCGACGAATGTGCACAAACGACAGCCGGCGCGGCCCTGTGTAGGACAGGACAGATGTCGAGGCCGGGAGCGGCTTGTGCAGGAGAAGACCGGCCTGTGTAGGACAACACGGCTGCCGGAGGTGGGGAACATCTCGTGTAGGACAGGTCCCGCCTGAATAGGACAAGTCGCCAACACGTTCGTCAGGTGATCTGGCTTCCAGCGCATGGCAAACCGTGCAATGCGCGCACACCAAAAACCCGGCTGCCCGGCCGCCACAGGGGCGGCCAAAGCAACCGGGCTTTGGAGCTGTCGGAGAGTAAGCGGCCTAGATGGCTGCCTCGCCACGTTCGCCGGTGCGCACCCGCACGGCTTCGTGGACGTCAACCAGCCAGACCTTGCCGTCGCCGGCGTGGCCGGTATTGGCCGTGGCGACCAGGACATCGACGATGTCGTCCGCCTGTTCGTCCGCGACCAGCACTTCGATCCGGATCTTGGGCAGCAGGTCCACGGTGTATTCCGCGCCGCGGTAAACCTCGGTGTGACCGCGCTGCCGGCCATATCCGCTTGCCTGGCTGATGGTCAGGCCCTGGACGCCGTAGCTTTCCAAGCTGTTGCGGACGGCGTCGAGCTTTTGCGGCCGAATGATCGCTGTCACCAGTTTCATGCGTTGACCTCTTCCTTGATGGCCGATCGGGCGCCCGCGCCATGCGCGCTGCGGTCGGTAGCCGGGTGCGGGATGAACGTGCCGCCGGTCCCCAGGCCGCCGAACTCGTACGCGGATTCGGCGTGCTGGGTCAGGTCCACGCCAGTGACCTCTTGCTCTTCGGTCACCCGGAAGCCGATGGTCTTGTGGATCGCCAGCCCGATGAGGACGGTGAGCACCGCGCAGAACACCACGGATACCACTGCGGCCACGGTCTGTGCCCACAGTTGGGCGACGCCGCCGCCGTAGAAGAGGCCGCCGCCAACACCCTCGACCGGCAGGGCGATGAAGCCCAGGGCCAGCGTGCCGACCAGGCCCGCCACCAGGTGGACACCCACCACGTCCAGCGAATCGTCATAACCGAACCGGTACTTCAGCCCGACCGCCAGCGCTGCCAGCACGCCGGCCACCAGGCCCAGGCCAACTGCGCCCACCGGGGAGACGTTCGCACAGGCCGGGGTGATGGCCACCAGGCCTGCAACCACGCCGGATGCTGCCCCCAGCGAGGTGGGACGGCCGTCGCGGATGCGCTCGGTCACCAGCCAGCCCAGCATGGCGGCGGCCGGAGCGGCCATGGTGTTGACCCAGATCAGCCCGGCTTCCTCGGCCGAACCTGCCGCGCCGCCGTTGAAGCCGAACCAGCCGAACCACAGCAGAGCGGCGCCAAGCATCACCAGCGGAATGTTGTGCGGGCGCTGGGCCGGGTCCTTGCCGAAGCCCTTGCGCTTGCCCAGGATCAGGGCCAGGATCAGGCCGGCCACGCCGGCGTTGATGTGCACCACGGTGCCGCCGGCGAAGTCGATTGCCTCTCCGGCCCACGCGCCGATGGCTCCTTCAGCGCCGAGCAGTCCCCCGCCCCAGATCATGAAGGCCAGCGGGCAGTACACCAGCGTGACCCAGATCGGTACGAAGAGCGCCCACGCGCCAAACTTTGCCCGGTCGGCGATGGCGCCGGAGATGAGCGCCACCGTGATGATCGCGAAGGTGGCACCGTAGCCTGCGCCAATCAGGTCTTCGGTGTTCAGCAGCGACTCAAGGCCGAAGGCGGCGATCGGATTGCCGAAGAGCTGAGCCACTCCCTCGCCGCTGCTCATGGAGTAACCCCACAGCACCCAGACCACCGCAACCAGCGCGATCGCGGAAAAACTCATCATCATCATGTTCAGGGCCGACTTGGCCCTCGTCATGCCGCCGTAGAAGAACGCCAATCCCGGCGTCATGAGCAGCACCAAGGCTGCCGAAATCATTACCCAGACGTGACCTGCTGACAGATCCATCTTCACGTCCTCTCGTCCTTCGGCAGGTAGCTTCCCGCCGCTGACTCAAGCCTGACGACGACGTGTTTCGGCAAACCGGGGCGTGCATTGCGGGAGTGTTACAAGAAACCCGCCCAGGTAAAACCGGCTTGTCCGGCGTGTTTCGGCAGTGTTACGGCGGCGGCAAACGCACGACGGCGGCGCCCGCCTCCGACCGCGGCGTGGCACATGTGGGGTGGCACCTGCTACGAACGACGGCGCTGCCCACCCGGTCGTGCGCGGAGAGGCCGTGGCCCGGGCCGCTGTCACGAGGACACCAATTTAACCGGGCTAGGCTTGATGACATGCCAGTTTCACGCCGCACGGAGCGCCATATCCGCCTGGCCGGTCTGCAACGTCCGGGCCGGGAAGCGCAGACTCCGCTGCCGCGGGATATCAAGGTCCTGATTGCGGCAGCCTTTGTAATCGCGCTCGGGTACGGCTTGGTGGCGCCGGTGCTGCCGCAGTTCGCCGCCAGTTTCGACGTCGGCGTGGCGGCCGCGAGCGTGATCGTCAGTGTGTTTGCCTTCGCCCGGCTGGTGTTCGCGCCCGCCGGCGGGGTGCTGGTGGGCCGTTGGGGCGAGCGCCGCGTCTACCTCACCGGGCTGCTGATTGTGGCCGCTTCGACCGGAGCCTGCGCGATGGCGCAGGACTATTGGCAGCTGCTGATCTTCCGCGGCCTCGGCGGCCTGGGGTCCACCATGTTCACGGTGTCGGCCATGGCGCTGATCCTGCGGCTGGCCCCGCCGAACGGACGCGGCCGGGTCTCCAGCCTCTACGCGGGAACCTTCCTGATGGGCGGCATCCTGGGACCGGTGGTCGGCGGCCTGCTGGCCGGGTTCGGACTCCGGATGCCTTTCGTGGTCTACGCCGTGGCCCTGGTCGTGGCGGCCGCCGTCGTCGCCGTCCTGCTAAAGAAGCCCGCCCCCAGGACCGCCGACGACGGGCCGGCGCCGGTCGCGATGGATCTGCGCGAGGCGCTGTCGGATCCCGGCTATCGCGCCGCCGTCGTCTCAGCCTTCGCCAATGGCTGGGCCACCTTCGGCGTCCGGATGGCACTGATTCCGCTGTTCGCGGCGGCCGTGCTGGGTGCCGGTCCGGCGACCGCCGGCCTGGCGCTGGCCGTCTTCGCCGTCGGCAACGCGATGGCCCTGACCTTCTCCGGCCGACTCGCGGACAACGTCGGCCGCCGCCCGCTGGTGGTCGCCGGACTCACCGTCGCCGGACTTGCCATCGCAGCCATCGGTTTCATCGATTCCGTGCCGGCCTTCGTGGCGGCCTCAGTGATTGCCGGCTTCGGATCCGGGCTGCTCGGGCCGGCACAGCAGGCCGCCGTGGGGGACATCATCGGCAATGACCGCACCGGCGGCAAGGTGCTGGCCGTCTTCCAGATGGGCACCGACGCCGGGGCCATCATCGGCCCGGTCCTGGCAGGCATGTTGGCCGACCGGCTCAACTATGCGTGGGCCTTCGGCGTCACCGGCGCGGTCATGCTGGCCTCCGCCCTGCTCTGGCTGGTGTTCGGCCGCGAGACGCTGATGAAGCCCGTCAAGGAAGCTGCGGCGGACTGACCCGCGTCGCCCGGCACCACCGCCGGCAAATGGCAGTTTCTGCGCCAAGCTCGCGTCTGTAGCCAAGCACCGTGTGCACCGCTATTCTCTGACCCATGACCGTTGGGGGACGCATTTTCGCGGGGTTCGCGGTGCTTTTCTGGGCCGTGCTGCCCGGTTTCGGACTGATCGATCTGTCGACCATGTTCGTTGAGGATTCCTTCTTCGCCGAGGTTGCGGCGCTGGAGACCAGCTGGGGCGTCCTCACCACCTTTGCGGTGGCCCTGCCATTCGGCTGGGCTGTGTTCCGGCCACGGGACGTTTGGCCGGTCCTCGCCCTGCTGTGGCTCACGACGGCAGCGCTCCTCCTGGGTGCCTTGCTCGGCTTCAGCTTCGGCCCGGTGGTGATGGCCGGGGTGCTCGGCGTCATGTCCCTCGGCCTGCTGTGGTCCGCCCGACGGGCCGGCACCCGGTACCAGAAGCCGGTGCTGTCGGTGGACTGGCCGCTGCTGGTGCTGGCCGTGCTGGCCCTCCCCTTCTGGGCCACCTACGCCTGGTACGCGCTGGACATCTCCCGCGCCACAGGATCAGAACCCGAATACTGGACCATGGGCATCGATCACTGGCCGGTCCAAGGTGCCCTGGGCCTGACGCTGGCCGCGGCGAGCCTGCTGCATGCCCTCTGGTTCGCGGCGCGTTCACTTCTGCGGACCGTGCTGAGCTTCAGCGCCGTGTCGCTCGGCATCAGCTGGCTGCTGGGTCCGGAGACCGGAGGCAGCGTGGACGTCACGCTGCTGGCCATCGCCGCGGTGCTCTGGGGCTTGCTCATCGCCCTCCGCACCCTGGGCGTTCCGTCCGAAGCGGGCGCGCAGTCGACGAAGCGTCGGCAGAACCTGCGCTCCACCGCGGTTTAGGCTCCCGCAGTTTAAGCTCCACCGCAGTTTAAGCTCCACCGCGGTTTGAGCTCCACCGCGGTTTAAAGGAAAGTCCCTCCCGCCGGGCGTCAGGCCCGGCAGGAGGGATCGCCGTCGTGCGGTGTGGGTTGCCCTTGGTTGGTGCGCTGACCTGGGTCGATGCCCTGCCCATAGCGGGCGGCGCCTAAGGGGCACCGGCCTACTAGTCCAGCGGCGTGTCCACCTAGTTCAGCAGGGCGTCCACGAAGTCTTCGGTTTCGAACGGGGCCAGGTCGTCGGCGCCTTCGCCCAGGCCCACCAGCTTCACCGGCACGCCCAGGCTGCGCTGGATGGCCACCACGATGCCGCCCTTGGCGGTGCCGTCGAGCTTGGTCAGCACGATGCCGGTGATGTTGACGACCTCCGCGAAGACCTTGGCCTGGTTCAGCCCGTTCTGGCCGGTGGTGGCGTCCAGCACCAGCAGGACTTCATCGACTGTGGCCTGCTTTTCGATCACGCGCTTGACCTTGCCGAGTTCGTCCATCAGGCCCACCTTGTTCTGCAGGCGGCCGGCGGTGTCCACCATGACCACGTCGACTTCCTGATCGATGCCGGCCTTGACCGCCTCAAAGGCGACAGAGGCTGGGTCCGCACCATCGACGTCGGACTTCACCGTGGGAACTCCCACACGCGAGCCCCAGGTGGCGAGCTGCTCGGCCGCGGCCGCACGGAAGGTATCCGCGGCGCCCAGGATCACGTCCTTGTCCTCGGCCACCAGCACGCGGGCCAGCTTGCCCACCGTGGTGGTCTTGCCAACGCCGTTGACGCCCACCACCATCATCACGGCGGGGCGGTCGGCGTGGCGCATCACGGCCAGCGACCGGTCCATGGACGGGTCCACCAGCTTGATCAGTTCCTCGCGCAGCATGGCCTTGACCTGCTCCGGGTTCCGGCTGCCCTCCACCTTCACCCGGTCCCTGAGCGCGTCCACCAGTTCCAGCGTCGGGTCCGTGCCGAGGTCGGCCAGCAGCAGGGTCTCTTCGATTTCGTCCCAGACGTCCTCGTCGATCTTGTCGCTCGCGAGCAGCGCCAGCAGTCCCTTGCCCAGCGCGTTGTTGGACTTGACCAGCCGGGCGCGCAACCGGGCCAGGCGGCCCTGCACCGGCGCCGGTGTTTCCACCGGAATGGTCTCCAGCGCCGCGGCGTCCTCCGGAATTTCGACGCCGACCGGCAGCGGTTCCTCTTCGGTCGGCACCCCGACGGGCGGTGCCGTGGCCGTTGGTCCGCGGGGCGCTTCCAGTGTGTCGGTGCCGCCCCCGGCCGGCGGCGCGGCCGGGTCGTTGGCGTCCCGGGTGGTGGTGTAGGTGCCCGGCGGAGTCCTGCGCCCGCGCAGCAAAAGCGTTGCCACGAGGCCGATGACGGCGATGGCGATGACTACGTAAATGATGATCATGGTTGCGTCCACGGGGTCTAGCCTACCGGCCACCACGGCCCGCCGTGCAGGCGCGCCGGAGGACCGATTACCGTCCGCGGTACACTGCGGGCATGTCCACCAAAGGCGCGGACCAGGGCGGGCCGAAGGCTGCACCGGCAGACCACGAGCAGGGCGCATCGGCCGGCCACGAGCAGGGTGCACCGGCAGACCACGAGCAGGGCGCATCACCGCTGCCACCGCACGCTGAGCCGAGCCTCAAAGGCCCGGCCGGCGACTTGCTGCTGGATGCCGCCCGCGGACATTTTCTTCAACTCAAGGAACTGGCCGGGCCCGCCCGGCGGAACGCCCCGGATGCCGTGCACCAGATGCGCACCGCGACCCGCCGGGTGCGCTCGGTCTTGAAGGCCTACCGGAAACTGTTGGACCCGCCGCCGGACCTGCTGCAGGCCGAACTGAAGTGGCTCGCCGGCGAATTGGCTGCCGCCAGGGATGCGGAGGTGCAGGCCGAACGCCTGAGGCGGTTGCTGGCCGTCGCCGTCGAAGACCAGGCCGACGGCGAGGCCCGGGGCGACGGCGAGGCCCGGGGCCGCGAGCAGGACGGCGAGGCCCGGGGCCGCGAGCAGGACAACGGAACCGGAACGGCCGGGTCCGACGACGGGGACGGCACGGACGAGGCCCCCGGGAATGCACGCGCGGATTTGGGTCGGCAGTTGGATCGGCAATTGGAGCGGAGGGTAGTGCCGGGCGCTCCCGGCACGGCACCTGCCGTCCGCCGTCTGAACGCCGAGCTGGCGGAACGGCTGGACGCCGGACATCGGCAGGTGGTGCGGGCCCTCAACGGCAGGCGTTACCGCCGGTTTGTGAAGGACATCGAGGCCTGGCTGGACCAGCCGCAACTGGCCCCGCTGGCCTCCGAACCCGCCCGGCAGGTCGTGCCCCGGCTGGTGGGCCGGCAGTTCAAGCGCCTGCGCGCCGCAGCCAGCTCCGCCCTCGCCGCCCCGGACGGCTCGGAACAGGCCGAACTAGCGCTGCATGAGGCCCGCAAACGGGCCAAGCGGCTGCGCTATGCCGCCGAAGCGGCGGCGGTGCTCTCCCCCATCGGCGCCGCGGACTTGGGCCAAGCGGCCCATGAAATTCAGAGCGTGTTGGGCGAACACCAAGATGCCGTGGTGGCGCGCCAACTGCTGCGCCGAGTGGCAGCCAAGGCAGCCTACGACGGCGAGGATACCTTCTTCTACGGCCGTCTTGACGCCCTCGAACAGGCGGCGGCCCAGGAGGCAGTGTCAGAGTTCCAGACGCTCTGGCGCCGCTTCCCCTCGGCCAAACCGAAGAGCTGGGACAAACCGTGGAAGCCTGCCTGAGCGCTTGGCGGCATGGTTGCCTGCGGTAGGGCTGCCTGACCGCGCGCGGCAGCAGCCACGGCCGGACGCAGCAGCCACGGCCGGACGCATCAGGCGACCGCGCCGGCCGCCGTACCGGCGAACCGCACGGCGACTGTACGATCAACGCATGAAGCCGTTCCTGCTGCTGGCCACACGGGCCGACGACACCGCAGCCGATGAGGAATATGCGGCCTTCGCCCGATTCGGTGGTCTGGAGCTGGATCAGCTGCGCCGCGTTCGGCTGGAAGCCGGGCCGATGCCGGCCATCAATCTGGACAACTACAGCGGCATCATCCTGGGCGGCAGCCCGTTCACATCCAGCGACGACGACGCGGCCAAACCGTCCGTCCAGCTGCGGGTGGAAGCCGAGCTGGAGCAACTGCTGGACACCGTCGTCGCCCGCGATTATCCGTTCCTGGGAGCCTGCTACGGCGTGGGCACGCTGGGACGGCACCGCGGCGGAGTGGTTGACCGGCAATACGGCGAGCCGATCGGCGCAGTCCAGGTAGTGCTGACCGACGACGGTGCCGCCGATCCCCTGCTGTCCGGCCTGCCGCGGGAATTCAGCGCCTTCGTGGGACACAAAGAAGCCTGTTCCGTGTTGCCCGCGGGCGCGGTCCATCTGGCCGCATCGGAGCACTGCCCGTACCAAATGTTCCGGCTCCGGAACAACCTTTACGCCACCCAGTTTCACGCCGAATTGGATACCGAAGGCCTGCTGACCCGGATCTGGATCTACCGGGATGCAGGCTACTTTCCGCCCGACCAAGCGGAGGCTGTGATGGAGCAGGTGCGCAACAAGACGGTGTCCGTGCCGCAGCGAATCCTGCACAACTTTGTCGCCCGCTACGCCACCGACTGACGGCACAACTGATCCCGCAGAACCGACCCACCCACTGACCACCTACACCGAAGCAAGGAAACTGACGTGACTTTGAAAGAGCAGCTGCAGGCCGACGTCGTCGCCCATATGAAGGCCGGGAACAAGACGGCGCTGACCACCGTCCGCAATGTGCTGGGCGAGATCACTACCAAGGAAAAGTCAGGCAAGACGCCGGTGGAGCTGGACGATGCCCAGATCATTACCCTGTTGCAGAAGGAAGCGGCCAAACGCCGCGATACCGCCCGGATCTATACCGAAGCCGGCGAGTCGGAACGGGCCGCTGCAGAGAGCGCGGAAGCCGAAATCATCGAGGCCTACCTGCCCAAGCCGTTGAGCGAAGCCGAGGTGGCGGAGATTGTGGACAGCACCATCGCCGGTCTCAAGGCAGACGGAGTGGAACTGTCCATGCGGCAGATGGGAGCGGTGATGAAGCCGGTTACCGAGAAGGTTGCCGGCCGCTACGACGGCAAAGCGGTCAGCGAGATGGTCCGCGGACGGCTGGCCCAGCAGTAACGGCCCGGCACGGTAGAGGCGCCGCCCTCGTGTCTTGGGCGGGAAGCCGCCGTCGGAATAGCCGACGTCAGGCGGGATGGCCGGCAGCAGACGGGATGGCCGGCAGCAGACGGGATGGCCGACGTCAGAGGGATGGCCGGCAGCAGACGGGATAGCAGGCGTCAGGCGGGATGGCCGGCGTCGAAATCCTTGACGTCGCTGAAGGACAAAAGGTCGGTGGCCTCTCCCCCGCGAGTCTCAATCGGCGCCAACAGGAAGCCGGTGTGGTCGCCCAGATCCACCTTTTTCACCACCCGGCCCACCATGACCCGCGCAGCGTCCGCCAGCAGCGGAACGTCCTCCGGCCCCGGTTCCCAGTCGCAGCGGGAGAACTTGTCCACCTGGTCGCCGGTGGTTTCACCGAAGATTTCTGCGAGCGCCCGCTGGCTGCGCGCCAGCACATGCACCGCGAGGACGGTGGCCTCCAACGCCACCGGATGGGTGTGGTTCAGCTGCGAGATGCAGACCAAGAACAGGGCCGGCTTCAGGCTGCACTGCGTGGCGAAGCCAACCAGGCAGCCGGACCGTTCGCCGCCGCCCACGGCTGTGACCACATACATCGGATAGTCAAAGCCCTGCGAGAAGTCGCTCATGGGCTGCTCCGACGGTGCCTGTTTCTGCGCCATCTCCCCATCATGCCGTAAATCACAGTGGCCCTGTCTGGCCCCCTCGACGGCGGCGGGCGTCCTGTCCGGCCCCGCCCTTCCGGCCCGCCCGGTGCCTTGACGGCCCATCTGGTGCGTGGTTGGGTCGAAATACCCCACCCGATCAACCGATCCTTTCCATGGCCCGTGCACCTGCACGGTCCATGAGGGTCACCACCAACAACGGGAGGCATGATTTGAAGAACGTATTTATTCTGGGACTTACAGACTTTCAGGCCGGCGAACTTGAGACCGTCCGCGGAGCCGAGAACTACACTTTCCACAGCCTGCTGGACTACGACCGACTGGTCGGCGCGCAGGAGATCGATTTCCAGGGCTTGCTGGAGGCAGCACGACGGCAGTTGCGCGAATTCGACGGCAGCGTGGACGCGATCGTCTCCCACTGGGATTTCCCCACCAGCGTCATCGGCCCCATCCTCGCCAAGGAATACGGCATCGCCGCGCCATCGCTGGAGAGCGTGCTCAAATGCGAACACAAGTATTGGAGCCGGCTGGAGCAGCAGGCGTCCATCCCCGAGGTAGTTCCGCAGTTCGCCTCCTTTGATCCGTTCGACGACGGTGCCTTGCAGCAGATCGACATTCCGTTCCCCTTCTGGGTCAAACCGGTGAAGGCGCACTCGTCCAACCTCGGATTCGAGATCCGCACCGAAGAAGACTTCAATCACGCCATCGGGCAGATCCGGGCGGAGATCGAGCAGGTCGGCGATGCCTTCAACGAGGTCCTGAAGATGGTGGACCTGCCGGCGGAATTGCAGAATGCCGGCGGGAACACCTGTCTGGCCGAACAGTTCGTCGCCGGAACCCAGGCCGCCCCCGAAGGCACCATGTTCCGCGGCTCCTACAACGTCCACGGCGTCTTCGACATGCACAAGGACGCCGCCGGCACCAGCTTCGAACGGCTGGACTACCCGGCGAACAGCGTCCCGGAGGCCGTCCAGCAGCGCATGATCGACCTGGCCGAGCGGTACCTGCGGCACGTTGGTTTCGACAACGGCTGCTTCAACGCCGAATTCATGTGGGATCAGGCGGAGGATCAGCTCTGGCTGATCGAGTTCAACACCCGCATTTCCCAGTCGCACAGCGATCTCTTCGCCAAGGTGGACGGCGTGTCCAACCACGAGGTCGCCATCGACATTGCGCAGGGCGTCGAACCGTCTATGCCGCACCGCAAGGGTGAATTCGCCGTCGCCTCCCAGTGCATGGTCTTCCACGACGAAGACGCCATTGTGACCAGCGTCCCGGGCGAGCTGGACATAGCCCGGCTGGCCAAGCGGATCCCGCACGCCAGTTTCACCCTGCAGGCGCAGGTGGGCGACCGCTTGTCCGAACTGCCCAACCAGGACAGCTACCGCTACGTCATCGGCATCCTGTATTTGGGCGCCGATGACCGCGACCAGCTGGTGGAGGGCTACAACGCCGCGGTCGACTTGCTGCCGTTCGAGTTCGAGGCAGTCGCCGCCGCCTAGCCCCGCTGCGTGTGCCGGGCCGCAGCCACGCGGCCCGGCACACGCGTACCCTGCGCATCCGCACCCGGTGCTGGCCCCTGGTGCAGAGAACAGCCGAAAGGAGCACTGAGCACTGCATGAAAACCATCGAGAACTTTCCGCACACAGTCCATGCCATCGAAAACGTCTTCATTCCGATGCGCGACGGCGCACGGCTGGCGGCGCGGATCTGGATGCCGGAGGGGGCCGAGCAGCTTCCGGTGCCGGCCATCCTCGAATACATCCCGTACCGCAAGCGGGACAACTCCCGCGGCCGCGACGAACTGAACCATCCCTACATGGCCGGCCACGGCTACATCAGCGTCCGCGTGGACATGCGCGGCAGCGGCGATTCCGACGGCGTGATGACTGACGAATACCGGCCGCAGGAACACGAAGACGCCGAGGACGTGATCGCCTGGCTGGCCGACCAGCCGTGGTGCGACGGCAAGGTGGGAATGATGGGCATCTCCTGGGGCGGCTTCAACAGCCTGCAGATGGCCGCCCGCCAGCCTCCGGCCTTGAAGGCGATCATCAGTGCCTCGGCCACCGACGACCTGTACGTGGACAACATGCATTACATGGGCGGCTGCCTGCTGGCCGACAACCTCTCCGAGGCCACCGTGATGTTTGCCTTCAACAGCCTGCCGCCGGACCCGGAAATCGTCGGCGAGCGTTGGCGCGAGATGTGGCAGGAGCGGCTTTCCGGCAGCGGCCTCTGGCTGGAGACCTGGCTGGAAAATCAGACCCGCGGCGAGTATTGGAAGCCGGCGTCGGTCTGTGAAGACTATTCGCAGGTGAAGATTCCGGTCATGGCCGTGGGCGGCTGGGCGGACGGCTACACCAACGCCATTTTCCGCCTGATGGAGAACCTGGACGTGCCGCGCCAGGGCCTGATCGGCCCTTGGGGGCACAAGTACCCGCATCTGGGCGTGCCCGGTCCGGCCATCGGCTTCCTGCAGGAGGCGGTGCGCTGGTGGGACCACTGGCTGAAGGACAAGGACACCGGCATGATGGACGAGCCGATGGTCCGGGCCTGGATGCAGGACGCGGTCTCCCCCGAGCCCTCCTATGAGGACCGTCCCGGCCACTGGGTGGCCGAACCGTCCTGGCCGTCGCCGAACATCGAGAACCAGCGCTGGCAGCTGGGCCGTTACGGCTTGTTCCCGGAAGGCTCGCCGGTGGAGCCGGGCGGCGGCGTCGATCTGCTCTCGCCGCTGAGCGTGGGCATGTTCGCCGGCAAGTGGGCGTCCTACGCCGCACTGCCCGACCTGCCCTCCGACCAGCGCGAAGAGGACGGCGGCTCGCTGGTCTATGAGACGGAACCGCTGGAGGGTGATCTTGAAGTCTTCGGCCGGCCGGTGGCCGCGTTTGAAGTCGCCTCGGACAAGCCTGTCGCCCAGTTGGTGGTCCGGCTCTCCGATGTGGCGCCGAACGGGGAGGCCACCCGGGTCACCTACGGCCTGCTCAACCTGACTCACCGCGACGGCAGCGAACAGCCGCAGCCGCTGGAACCCGGCGAGCGCTACCGGATCGAGATCCCACTCAACGGGCTGGCGCAGTCGTTCCCGGCCGGGCACCGGCTGCGGCTGTCGGTCTCGACGTCGTACTGGCCGCTGGTGTGGCCGGCGCCGGAACCGGCCACCGTCACCATCTTCTCCGGCGGCACCCTGGACATCCCGGTGCGCAAGCCGCGGGCCGACGACGGCGAGCTGCGTCCCTTCGCGGAGCCGGAAGCGGCTCCGGAGCTGGCCACCACGCTGTTGAACCCGGGCAACCACCACTGGCGGACCATCCGCGATCTGGAGTCGGGCACGTCGACGGTGGAGATCATCAATGACCAGGGCCGGTTCCGGATCGACGAAACCGGCACGGACCTCCGGCGGGTCAGCAACGAGTGGTATAGCTCCCGCGGGAACGACGTGAATTCGGTCCGCGGCGAGACCCAGACCATCCGCCGCTACGAACGCGGCGACTGGCGGGTCGAGGTTCAGACTAGGACGGTGCTGACCTCCACGCCGACGGATTTTGTGGTGAACGCACAGTTGGATGCGTACGAGCTGGACGAGGACAAGGGCAATCCCCGCGTCTACTCGCAGAACTGGCAGCGCAGCATCCCGCGCCAGCTGGTCTGACCCGCGCTCAACTGATCAGGATCTGGGTCGAAGACTCCTTGAGCTTCGAGTTGGCCCAGTGCATCTGGCGCACCGTCTCGGGGTGGCACTTCTGCGCCACCCCGAGCAGGTCGGTGTGTTTGATGCCCTGGGCCGCCTGCGCCAGCATTTCCCAGTCGGCGGAGACCCCGGACGCCTTCGTATAGACCTCCCGCAGGTCGCGCAGCAGCAGCAAGCCGACGTCGCCGCGGCGGCCCAGGAGTTCACTGCCCTTTTCCCTGATCCGTTCGGCCCAGGCCCCCTCGTCCTTCGGTTCCGGGTCCAGGTCCAGCCCGTACTGCCGGCCGATCTCGGCGATCTCCCGCACGTGCTGCTGCGACCAGCGGGCCAGGTCGCGGCCGAGGTGGTAGATCTCGTGGTCCACCTTGTGCCGTTCGGAGACCTGAAGCAGTTCGTGGGCCAGGTCGTTTTCGGATCGGTGCAGCTCTTCCAGTACCAGGCCAATCCTCATGACTGTCCTCTCCCATGGGTCGTCTGCAGTTCTTCGTCGGCGCCGGCGCTGTCGCCTCCGGCCGTCTGCCGGCCAATCGCCCCGACCGGCGCGGAGGCCGTGGTGGTGGGAGCTGGTGCCGGTCCGTCGCCGGCACCAATTTTCTTGAGCCGGGCGGCGGCGGTCTTGTAGATGGGCTGCTTAGACGCGGCATCCCAGTCGGTGATGGTCAGTTCGTTGGCCGCGCGCCCGGCGCCGTCGGGCTGGTGGCCGCCATCCGTGTCCCAATAGCCGTAGTGGAAGGGAAGGAAGAGCACGCCGTCCCTGATGCCGCTGATCCGCACCTGGGCCTGCACGGACCCCCGCGGCGTTGCCACCTCGGCGAGGTCCCCTTCGGCAATGCCGTAGGCGGCCGCATCGGCCGGGGACATTTCCACCCAGACATCGGGAGCCGCCGCCTGCAGTTGCGGTGCCCGGCCGGTCTTGGTCCGGGTATGGAAGTGGTAGAGCGTCCGTCCGGTGATCAGCTGCAGCGGGAAGTCCTGGCTGGGCAACTCATGCGGCGGCAAATAGTCAGCGGCTTTGAGCAGCGCCTTGCCGTCCGGGTTCAGCGCCTTGTACTCGTCCGGCTCCAGCGGGGCACCGGTGAGCAGGTCCCGGCCGTAGCTTTCGCAGTAGTCCGGCGCGCTCCAGAACTTGCCGTCCGCATAGATCCGTTCGGTGCCGTCCGGGTTGTCCTCGTTGCAGGGCCACTGGATGCCCGAAGCGCCGCGCAGCTTCTGGTAGGTGATGCCGGTATAGTCGCAGGGCCGGCCGCGCGTGCACTCCTTCCACGCTTCGAAGGCCGATTCCGGGTCGTGCCATTTCACCAGCGGGCCGCCGTCCTTGTCCCGTAGATCCAGCCGCCGGGCGTAATCCAGGAAAATATCCAGGTCCGGTCGCGCCTCCCCCGGCGGATCCACCGCCTTCTCCGACAGGTGGACGGTCCGATCAACGTTGGTGAAGGTGCCGGTCTTCTCGCCCCAGGTCGCCGCGGGAAGCACCACGTCCGCCAGCTGCGCGGTCTCGGAGAGGAAAATGTCCTGCACCACCAGGAACAACCGCTCCTGTTCCAGGATCGAGCGGATCCGGCGCAGCTCCGGCAGCGAAACGGCGGGATTGGTGCCGCTGACCCAGAGCATCCGGATGGACCCGTCCTCCACGTACCGCATCATCTGCATCACGTGCGTGGGCGGCGACATGTGCGGGATCGCCATCGGGTCCACATTCCACAGCCGGGCCAGATCCTTGACATGCTCGTCGTTGGACCAGTTGCGGAAGGCCGGGAAGTCGCCGTCGGCGCCGCATTCGCGGGTGTTCTGCGCCGTCGGCTGGCCGTTCATCTGCAGGATGCCGCAGCCGGGTTTGCCCAGCATCCCGCGGACGATGTTGATGTTATTGACCTGGACTGCGGCCGCGGTGGCCTGATTGGACTGGTAGAACCCCTGGAGCACGGTGGAGAACAGCCGCTCGGCACCGCCGAGAACACGGGCGGCTTCGCGGATCTTTTCCACCGGGACGTCGCAGATGTCCGCCGCGAGCTCCGGCGGATACTCCTTCACCCGCTGTTCCAGCTCCTGGTAGCCCACGGCATGGGCCGTGACGTACTCGTGGTCCACCCAATCGTTGGCGATGATCTCGTGCAACAGGCCGTTCATCAGCGCCACATTGGTGCCCGGCCGGGGCGCCAGGTGCACGGTCGCGGCCTTCGCCACCGGCGTGGACCGCGGATCGATACAGACGATTTTCGGCGGGTTGGGGCCGGCCAGCCGGTCCAGCACCCGGGACCACAGCACCACCTGGGTCTCCGCCATGTTGTGCCCGTAGAGCGCGATGACGTCCGCGTGGTCGATGTCCGTATAGGAACCGGGCTGGCCGTCGCAGCCAAACGACGCCTTCAGCGCCGCCGCTGCCGTTGCCGTGCACAGCCGAGTGTTGCCGTCCACATGGCTGGTGCCCAGCCCGCCATGGGCCAGCAGGCCCAGCGTGTAATACTCCTCGGCAAACAGCTGACCGGTGGTGTAGAAACCGATGGCGCTGCCGCCCTGTTCGTCCAGCAGCTTTTTGGTCCGGCCCACCACCCGGTCCATGGCGGTGTCCCAGTCGGTTTCCACGAGCTTGCCGTTCTCCCGGATGAGCGGCTTGGTCAACCGGTCCGGTGATGCGTTCGCCTGCCAGCCATAGAGGTCCTTGGGTCCCAGCCGCCCGTGATTGACCCGGTCGGTGGCCCGCCCGCGCACCCCAGCCATCCGGCCGTCCTTGACCGCAATGTCCAGGGCGTCCCCGTTCGAGTGCAGGATGGAGGCCGTCTGCACCCATCGGTCCACGTCCTCCGGCTCCAGCCCGTCCTGCAGGTACATGTCCACCCGCACCGGCCAGTCCTGCCCGGCGGCGTACGGGGTCCGTGTCCCCCATGGTTCGGCTATCCGGTCTATGCGGGTCATGGTGCCTCCGGTTGCTCCGCGGTGTCAGGGAACTGATTTTTAGGAACGACGACGGTCCGCGACCGCGGCGAAGTCCGGCAAGTGGCTTTCGGTGACCGGCTGGATTCCGGTCACCGTGGCGAAGCCAGCGGCCAGCAGTGCGAAGTCGCTTCCCGGTGGCGCCAGCTCCTGGCTGTCCGCGATGGCCAACCGGAGATGGTCTTCGCCCCGTTCGGCCACCGTGGTTTGCACGATGCCGAACTCGGCCAACGTCGCGGTCCGGAATTCCGGCAGCACGGTTCCGTCCACGTTCGGCACGTTGAGGTTCAGGACGGTGCCGGCGCGCTGATCCATCAGGTACGGCAGCAACCCGGTGGCCAGCAGCGCGGCGGTCTCCCAGTTCAGCCCCTCCGGGTTCAGGCCGGTGTCCAGCGAGACAGCCATGCCGCGTCCGCCGTTCACCCCCGCGGTCAGCGCGGCCCCCACGGTGCCCGAGTGCAGGATCACCCGGCCCACGTTCGCCCCGCGGTTCACCCCGGAGAGCACCAGGTCGGGCCGGTCGCCAAAGGCGCCGTGCGTGGCGATCATGGAGATGAATCCGGGGGTGCCGTGCACGGCGAAAGCCGGCACGGATTCGAGCCCTTCCAGCGTCCGCTGCTCAACCCGGATGCGGCCCTCGTCCTCCCAGGCCGTGATGGAGGCGCTGCTGCCGCTGGCTTCGGTGACCGGGGCCGCGATGGTCACGTTGAGACCGGCATCCAAAGCGCCGGCGGCCAAGGCATGCAACCCCGGTGAGTCAATACCGTCGTCGTTGGTGATCAGGACCATCTTCGGCGTGTTCATTGTTTCCAGACCTTTCGGGCCAGTTCGTCCGGACTGGCCTGCTGGTCAGCTGGCGGCTCCTCGGACTGGTAGGCCGAGACCGTCACCAGCTTGGTCAAGTTGCGGATGGCACCCTCTTCGCCGGTGCCGAGGCCATGGCGGGTGACGTTTAGGGCGCCGGCGGCCGTGCCCAGCACCACCGCCTCGTGCATCGACCCGCCGTCAGCCAGCGTGGCGGCCACCCCGGCGGTCAGCGAATCCCCGGCTCCGCGAGTGTCAACGCTCTGCATCTCGGGCACGTGGATCTGGCTGAGCTCGTCCTCGTGCAGCATCAGCGAGGGCAAATGCGCGCGGGTCACGATGACCGTGCCGGCCCCTTCCTCATGCAGGGCGTGCATGGCCTCGATGATCGCCTCGGGTTCGTCCGAGCTGGCACGCCCGCTCTCGGTGAGTTCGTCGTCGGCAATTTTCGCCACCGAGACGCCGCCGGCGAGCGCCGCGGTGAGCCGGTCGCCGGTCAGGTCAACGATCACCCGGCAGCCTGCGGTGCCCAGATCGGCAGCGAGTCTCCGGTAGACATCGGAGGGGACGGCGTCCTCGCGGACTGCTCCGCTGAGGATCACGGTGCCGGCGTCCATGCCGACCTTCAAGGTCTGCCCGTACAGTTCGTCGAGGTCATGGCGGGTCAGCTTTTCACCCGGGCTCTCCGCCACCAGTTCCCGGGCGCCCTCCCGCCGGTCATGGATATAGGCCCCGCTGCTGCCCTGCCCCTCCACCGATACGACCTCAACGCCCTCGTCGGCGATCAAATGCCTGATGACGGTGCCGGTTTCGCCGGAGAAGACGGAGCACATGGTGACCGACGAGCCAAGGCCGGTCAGCATCCGCGCCTGCCAGACGCCCTGCCCGCCGGCATGAAAGTGGATATCCGGGCTGCCGTCGACATCCTCCACCGTCACGGTCAGTCCGGGCGACGGGGCGAAAACAACTACCGAACCCATGGCGCACCTCGGTCCAAGCGGATTGTCCTGGTTGTCGTCATGCCTGCCTCCTTTGCTCGGGCAGTCAACACGGCAACGCCGCTGCCCGGTATCCGTCTGCAGTGGTCCTTGGTTTCGACACTAACGCCGGTGGGCGGGCCGGACAATGGGCCGACCTCCCGGTGGCCGACCAAGCGAGCGCCAGCGAGCGCGTGGAGACCCGCCTCCATCGACCACCGACGACGCTCGCAGCTATTCCGGTGTCTGGCCGGCCAGCACCTGGTCGATGATGTCGTGAACGCGTTTCTCGGCAAGGATTTTAAAGTGCCCGGTGGTTTCCAGCCGGATGTTCACGCCGCCTTCCAGCCAGCAGCCCCCGGGAATGTGCGGGTCGAAGGCGCTGTAGGCGGACACGATCCGGTGGTTGACGTCCAGGTTCGCCAGCAGCTGCTGCAGCATCCGGTTCTTCGGCGAGAACGCCCGGACCATCGGCGTCACGGCAAACGCCGCGTAGCGGGAACCGGAAAAGGGGGTCCCGATGGCCACCATCCGCTGCACTCGCCCGGCGGACTCCGCCGTCGTCATCAAGAGTTTGCCGATCAGGCCGCCCTTGCTGTGCGCAATGATCGTCACGTTCTCCAGGCCTTGCCCACGCAGGTAGTCGCCCACGACATCCGCCATGCGCGCGATACTGCCGACGTTGTAACCCAGCGGCTCGACCACGTGCACCGGATGCCCGCGGTCGTGGACATGCTCAATCAACGGGAGCATGAAGGTCCAGGACTCGTAAATACCCGGAATAACGACGACGGGACTCCCACTGTGCGCGCGGTCCCCCCGGTACTGTGCCGGGTCGGCCCTCGCGAGGAATCCCCGGACGTGATGTCGGCCGAGGTAGATGTAGTCCTCCAGCCAGCCCAGGGCCCGCCGCAGCACCCGGAGCAGCCGAAGCAGCCGGTTCACGACCGGTCCCCGACGGCGGCGTCCCCGCCGGGCCCAGCCGGTACCAAGCACAGCTGCGCCACCGGCGCGGGTGAGCGGAACATCATCACGTGCCCCTCGCCGTCGATGTTGTCCACCGTGGTTCCCGGCAGGGCCTCGGCCAGCTCCTGGCACCAATACAGCGGCACGATCGGGTCCCGGCTGCCGCGGACGATTCGCACCGGTACCCGCACTCCGGCGATGCGGTCCTCCAGTTTCTGGCCGAGCATCGCCGGCAGCAGGGAGAGGTACCAGCGCGGCCCGCAGCGCAGATAGTCGGTCACTTCGATCGCGTCCACCGCCAGCGGTTCCCGGAAGCCGTCCTGGAACAGCCGCAGACCCTGCTTCCACGCGGTACGCTCGCGCCGGTTGGAGGTCGGTGCCAGCAGCACCACGGCGGTGGCCGCTCCGGGGTGCAGCAGGGCCAGTTCGGTGACGACCTGGCAGCCCATCGAGTGACCCACCAGCACCGCGGGCCCGATCCGCAGCCGGTCCAGGGCGCCGTGGACCAACCGGGCCAAATCCACCAGGTCGAGGGCTCGCTCCGGCTTGGGCAAACCGCCGTGGCCGGGCAGGTCGACCAGATGGACGGTGCCGTGCCGGGCGAGTTCGGCCGCGAGGGGTTCAAAGTAACGGCCGGAAACGCCGATCCCGTGCACCAGCACGAAGACCGCCGGGCCGGAGCCGACGGTCCGGACGCGCAGCCGGCAGCCATCGATGGTCAGCAGCTGCGCCGTTTCCCCCGGAATCTTTACCATCGCCCGCCTCCCCTGCTTTTAGTCCACCAGAGCCTTGGCATGCTCCAGCCGCTGCGAGATCACGGTGGTGACGCCGTCGCCACGCATGGTCACGCCGTACAGGGCGTCGGCCACTTCCATGGTGCGCTTCTGGTGTGTGATGACAATCAGCTGGCTGGATTCGCGCAGCTCCTCGAAGATGGTGATCAACCGGCCCAGGTTGGTGTCGTCCAGCGCGGCTTCCACCTCGTCCATCACGTAGAACGGCGACGGGCGGGCCTTGAAGATCGCCACCAGCAGTGCCACCGCAGTCAGCGAACGCTCGCCGCCGGACAGCAGCGACAGCCGCTTGATCTTCTTGCCGGCCGGCCGGGCCTCCACCTCGATGCCCGTGTTGAGCATGTCCTCCGGATCGGTGAGCACCAGCCGGCCTTCGCCGCCGGGGAACAAGCGGCCGAACACCCGCTCGAACTGCACGGCGGTGTCGCGGTAGGCCTCGGTGAAGACCTGCTCCACCCGCTCGTCGACTTCCTTGATGATGTCCAGCAGGTCCTTGCGCGTGGCCTTCAGGTCCTCCAACTGGGTGCTCAGGAACTGGTGGCGTTCCTCCAGCGCGGCGAACTCTTCGAGCGCCAGCGGGTTGACCTTGCCCAGCGCGGCCAGATCCCGTTCGGCTTTCTTGAGCCTCTTCTGCTGCTCCTCGCGCACGAACGGAACGCCCTCGACCACGTCGTTGCCCGCCTCGTCCACCGGAGCCCGCAGCGCGGCCCACTTGTCGGTCGACGCCGCCGTGGCGACCGGCACCGGCTGGTCCGGCCCGTACTCGGCAATCAGATGGTCCGGCGTCAGGCCCAGCTCTTCGATGGACCGGGTCTGCAGGGCCTCGATTTTCAGCCGCTGCTGGGCCCGGGCCAGTTCGTCGCGGTGCACGGTGTCCGTCAGGTCCCGTAGTTCGGCGGCGAGCGCGTCGGTGGACGAGCGCACGGTGGACAGCTCCGCCTCCCAGGCAGCGCGGACCTCTTCGGCCTCGTCGCGTTCCCGTTCGGCCAGATCCACCGAGACGTCCAGCCAGGCCAGCGTCTGCTGCGCGCCTTGGGCCACAGCGGCGGCCTTGGCTGCCTGCAGCCGGCGCTTGCGGGCGCGCTCTGCCGCCTGCGCACGGGCATGGCGTTCGGTCGCGGCGGCCCGCTCCAACGATGCCGCGCGGTTGCCGATGGCGGTCAGCTGTTCCTCGCCGGAACGCAGCGCCAGCCGGGCTTCCATTTCCACCTGGCGGGCGTGGGTAGCCGCGGCGGCGAGCGCATCACGCTTGTCGGTGGACGGTTCGGCTT
The DNA here is from genome assembly GCF_040684925.1 of Arthrobacter sp. NPDC089319. NCBI lineage: Bacteria > Bacillati > Actinomycetota > Actinomycetes > Micrococcales > Micrococcaceae > Arthrobacter > Arthrobacter sp. NPDC089319. Next base: position 120,894 of record NZ_JBFBGZ010000008.1, on the reverse strand, counting down.
CAGCCGGAGCGTCCTCGGCGGCCTGTGCCGCGCCGAGGCGTTCGGTGATTTCGGCCAGCTTCTGCTGCTCGGTCACGATGTTGGCCTCGGCGGCAGCCACCAGCTTGGCCAGCCGTTCGCTCTCGCCAGTGGCTGAGCGCAGCGCTGAGCCGAGCTGTCCCAGCCGTTCGGCCACGGCCGCCAGCCGGGCGTCGGATTCGTGCAACTGTTCCAGGGCCGCGTCGGCCCGCAGCTTGGCTTCGTCCCGTCGCGAGGCTGCGCCTGCGATCGCAAATTTGGCCCGTTCGCCGCGGGCCGTCGCGGCCTCCAGCCGCTGCGCGGTCTCGTCCACGGCTGCCTGGACTTCCAGCAGGCTGGGGCCGCCGGCGGAGCCGCCCCGCGCGGAGCAGGAGGTGAAGATGTCGCCCTCACGGGTGACCGCGGTGAGCGCCGGATCCGCTGCAATAACGCGCGCGGCGGCGTGGAGGTCTTCCACCACGACGACGGCGGCCAGCAGCGCACGGACGGCACCCTCGACGCCCTGCTTGGCCTGGACCAGGCTGTTCGCCGGGATGGCGCCCGCCGGGGTCTCCACGCGGTCGCTGGCGCCCGTGGTCGATGGAGGCGCGCCAGCGCCGAGTAGAGACCGGTCGACCACCGAAGATCGGTCGCCGGCGCCGGTGGTCGAAGGAGGCGCGCCAGCGCCGAGTAGAGACCGGTCGACCACCGCGGACCCGTCGACCACCGAGCCGGCGATGAGCAGGTCCACTTGGCCGGCGTCGTCGATCTTCATCAGTTCCAGTGCCCGGACGGCGGCGTCCGGGTCGGCGACGGCAACGGCTTCCGCCAGCGGGCCCAGGGCCGCCGCGATGGCGGCCTCGTACCCCGGTTCCACCGTGATGAGGTCCGCCAGCGGGGCCAGCACGCCGTCGGTGCCGGAGGCCAGCAGCGTCTCGCTGCCGTCCCGCCGGTTCAGCCCTACTTCAAGTGCTTCCTTGCGGGCGGTCAAGGCATCGCGTTCCCGTTCGGCCTCGCGGTCGTCGGCCCGCAGCTGCTCCAGTTCCGCTTCGATCTCTGCCAGTTCGTCGCTGGCCTCCTCATAGGCGGCGTCCAGGCCTTCTTCGCCTTCTTCCACCCCGGCCGCCTGGGATTCGAGCGCGGTGAACTCGGCCTGGGCGTGGCGGCGGCGTTCCTCCCCCTCGGTGATCGACGTGCGGAGCCGGCCCAGCTCCGCCTCGGCAGACTCCACCCGGGAGCGTGCCGCGCCCACTTGGCCGGCCAGTTTGGCCAGCCCTTCGCGCCGGTCGGCCGCGGCCCGCAGGATGTTGGTCAGCCGCTTCTCTTCGTCCTGCGCCGCCCGTTCCGCCGCGGCGCGCGCTTCGATCGCGTCGTCCAATACCTCGCGGCGGTCCTCCAGCTCGAACTCGAGCTCGGCCTGCTCCTCGCGGACCTCGGCCGCCTGCTGCTCCAGAATCTCCGGGTCCCGTCCGCCGTCCGGTTCCTGGTCGGCGGAGCCGAGCAGCCGCCGTCGTTCATTGGCAAGGCTGGCGAGCGCGCGGAAGCGTTCGCGCGTGGACGAGAGCTGGTACCAGCTGTCACGCGCAGCATTGAGCTTGGGCGTGGCCTCCGCCGCCAGCCGCTCCAGTTGGGCCAGCCGGCTGCGGCCTGACGCCAGGGTCTTCTCCACCTCGGCCTGCCGGGACTTCAGCGCAGCCTCGTCGGCCACCTCCTGCTCCAGCGAGGTGCTCAATTCCACCAGCTCGTCCGCCAGCAGCCGGGCCCGGGCATCGCGGACTTCGAACTGCACCTGCTGGGCCCGGCGGGCCACTTCCGCCTGCTTGCCGAGCGGGGTCAGCTGGCGGCGGATTTCGCCGGTGAGGTCGGTGAGCCGCTGCAGGTTCGCCTGCATGGACTCCAGCTTGCGCACCGTCTTTTCCTTGCGTCGGCGGTGCTTGAGGATGCCGGCAGCCTCCTCCACGAAGCCGCGGCGGTCCTCTGGGGTGGCGTGCAGGACCATGTCCAGCTGGCCCTGGCCGACGATCACGTGCATCTCGCGGCCGAGGCCGGAGTCAGAGAGCAGTTCCTGGATGTCCAACAGCCGGCAACTGCTGCCGTTGATGGCGTATTCGGAGCCGCCGGTACGAAACAGGGTGCGGGAAATGGTGACTTCGGAGTATTCGATCGGCAGCGCGCCGTCGCTGTTGTCGATGGTCAGCGAGACATGCGCGCGGCCCAGCGGCGGCCGGCCTGCCGTGCCGGCGAAGATGACATCCTCCATCTTGCCGCCGCGCAGGGTTTTGGCGCCCTGCTCCCCCATCACCCACGCGAGGGCGTCCACCACGTTGGATTTGCCCGACCCGTTCGGACCGACAACAGCGGTCACGCCGGGCTCGAAGTCGAAAGTCGTCGCCGACGCAAAAGACTTAAAGCCCCGCACAGTCAGAGATTTAAGATGCACGTTGTGTCTCCCGCGGCGGACGTTTCCTTGCAACAATCTACCGTGTCAACCGCGTATTCCCCGGCACCACGGCCTTGTCCCGCCGGACAAACAGGTGTAGTACCTAGCGGAGGTGGCCGGTCTCACTGGTCACGGAGATCCAATCCAGGCCGTGTCCGGATAGAGGTGCAACCTCCCGTGTCAGATCCAGCCAGCTTTCCGGGGCAGCGCATTGCCGCCATTGTTCCCTGCCACAACGAAGAACCGACGGTAGCCGCAGTAGTCCGGGATCTACAGTTGGCTGTCCCCGGGATCACGGTCTACGTCTATGACAACAACAGTTCCGACCGCACCGCGGAACTGGCAAGGGCAGCCGGAGCGATCGTCCGGCACGAAGCGCGCAAGGGCAAGGGCAACGTTCTCCGGCGCGCATTCGCCGACATCGACGCCGACATCTACGTCACGATCGATGGCGACGACACCTACGAGGCAGCGGCCTTGCCACGCATGATCGAAGCCCTGTTGGAAGGCCCGTACGATCACGTGCTGGGTGTTCGTTCCTCGGGCGAAGCCGGGTCCTACCGCCCGGGACACGAAACGGGCAACCGGATGTTCAACCGGATGGTCAGCCTCCTCTTTCGATCCCAGGTTTCCGACATGTTGTCCGGGTACCGGGTGTTTTCCCGCCGCTTCGTCAAGTCGTTCCCCGCCGTCTCCAAGAAATTCGAGATCGAAACCGAACTCACGGTGCACATGACCTCGCTGCGCCTGCCGCAGGTGGAGGTCGAGATCGGATTCGGTGAACGGCCCGAGGGAAGCGAAAGCAAACTCCATACCTACACCGACGGCTTCAAGATCCTCTATCTCATCGTGCAGCTGGTCCGCCATGAACGGCCGACCCTTTTCCATGGCATCATCGCCGCAGCGCTGGCATTGATCTCGCTCGGGCTGGGGGTTCCCGTGGTGCTGGAGTATTTTGAAACCGGCTTCGTCCCCCGCTTCCCGACGGCGATCCTGGCTGCCGCTTTCATGGGGGTAGCCGTCCTGGTGGGCTGCATCGGCATCATCCTCGACGCTCTGAAGCGAGGACGGCGTGAAGCAGCCCGGTTGGCCTATTTGCGCCTCGAGCCGCCGCCGCAACCGCAGGATGCGGATGTACTGCAACCGGACGCCGAAGCGCTGCGTTTCGACGGGAAGACAAAGTGACCGGTGCATCCGCCCGCCCGTCCCGCGGCAGCACCGGCAGCCTCGTCGGCGGGCGGACCCCGTGGACGGCGCCGGACTATTGGTGGCTTTCGGTGGTGGGTGTCGTCGCCCTGTTGGCGACCGCTTTTCTGTGGGTGGCGAACCGGCCGGGCCGCATGACCAATGATTCCGCCCACCAGCTCAAGCAGGTCCTCGGCCGGATCCCGCTGGACGACTGGCACCCCGCCATCATGACGGTCAGTTGGACGGGTTTGTACAGGCTGACCGGCGAAATCAGCTCGATGGTGCTGGTGCAGATCGGGTTGACGTTCTTGGCGGCGCTGCTGCTGGCGGTCTATCTGCACGATCTCACCCGGAGCCGGTTAGTGTCTTTGCTCGCCCTCGCTGTCCCCCTGCTGCCGTTCAGCGTCACATTCCTGGGTGTGCTGTGGAAGGACGTGCAGATGATGATCGCGTTCTTGCTCGGCACGGTCTTGATCTTGCTGGCCGAGCGATTCGCTACCCTCCGCTACCCGCTTCTGGCCCTGTCCCTGCTCTTCCTGCTCTATGGGGCCATGGTCCGCAAGAACGCCTTCTTTGCGATCCTTCCGCTGGTCTTCCTGCTCTACCGGGCGTGGCGGAACGGATCGCCCGGGCTGCGCAAACGGCTGACCTCGAACAGGAGGCGCCTACTGGGCGGCTACACGGCCGCGGCTGTCACTTTCCTGGTGCTGTTGCTGGGGGCCGGTTCGGCCTTCAACGCGGTTTTCCAGCCCAAGCCAACCGGCCAGCTGTCCCAAGTCTTCCTCGACGACATCATCTTCACCGTGCCCGCCCGGGAGATTCGGGCCGCGGACATCCCGCAGGAATTGGAAGACAAGTTGCTTCACGCCCGCGATGTCTGTCAGTCCCAAGACGTGATCTGGGATGCCTACTGGAAGTGCTATGGCCGGGGGGCAACCGGCAAGCAGTTCGAGCCGATCGCTTATCAGGCGGAAGTACGCGACCTCTGGTTGAGCCACGTCGTCACACACCCTGCCCGGTACGCCTACTACCGCGCGCAGACCTACGCCCGGTTCCTGTTCGTCGGCAAGAGCGAGTTTGCGCCGGTGACGGCGGGCCGCCACGCGGTCCCCGCCGCCTTCCATGTGCAGCCCACCAAAGCCGACAACATCTTGTCCGACTATGTAGTGGAACTGGGTGCGAAAACGTTCCCTTGGTTCTTCAGGGCGTGGTTCTGGCTGGCGGCAGCCGCAGCTATCATCGTGCTGCTCCCCAAGGCGAAATATCTGCGCGCGCAGATCGCGGCGCTCGGCTGGTCTGCGCTTCTCTACCTTCTCGGTTACATCCCGATCGTCCCGGCCTCTGATTTCCGCTATTCCTATTGGCCCGCCGTCGCCTGCACCCTTGCCGCAGTGCTTTTTCTTGCCGACCAGCGCTTAAAGGGTGACCCGAAACACGTCGCAGAGCAGTAGCAGAGACAATTGCCACAAACCAATGCCATTGTGCGTATGTGCGGAACGTTGGCGCGGGGTGCATAGTTAAGACTTCGGGTGCCCATACCGGATTCTCCGTGTACAGGTGACCGTCCCCGACAGACGAATAAAGGCTGGATATTGATCGGTAACGCGACGTTTCGACATGACAACGCGGCTTTGCTGGCCGTCTCTAGCGTGGAGGCGCCCGTAGCCGTCACTTCCGCCGAGTTCGATGAGCGCCTTGCCCCCAGCCTGAAGCGCCTGAAGCTCTCCCGGAAGCTGCTTGAACGGGTTGCCGGCGTGACCGAGCGCCGCTGGTGGTCGCCCGAGTCATCGTTCGACGACGCCGCCATCGAAGCCGGCGCCAAGGCCATGGCCGAAGCCGGCGTGGAGCCGAACCAAATCGGGCTGCTGATCAATACGTCAGTGACGCGCGTAAACCTGGAGCCCTCGGTCGCGGTGAAGATCCACCACGGGCTGGGTTTACCGTCGTCGGCCATGAACTTCGACCTGGCCAACGCCTGCCTGGGCTTCGTCAACGGCATCACGCTGGCGGCCAACATGATCGACTCCGGCCAGATCAAATATGCGTTGATCGTCGCGGGCGAGGATGCCCAGCCGACCCAGGAAACCACCTTTGAACGCCTGAACCGTCCGGATTCCACCCGTGCCGACTACCTGCGCGAATTTGCCACGCTCACCTTGGGCTCTGGGGCAGCCGCAGCGGTGATCGGCCCCGCCGACGTCCACCCCGAATCACACCGGATCCTTGGCGGCGTCTCGCGTGCCGGCACCGAGCATCACGAACTGTGCGTTGGCGGGCCCGCCGGAATGTTCACGGACACCAAGGGGCTGCTGGACAACGGGCTGGAACTGGTGGTCAGTGCCTGGCACGAGGCCCACCGCGATGGGTGGAACTGGACCGCGATGGACCGGTACGTAACCCACCAGGTCTCCACGTCGTACACCAACGCGATCATCAAGGCGGTCGATCTGGTCCGCGAGCGCGTGCCGATCACCTTCCCGAAGTGGGGCAATGTGGGGCCGGCCTCGCTGCCCATGACGCTGGCCCAGGAGTCGCAGACGCTGAACAGCGGAGACCGGGTGCTCTGCATGGGAGTTGGCTCCGGCCTGAACACCACGATGATGGAGATTGCGTGGTAGACCAACCCCTCTGGCCCGGTGTCGACCCGGCCTGGTCCCGCCGCGTCCGCGTCCCCTCCACCGCCCCGGTGGATCCGGCCGGCAGTGCCCACACCTGGCACCTGCTGGACAACGGCCCGCAGCTGGCCGAACGCGGCGTCGAGCCGGTCGGCACCCTGCTCTGCGTGCACGGCAACCCCACCTGGTCCTACCTCTGGCGCACTCTGCTGGCCGCAGCCGGCGACGCCGCAGCGCCGTGGCGCGTGATCGCCGTCGACCAGCTGGACATGGGGTTCTCCGAGCGCACCGGGCGTTTCCGCCGGCTGGAAGACCGGATCACGGACCTGGGCGACCTGACCGCCGAGCTCGGCATCACCGGTCCGGTGGTCACCGTGGGGCACGACTGGGGCGGCGTGATCTCGCTGGGCTGGGCCACCCGGCACCGCGGCCAACTCGCCGGCGTCGTGCTGACCAACACCGCCGTCCACCCCGCCGGCTTCGGGCTTCCCGCCCCGCTGAAACTCGCGCTACATCCCGCCGTCCATCAGTGGGGCACGACGACGTCGGCCGCCTTCCTGCGCGTCACGCACGCCTTGGCGCATCCTCCTTTGGAAAAAGACGTCAGGGACGCGTTCATGGCACCGTACCGGCACGCTGCCCGGCGCACCGGCGTGGGCAACTTCGTGGCGGACATCCCGGCCGACGAGGGCACTCCCAGCTGGAGCACGCTGAACGAGGTGGCCGAGGGCATCCGTGAGCTGGACGTGCCGGCGCTGATCATGTGGGGCCCCAAGGACCCGGTTTTCTCCGACCGCTATCTGCGCGATCTGCTGGACCGGCTGCCGCAGGCGGACGTGCACCGCTTCGAAGGCGCCGGTCATCTGCTCCCCGAAGACCGCGACATCGCCACCCCCCTCTTCACCTGGCTCCCCACCGCTCCGGTGGTCGACCAAGCGAGCGCCAGCGAGCGCGTGGAGACCCGCGTCGAGACCCGCCCGGGTGATCGACCAAAGGCCGCCAGGCCTGCGCGGAGATCCGCGGACCCCGCCCCGGTGGTCGACCAAGCGAGCGCCCCGGTGGTCGACCAAGCGAGCGCCAGCGAGCGCGTGGACACCTTCCGCCCCATGCTCGCCGAACTCGACGAGCGCCGCGCCGACAACTCCCCCGCCGTCGTCGACATGGCGCCCCTGGCGGCTCCCGGAGCAGGGCCGCGGACGCTGACCTGGGCCGAGCTCGCCGGACAGGTGGATTTGCTCGCCGACGGCCTCGCCGGGATCGGCGTCAAGGCTGGCGACCGGATCAATTTGCTTGTCCCGCCGGGCATCGAACTGACCAGCCTGATTTACGCCTGCCTGAAACTCGGCGCCGTCATCGTGGTGGCCGACGCCGGGCTCGGCCCGGCCGGACTCAGCCGCGCCATCAAGGGTGCCGGCCCTCAGTTCATTGTCGGCATCGAGCGCGCCTTCGTTGCCGCCCGGCTGTTCAACTGGCCCGGCCAGCGCATCAGCGTCACCGAGATGGGCGAGGCCAAGCGCAAGCTCTACGGGATCGCCCACACCGTGCCCGAGCTGGTGGAGGCTGCCGCGGCCGCGTCGGCTGCCGGCCGGTCTCTACTCGGCGCCGGCGCGCCTCCGTCGACCACGGACACGAGCCCCCCGGTGGTCGACCAAGCGAGCGCGACGTCCCCGGTGGTCGACCAAGCGAGCGCCAGCGAGCGCGTGGAGACCTCCCCGAACCCCGACGACGACGCTGCGATCCTCTTCACCTCCGGCTCCACCGGTCCGGCCAAGGGCGTGGTCTACACGCACCGCCAGCTGGCCGCCATGCGGGACACGTTGAAGGACACCTACCGGCTGGAGGCCGGCACGTCGCTGGTGGCCGGCTTCGCCCCGTTCGCCCTGCTGGGCCCCGCCCTCGGCGTCACATCGGTCACCCCGGACATGGACGTCACGGCGCCGAAGACGCTCACCGCCGCCGCCCTGGCCGACGCCGCCGCCGCGGTGGACGCCACCGCGGTCTTCGCATCGCCGGCCGCGCTGGCCAACGTCCTGGCCACGGCCGACGGCTTGACCGACGAACACCGCGTGGCGCTCTCCAGCGTCGAGTTGTTGCTCTCTGCCGGGGCCCCGATTCCGGAACCGCTGCTGGCCAAGGTGCAGTCGCTGGTGCCGTCCGCAACCCTGCACACTCCCTACGGGATGACCGAGGCCCTCCCGGTCACGGACATCAGCCTGGACGGCATCCGCGCCGCCGGTTCCGGCAACGGCGTCTGCGTCGGCACCCCGGTTTCCGGCGCCACGGTGGCCATCGCCGCGGTGGCTCCGGACGGCAGCGTCTCCGGTCAGCCCTCCACCGACCCCGGCGTCACCGGAGAGATCCTGGTCAGCGCCCCGCATGTGAAGGACCGCTACGACCGTCTCTGGATCACCCAGCAGCACAGCGCCTCCCTCCCGGGCTGGCACCGCACCGGCGACGTAGGCCATCTCGACGCCGAGGGGCGGCTCTGGGTAGAGGGACGGCTCGCGCACATCATCACCACTGCTTCCGGTGTCGCCACTCCCGTGGCCGCAGAGCAGGCGGCGGAAACGCACGACGGCGTCCGGCTGGCTGCCGTCGTCGGCGTCGGTCCGGCGGGCACCCAGGTACCCGTTGCGGTGGTGGAAACGCTGCCGCCGGCCGCCAAACCGGGAACAGCCCCACGTGAGCTCGGCGAGCAGGTGCGCTCCGCCGTCGTACGCTTTACCGGTCTGGATGTCGCGGCGGTGCTGGTGGTACCCGAACTTCCCACCGACATCCGCCACAACTCCAAGATCGACCGGGCCAGGCTGGCCGAATGGGCGGCCAAGTCGCTGGCCGGCGGACGGATCACCAAGCCATGAGCACCAACGAACCGGCGGACGGCAGGTCTCTACTCGGCGCTGGCGCGCCTCCATCGACCACCGACAAGACCGCCCCGGTGGTCGACCAAGCGAACGCCCCGGTGGTCGACCAAGCGAGCGCCAGCGAGCGCGTGGAGACCCGCGCGGAGACCCGCGTGGACCACAGCGCCGAAGAGGCCAACGCCCCGGTCGACGAGCGGTCTCCACTCGGCGCTGGCGCGCCTCCGTCGACCACCGGTAGAACCGTCCTGGTCACCGGCGCCAGCGGCATGCTCGGCGGCGCCGTCGCGCGGCTGCTGCTGGAGCAGGGCCACCGGGTCCGGACCTTCCAGCGCCGGCCGGCCGACATCGGCCCCGGCTCCGAGACGGTGCTGGGTTCGTTGACCGAACCCGACGCCGTCGCCCGGGCAGTCCAAGGCGTGCACGCAGTCATCCATCTGGCCGCGAAGGTCTCCTTCACCGGTGAGTGGAGCGAGTTCGTGGCCACCAACATCGACGGCACCCGAACCCTGCTGGCCGCGGCCAAATCCGCCGGTGCCCGCGACGTGGTGTTCGTTTCGTCCCCGTCCGTGGCGCATTTCGGCGAAGCGATCGCCGGAGCGGGCGCCGGGACCGCCGACCCCGAGCGGGCCCACGGCAACTACGCACGGTCCAAGGCCGCCGCCGAGCTGCTAGCCCTCGCCGAGGATTCCCCCGGCTTCCGGGTTGCGGCCATCCGCCCGCACGTTGTCTGGGGCCCTGGCGATACCCAGTTGGTGGAGCGTGTGGTGGCACGGGCCCGGGACGGCCGGCTGCCCCTGCTGGACAACGGCGCCGCCTTGATCGACACCACCTACATCGACAACGCGGCGGCGGCGATCGTCCGGGCGCTCGAACGGATGGACCAGGCGCATGGCCAGGCACTGGTGGTCACCAACGGCCAGCCCCGGCCGGTCGGCGAGCTGATCGCAGGAATTTGCGACGCCGCCGGCGTGAGGGCGCCGGGCTGGTCGGTCCCGGGCTGGCTGGCCCGGGGCGCCGGTGCGGCGATCGAACGAGCCTGGACCGCAGCCGGAAAGCGCGGACTGGTCACGGACGAACCGCCTATGACTAAATTCCTGGCCGAGCAACTGTCCACGGCGCACTGGTTCGACCAGCGCCGCACGCGCGAAGTGCTCGACTGGACACCTGACGTCAGCATCGAGGACGGGCTGCGCCGGCTGGCGGCCCACTACCGCCCAACGGCAAGCTAGGAGCAACTGTGGAGAGCGTCAAGCTGATCGAGTCGTGGCCGGTGGACAACGCGGCCACCGCCGTCGTCGGCCCGGACGGCACTGTGCTGGGCACCCACGGCGACCAGCAACGGCGCTTCCCGTTGGCCTCGGTCACCAAACTCCTTAGTGCCTATGCCGTGCTGATGGCGGTCGAAGAAGGCGCGCTGGAACTGGACCAAGCTGCAGGGCCCGAAGGCTCCACGGTTCGTCATCTGCTCGCCCACTGCGCCGGTTTCGACTTCGGCGACCGCACCATCCGCTTTGCCCCGGGAGCCCGGCGGCTCTACTCCAACGCCGGTTTCGAGGTTCTCGGCGAAACGTTGGAAGCCGCCACGGGCATGAGCTTCGCCGCGTACCTGAAGGAAGGCGTGCTGGCCCCGCTCGACATGGCGGACACCAGCCTGGACGGCTCCCCCGCCGCCGGCGCCACCTCCACCGCCGCGGATCTGTCCCGCTTCGCCGCCGAACTGCAAAAACCATCGCTGCTGGCCCCGTCCACGCTGCAGGAGGCAACTCGGCTGGCTTATCCCGGCCTGTCCGGCGTGCTGCCTGGCTTCGGACGCCAGCAGGACAATGACTGGGGCCTCGGCTTCGAAATCCGCGGCCATAAAGACCCGCACTGGACCGGCGCGAACAGCTCGCCGAACACCTTCGGTCACTTCGGCCAGTCCGGCACCTTCCTCTGGGTGGATCCCGACGCCGGTGCCGCCTGCCTCGCGCTCACCGACCGCGACTTCGGCCCCTGGGCCGCTGAGATCTGGCCGAAGTATACGGACGAAGTTTTGGCCGAGCTGGAGCGTTAGGCGGGTTCTACCAGCGTCCGTTGCGCGGGCGCGGCTGGCAGACCGGGCAGGTGTAGGACGAGCGGTTCATGAAGGTGTCGCGGCGGATCTTGGTGGTCAGTCCCAGGTCGCTGCAGCGGTAGCAGGGCTCGTTTTCCCGGCCGTAGGCGTTCAGGTGCCGTTCGAAGTAGCCCGAGGCGCCGTTGACGTTCACGTAGAGCGAGTCAAAGCTGGTGCCGCCGGCCGCCAGCGCCTGGGTCATCACCTCGCGGCAGGCATCGAGGAGGCGTTCCGCGTCCTTGCGGCGCAGCGTGTCCGTGGGGCGGGCGTAGTGAAGCTTGGCAGCCCACAGCGCCTCGTCCGCGTAGATGTTTCCGATGCCTGAGACCAAGGCCTGGTCCAGGATGGCGCGCTTGATGCCGGTCTTGCGGGCACGGAGTCGCTGGTAGAACGCGTCAAAGGAGAAAGCCGGGTCCAGCGGGTCGCGGGCGATGTGAGAGGCTTCGACGGGGATCAGCGGCAGACCGGTCTCGGAGATGCCGCCGGAGTGGCCGTCGCGGGTGGGTTCCAGATCTGCCAGAAACATGCCGCCGAAGATCCGCTGGTCGACGAAGCGCAGCTCCGCCGGCATGGGCGAGCCGTCGGTGTCACTGGCCGGGCTCAGCGTCAGCCGCACTTTGAGGTGCTTCTCGTCCGGCTGTGCGCTGTCCTCCACCAGCAGCTGTCCGCTCATGCCAAGGTGCGCCATCAGGGCGAGTTTGGGTTCATTTCCGGCGTCGCCGTTTGAATCGTTCACACCCGTGGCAGCGGCCTCCAGCAGGGGCATCCAGAGGAACTTGCCGCGCCGGACGACGTCGGCGACGTGGGCGCCGACCAAGTTTCCGCGGAGGTCCTCGGCGCCGAGTGTGTGCCGGCGGATGGAGCGTTCATCAAGGACGTCGACGCCGGTGATGGTCCGGCCGCGGACCCACTGGGCCAACCCGCGGCGGACAACCTCCACCTCGGGCAGCTCAGGCATCCGATCCGCTGTTCTCCGTCACCGATTCGGGTAGGGATCCGCGCAGGTCCCGCCACGTTGAGGCGGCGGCTTCCTGTTCGGCTTCCTTCTTGGAATGTCCGGTCCCTTGGCCGTGTTCGGCGGTGCCGATCAGTAGCGTGGCCACAAACGTCCTCGCGTGGTCCGGCCCCGAGCCCTCCACGCGGTACGTCACGTTGCCCATTTTCCGGGCTGCGGCCAGTTCCTGGATGCTGGTCTTCCAGTCGGTCCCGGCACCCAGGGCCTCGGCGTCTGCCAGCAGCGGCCCGATCAGGCGCATCACCAACTGGCGTGCGGTTTCGATGCCGTGGCACAGGTAGGTGGCGCCGAACAGGGCTTCCATGGTGTCGGCAAGAATAGAGGACTTGTCCGCGCCATTGGTCAGCTTTTCGCCTTGCCCGAGCAGCACATGCTGCCCCACATCCAGCGAGCGGGCAATGCCGGCCAGCGCCCGGGTGGACACCACTGCGGATCGCCGTTTGGCCAGCTCGCCCTCAGGCAGGTCCGGATTGTCCCGGTACAGCGCGTCGGTCACGGAGAAACCCAGAATCGAGTCGCCCAGGAACTCCAGGCGCTCGTTGGTGGGCAGGCCGCCGTGTTCGTAGGCGTAAGAACGATGGGTTAAAGCGAGACGGAGCGTCTCGGCGTCGAGATCGACACCGAGACGCTCCAAAAGCTCTTCAGTTGAAGGCATACCGGACGTTATTACGCGTCGGCTACCTTGCGGCCCTTGTACTCAAGGAACAGCGCGGTGCCTGCCGAGTCGGTGACAACCTTTGCCTGGTGCGGCAGGCTGTAGGTGACACGGCCGTTCTCAACGGTCTTGACCAGATTGGGCGCAGTGGCCTTCCACTGGGACCGGCGGGCGCGCGTATTCGAGCGGGACATCTTCCGCTTGGGAACAGCCACGGCTAACTCTCTTCTCTCTCGTCTGACTCTTTACTTTTCGGCGCCTCGTCGGCGGCCGTGCCGGCCAGCCCAGCAAGGGCTGCCCAGCGAGGATCCACGACCTCATGTTGGTGACCCGGATCCTCTTCAAGGCGCATCCCGCATTCTGGGCACAAGCCTTGGCAGTCTTCCCGGCACACCGGCTGGAACGGCAGGGCGGTCACCACTGCGTCCCTCAGCACCGGCTCGAGATCGATTAGATCGCGCTCAACCCGCCGCTGTTCGTCCTGTTCTTCTTCCTCGAGGAGTTCAGCATCCTCATAGTAGAAGAGTTCCTGCACTTTGACGTCAAGGTCGTACGCGATGGGATCCAGGCAGCGCCCGCACTCGCCCGTGACAGCCACGGATACAGTGCCGGAAACCAGGATTCCCTCGTGCACGGCCTCAAGCTTCAGATCCAGCTCCATGTCGGAGCCTTGCTGAACGCCAATGAGCGCTGCCCCGAAATCCTTCGGCGCAGCTATATGTTCCTCAAGAGTCCGCATGCTGCCCGGGCTGCGCCCGAGGTCCTTGACCGCAAGGGTCAAGGGCGAACTTTGATCATGGTTCAAGACCAATGTACTGAAAACTCCTAAAGGAACATACGACCGACGTATCATCTTAGCTTGGATCCGGCGCTGGCCCAAACCGGCCATCCTGCGCCAGTCTCAGCCCTGTCCGGCAGCCGCCAAGGGCGTCTCCGCCTCGATCTGGCCGGCGAGGTCAACGATCCAGGAACGCAGTTCCGGTCCCAGGTCTTCGCGTTCCGTTGCCAGCGAGATGACCGCCTTGATGTAGCTGAGCTTGTCGCCGGTGTCGTAGCGACGCCCCTTGAAGACCACGGCATACACGCCGCCGCCCTCGTCGTCGGACTTCGCCAGGGTCTGCAGCGCGTCGGTCAGCTGGATTTCGCCGCCACGCCCCGGCGCGGTCTGCTCCAGCACTTCAAAGACGGCCGGATGCAGCACGTAGCGGCCAATCACAGCCAGATTGGACGGCGCGTCGGCCGTGGCCGGCTTCTCCACCAGGCCGTGGACCTTCACGTGCGCCGCTCCGTCAACGGCGCTGACGTCGGCGCAGCCGTAGGCGCTGATCTGTTCCGGATCGACCTCCATCAGGGCGATGACGGAACCGCCAGTCGCCTGCTGCACAGCGATCATCTCCGAGAGCAGTTCGTCGCGCTCGTCAATGAGGTCATCCCCCAGCAGGACGGCGAAGGGCTCGTCCCCTACATGCTGCTTGGCGCGGAGCACCGCATGGCCCAGTCCCCTGGGATCGCCCTGGCGAACGTAGTGGATATCCGCCAGCTCGGAGGATTCGCGCACGGCGGCCAGCTTCTCGAGGTCGCCCTTGGCCTCCAGCGTCTCCTCGACGAACGGCACACGGTCGAAGTGGTCCTCCAGGGACCGCTTGTTCCGCCCGGTGATCATCAGGACATCCGTCAGGCCGGAGCGCGCCGCTTCTTCGACGACGTACTGGATGGCCGGTTTGTCGACGACCGGAAGCATTTCCTTGGGCATGGCTTTGGTCGCCGGCAGGAACCGCGTTCCCAGGCCTGCAGCAGGGACCACGGCTTTGCGTACTAGGGGAGCATGAGACATGGGTACGAGATTAGCTGAAGCAACCACTCAGTCGTAATCGCACGTCATTACTCGGGCGCAGATATTGGGACTGTTCCCCCGGCGCGGAAGCGATTGAGAACCGCTTTGGGCACGAACTCGGAAATGTCTCCGCCCAGTGACGCAACTTCTTTGATCAGCGTGGAGGAGACATGCGAATAGCTGTTCTCGCCAGCGAGAAACACCGTCTCAATCCCGGCCAGGTGCCTGTTCATGTGGGCCATCGGCAATTCGTAGTGGTAGTCCTGCGACGAGCGCAGGCCTTTGACGATGACGCCGGCCCCACGGCTGCGGCAGTATTCGGCGAGCAGGCCCTCGCCCATCGGTTCAACGCTCACACCGCGGAGGTAGGACAGCGTCTCGCGGGCCATGGCGAGCCTCTCCTCCAGACTGAAGCGGTACTTTTTGGCGTAATTGGTCGAGACGGCGACGATGACCTCGTCATACATGCTCGCGGCACGGGCAATAATTTCCACGTGTCCTTTGTGGAGCGGGTCGTAGGATCCTGGGCAGACAGCACGGCGCATAGAGTCGAATCTAGCCGATCCGGCAGGCCGCGCACCACGCGGGATGGTAATACTGGAAGTCATGAGCACAGCAATGAGGCAACTGGTGCACGGACGCCGTGACAACGTTGCCGCCCCATGGCAGCGGACCGCGGCGGGATCGAACCTCCTCGGCGATGACGGCGGGCTCGGCGTGACCATTTTCGAGGAGATGACCACGCTGGCGGCCCGGACCGGTGCCATCAACCTGGGACAAGGCTTCCCGGACGAGGACGGGCCGGCCGAAATAGCTGCCGCCGCGATGGACGCCATCCGCAACGGCGCCAATCAGTATGCGCCGGGCAAAGGGACGCTCACGCTGCGCACCGCCGTCGCGCATCATCAGGAACGTTTCTACGGACTGACCCCCGACCCGGAAACCGAGATCATCGTCACCACGGGGGCAACGGAGGCTCTGGCAGCCACGCTGCTGGCGCTGACCGGACCGGGCGACGAAGTCCTGACCTTCGAACCCTTTTACGACTCCTACGGCGCGGTCATCGGATTGAGCGGCGCCCGGCATACCACGGCACCGCTGCTGGCTCCGGACTTCCAGCCCGACCTCGACGCACTTGAGGCGGCCTTCTCCGAGCGCACCCGCATGGTGGTGGTCAACAACCCGCACAACCCCATGGGCAGCGTCTTCCCGCGTGCGGCGCTGACCCGAATCGTCGAACTGGCACACCGCTACGATGCGCTGATCGTCACCGACGAGGTCTACGAACACCTCACCTTCGATGTCCCGCACATCCCGATCACGACGCTGCCTGGCGCGGCGGAGCGGACCCTCACCATCTCCTCGGCCGGAAAGACGTTCTCCTTCACCGGCTGGAAGGTCGGCTGGCTCTCCGGCCCGGCGGACCTGGTAGCGGCGGTGCGGACCGTCAAACAGTTCCTCACGTACAGTTCGGGCGCCCCGTTCCAGGATGCGGTGGCGCTGGGGCTCGGACTGCCCGACTCCTTCTACAAGGGCGTCGCCAGGGACCTGAAGGCCAAGCGCGACCTGCTCAGCGACGGCCTGCGGCAAGCGGGGTTTGACGTCTTCACGCCGCAAGGAACCTACTTCGTCAACGTGGACACCGCACCGCTGGGCTTTGCCGACTCCCTGGAACTGGCCCGGCGGTTGCCGGAGCAGATCGGTGTTGCGGCCATCCCGGTGCCGGTGTTCTGCCACCCCGACGGCGCCCGGCGTACCCGTTCGCTGCTGCGCTTCGCCTTCTGCAAGAAGACCGAGCTGCTGCAGGAAGCCGCCCGGCGCCTCGCCTCCCTGAGGAAAGGGGCCTGAGCCGTGGCGGAACGATATCTCGGCGGCAGCGGCCTGCACGCCAGCATCGACAAGGACGACCGCGTCCCGGGGTCCTACGTCCTCAGCATCGGCGGCGCGGAG
Source organism: Arthrobacter sp. NPDC089319 (assembly GCF_040684925.1). NCBI lineage: Bacteria > Bacillati > Actinomycetota > Actinomycetes > Micrococcales > Micrococcaceae > Arthrobacter > Arthrobacter sp. NPDC089319. Next base: position 104,244 of record NZ_JBFBGZ010000008.1, on the reverse strand, counting down.
CAATCACACGTCAATCTGCGGCATCCCGACGAAGTGTTCTACGAATACCTGCGCCGGATTGCCAACGTCGTCGACCTCGCCGGACCACAGGGAGTCCCGCTGCGGTGCCTGCACCTGGGAGCCGGCGCCCTCACGCTGGCCCGGTATGTCCAAGCCACCCGCCCCGGTTCCGAACAAGTAGCCGTGGAGTTGGAGCGGGAACTGTTGGACTTCGTGCTCGAGCACCTGCCCATGCCGGAGGGAACCGATCTCAGGGTCCACTTCGGCGATGCCCGGCATGAAGTGGCCTTCGGCGATATTGAGGGGACGTTCGACGTCATTGTGCTGGATGTCTTTGCCGGCGACGACGCCCCGGAACACCTCACCACCGCCGGCTACTACGAGGAGTTGCTGGACGTGCTGGAACCCGACGGAGTGCTGCTGGTCAACGTGGGCGACGATCCGCCGCTGACATTCGCCAAGCGGCAAACCAGGGAACTGGTCTCCGCCGCCGGGTCCGTCGCTGCCCTCGCCGAGACCGGCATGTTCACCAGCACTAGGGCCGGCAACATCGTGCTGGCCGCATGCCTTGACGGCTGGTCGCCTGAATGGACCGACGCGCTGCTGGCCGCGGGCCCACACCCCGCAGCCGTGCTCACCGGTCCCGAGCTCGAGTCATTCGCCGGGGGCTGAGGGCCCCATGACCGGCTCGGCGAACCACAACTGGGTCTCGCCGTACTTCTTGACCGCAAACCGCACCAGGCGATGCGGCCACGCGGGTTCCTGGGAACGCGAGGAACGCTCGACGACGACCACCGCGCCGTCGGCAAGGTAACCGGACAGGGACCGCAGGACCGCCCCGAGCGCGTCCTCCCCCAACGGATAGGGCGGATCCATCAGTACCAGGTCCCAATGTTGTCCCGCGGGAAGTTTCTCGAGAAAACGTTCCGCTTTCATGCGGTGAACGGTGGCCGTCTTCCGGCCCAGCTTCTCGTTGACCATATCGGCGTTTCGCCGGCATACCGCTGCGGCCTTGTCCGCCGCTTCGACCAGGTCGACTGTGGCAGCGCCGCGGCTGGCCGATTCCACGCCCAGCGCCCCGGATCCGGCGAAGAGGTCCAGCACGCGTGCACCGACCAGAATGTCGTAGGACTCCAACCGGGAGAACAGCGCCTCCTTGACCCGGTCCGTCGTCGGTCTCGTGTTGTCGCCCGGAACGCTCGCCAGGGTCAGTCCCCCGGCCACGCCGGCCACGATCCGGCTCACCGATTACCCGCGCTCAAGGAAGGCCTCGCGTTCGGGGTTCAGGTACAGCTCGATGGCCTCCGCCAGTTCCGGATACTGAGACAGCGTGGAGTCATGCTGCAGGATAGCGGTGGCGTCTTCGCGGGCACGGGCGATGACCGCCTCGTCCTTGATCACCCGCAGGAGTTTCAGCGTCGATTTGCCTCCCGATTGCGAGGCGCCGAGGATGTCCCCTTCGCGGCGCAGCTGCAGGTCTGCCTGGGAGAGTTCGAACCCGTCGGTGGTGGCGGCAACGGCCTGCAGCCGCTCCCGGCTGGGGTGGCCTGGTTCCAGCTGCGTCACCAACAGGCAGGTACCGGGGAGACCGCCTCGGCCCACCCGGCCGCGGAGCTGATGGAGCTGGGAAATCCCGAATCGGTCGGCGTCCAAAATCACCATCATGGTGGCATTGTGCACGTCGACACCGACTTCGATCACCGTGGTCGAGACCAGAATGTCCAGCGTGCCGTCGTTGAACTCCGCCATGGCTGCGGCCTTCTGCTCGGACTCGAGCCGCCCGTGCAGCATGCCGATCCGCACGCCCGCCAGCGCCGGCAGGCCGCTGATGTGCTCGATGATTCCGACCACCGAGGCCATCGGCCGCTGTTGCTCCTGGTCCAGATCGTCCGGCGGATCCGCTTCCTCGAGCTCGTCGTCGCCAATCTTGGGGCAGACAACGTAGACCTGCCGGCCGGCGTCGACCTCTTCGCGGGCGCGCTGCCAGATTCGGTCCTCCCACGCAGGGTGTTCCTGCAGCGCCACCATGTGAGTGGTGATCGGCGCGCGGCCCGCGGGCAGTTCGGTCAGCACCGACGTCTCCAAGTCACCGAAGACCGTCATCGCCACGGTCCGCGGGATGGGCGTGGCGGTCATGACCAACAGATGAGGCGGTGTGTCGGCCCGGCTGCGCAGTTTGTCCCGCTGCTCCACTCCAAACCGGTGCTGTTCGTCCACCACTACCAGCCCCAGGTCCAGGAACTGCACGGTCTCGGCAAGCAGCGCGTGGGTGCCGACGACGATTCCCGCTTCCCCGGTTGCTACATCCAGCAGGGCCCTGCGCTTGGCAGTTCCGGTCATCGATCCGGTGAGCAGCACCACCTTGGTGCCGTCGGCGTCGCCGCCGAGCATGCCGCCCTGTGCCAGCGGGCCGAGCGTCTTGCTGATCGACTCGTAGTGCTGTCCGGCCAACACCTCGGTCGGCGCGAGCAGCGCCGCCTGGCCGCCCGAATCGACCACTTGAAGCATCGCCCGCAGGGCGACCAGAGTCTTTCCGGAACCGACTTCCCCCTGCAGCAACCGGTTCATCGGCGCATGGCCGGCCAGCTCTGCCGCAATGGTCTGCCCGACGTCGCGCTGCCCGTTGGTCAGCTCGAAGGGCAACCGGGCGTCGAACTTGTCGGCGATGCCGCCGGTCCGTCCCGGTCGCGCGGTGGCGTGCTCAGCCGCCGCGATGGCCCGCTTCCGCCCCAGCGCCGCCTGCAGGACCAGCGCTTCCTGGTACCGGAAGCGGTCCCGGGCCGCGTAGGCGGCCTCCATCGAGGCCGGCCGGTGGATCTGTTCATAGGCCTCGGCCAGCGAGAGCAGTCCGTCTCGGATGGCGATGTCCGGCGGGATGGGGTCGCCCAAGCGGCTGAGGTCCACGATGTCCAGCAACGCGTCCACCGCAGCCTTGATCCGCCAGTTGCCCAGCTTGGCCGTGGCCGGGTACATCGGTACCGGACGCAAGGCTTCCTCGGCGTCGAAGTCGAAGGCGTCCTCAAGCAGTTGATAGTCCGGGTTGGTCAGCGTGAGGCTGCCTCGGTAAGAGGTCACCTTGCCGGAGAACATGGCGAGTGTGCCCGGCTTCAGCTCGCGTTCGGCCTGGTAGCCGTTGAAGAAGGTGAGGCTGATGTCCGAGGAATTGTCGGTCACCACCACTTCGGTCAGCGAGCCGCGGCGGGCACGCATCCGGCGCGACGTGCACTTCAGGACACGTGCCACCAGGCTGGCATCCTCGTCAAACGGCAGCTCGGCGATCATGGTCAGTTCGCCGCGCTTCAGATACCGCCGCGGAAAGTAATTGAGCAGTTCCCCGGTCAGCGTGATGCCCAGATGCTTCTCGAGTGCCGTCGCCGAACGTTTGCCGAGCCGCCGCTCCAGCGGAACGCCCAGCTCATCGGGCAGGTCAGCCGCCATGGCTGTGCTCCGGCGGCCCGGCCAGTTCCGTCATGGTGACATTCATCGGCTCACCCAGTTCCCGGATGAGCCCCAGGGCCGCATCGCCGTCCGGCACGTGGGCGTGGACACGCCAACGGTACCCGCCTTCGACCTCGGTCACCGCACTCATGATGACCGAATCGCCCAGCTCGTCCAGCTTCAAGCGCAGCGTTGCCGCATCCAACGGGCTGAGGTTTATGGTGCACATTACCTCGACGCCTTCGTCGATGTGGTCCAGGTGCAAATGCGGATCCTGCACGTTGAAGCCGTGCAATCCGTCGAGCAGTTCGGGCTGCAGCCCCTGGCCCAGGGCGCTGGCACGCAAGGTGTCCATGATGAGCAGGAAACCCACCGCCCCGGCATCGACAATATGGGCCGATTCCAGGGCACCGAGCTGGGCCTCGGTCCTGACCACTGCGGCGAGGGCCTCCTCCACGACCGCTTCCAGCGTCGCGGCCAGTCCATGGTTGCTGTCGTCGCCGTGCTGGGCGCCATGCACGGCCGAGGCCGCCCGCGACACGGCGGCGATGACGGAGAGCATGGTTCCCTCCACAGGCTCGCTTAGCGCAGACCAACAGCGGATCTCGGCACGCTGCAGGGACGCGGCGAGCAGCGGTCCGGTCAGCCGGGTGGTCCCGCGCAGCGGTTCAGCCAGGGCAGCCAGGAAAACGGACAACAAGGTACCGGAGTTTCCGCGCGCTTCCTCCATGGCGGCCTGGCCCGCACCGGCCAGGAGTTCACCGACGTCGCTCGTGGGGTTTTCCGAGGCTGATTTAGCCGCCGCCCGGATGGTCAGATAGAGGTTGGTCCCGGTGTCGCCGTCGGCCACCGGGAAAATATTGATGGCGTTCAGGCGGTCGCTGTGGTTCCCGAGTACCACCTCGGCCTTTGACAGCCAGCGGCGCAGCGCTTCGGCATTGGCAGCAATCTTCGTCTGCAACATGATCCCATCTGCATGCGCCGGCGATGCCCGCCAACGATCGTCCTCAGTTCTCCGGCGTTAACTGAGCCTACCGCAGCCTGCCCAGCCAGTCGGCACGCCGCGACGGCGCTGTGGACCTACTCCAAATCCGCGGTGCTCAGGTATTCGCCGAGGCTATCGCTCTTCAAGGCATCTGCGATCTCGGCAATGGCCGCCTCATCGGGTACCACGATCGATTGGCCGTCGGCGGACGTGCCGGTGCCGAGCGTCGGAAGGGTAAACATCTGAACGTCGTTTGAACGCACGTCTCGAAGCGATACTCCCAAGGACCCTGCTGTCATGGCGTTCAGGTCATTATCGACGCTGACGAACGGAGAGAATTCGTCGACAACCTCGTTGATGCGGATCGGGTTTGTCAGCGTTTCCGCCGTCAGGAACTCGGACATCAGTGCCTTGACGAAGAGTTGCTGGTTACGGACGCGCTGATAGTCGCCGTCGCTGAAGGCCTTGCGCTCCCGCACGAAGGACAGAGCAGATTCGCCGTCCAGGGTCTGCGTGCCCGCCGGGAAGTGTTCCCCGGTCGACCCATTCGCTGAGAAGGCCGCCGGGTTGTTGATCTCTACCCCGCCCAGGGCATCGGTGAGTTCCTTGAAACCTGAGAAGTCGATGATCGCCACGTGGTCGACGCGGGTCTCGAACATGCCTTCAATGGTTTCAACCACAAGCGGCACACCACCGAACGCCATGGCCGCGTTGATCTTGTGCTCACCCTGGCCCGGAATGTCCACCCATGTATCTCGCATGATCGACATGACGTAGACGTTCTCCCGGTTTTCCGGGATGTGCATCAGCATCATGGTGTCCGACCGGCTGCCATCCGAGGTCTCGGTGAGGTTCTCCCCCGAGGTGTTGCGGCTGTCCGAACCCATGAGCAGAATGTTGACGGATTTGTCGTTGGGGTCCTTTTCCGCCCGGTTGGTCGGGAAAGCCGACTCGATCGTCTGCGACTTGCTGTTGAAAGAGTTGGCGAGGTTGAAAATGTAGCCACCTCCAACAATTGCGGCCACAACAACAATGCCCAACAGCGTGAAGAAGACCGTTCGAATGGGGTCTTTCTTGCCCTTGCGGCGCTGCCGCCGTGGGCGGTATTCGTTGTCATGTTCAGCAGTCAATGAGGTCTCTTCCTTGGGAGGGGCTACCTAATAGGATAAAGCCCGCGGCAGGCTTGCCCTTGCAGGAACCCCGCTGGGCGTGGCCGCCGTCACGGCGGCCCCGGCGGCCTACAAAGACCGGGATACGCTAGCAGCATGACCCGTGTTTTCCCCAATCGCCTCCGTTGTGCTGCCCTGTTGTCGCTTGGATTGTTGGGAACCCTCACGGCCTGCTCGCCGGTGGTCACGGTTGACGCAGCACCGGATGCTGCCAATCCCGGCTGTGCTCCGATGATGGTGATCCTGCCCCAGTACGTGGCCGACTTCCCGCGCCGCGAAACCAGCAGCCAGGCCACCGCCGCCTGGGGGGACCCGTCACAGGTGATCCTGCGCTGCGGAGTTCAGGTTCCCGGTCCGACAACGGATCAGTGCGTTTCAGTCAACGACGTGGATTGGGTGCTGCGCGAAGGCGAGAACGGCTACTGGACCGCTACGACGTACGGGCGCACGCCAGCCACGGAACTTATTTTCAAGCCCGACGACGTGGCGGAGAGTTCCGTACTGATGGATCTGTCCGCGGCTGCCTCGGAGATTCCGCAGGAACGCAAGTGCCTGAGCATCTCGGACACGTTGTAGGGCTGCACGGGTCTCCACGGGTCTCCACGGGTCTCCACGCAGGCGCAAGCGCCTTTGGTCGACCACCGGTGAAACACGCAAGCGGCTTTGGTCGACCACCGGTGAAACACGCAAGCGCCTTTGGTCGACCACCGGCGCAGTGTCGGTGGTCGATGGAGGCGCGCCAGCGCCGAGTAGAGACCGGTCGGCCACCGCGGGTCTCCACGCAGGCGCAAGCGCCTTTGGTCGACCACCGGTGATCGAAACGCCACCGGCTGCTAGCGGAGTCCGGTCTTGCGGTTGAGCGCCAAATAGAGCAGTTCGTCGATCAGTTCGGTGTAGGGCAGACCTGACTTGGCCCACATCTGCGGGTACATGCTGATGGGTGTGAAGCCGGGCATGGTGTTGATCTCATTGATGATCAGCTCGCCGTCGGGCGTGTAGAAGAAGTCCACGCGCGAGAGGCCCTCTCCCCCGAGTGCGTCAAACGCCAGGGCGGCAAGCTCCCGGACCTTGTCCGTTGCGTCCGCCGGCAGATCTGCCGGACAGCTCAGCGCGGCAGCGGCCCCATCGATGTACTTCGCTTCGAAGTCGTAGAACTGATGCTGCCCGGGCTGCACAGCTATCTCGCCGGGCAGGCTGGCGCGGGTCGGTTCGGTGCCGCGGCCCTGAAGCACTGCCACCTCGATCTCCCGACCGATGATGCCGGCCTCCACCACCACCTTGGGATCGTGCTCTCGGGCGGCTTCGATGGCGGACCGCAACCCGGATGGCTCGGTCACGCGGGTGATCCCCATCGAGGATCCGGCGCGGGCGGGCTTGACGAAGACCGGGAACTGAAGCGCGGCCGCCCGCTGGAGCGCAGCGTCGGCGTCCTGCTGCCACTGGCGATCGGTGATGACTACGTAGGGTCCAACGGCGAGGCCGGCCGATTCGAAGACCACCTTCATGAAGTGTTTGTCCATGCCCACCGCGGAGGCCAGCACGCCGGCGCCGACGTAGCGCACGTCGGCCATCTCCAGCAGACCCTGCAGAGTCCCGTCCTCACCGAACGGTCCGTGCAGCAGTGGCAGCACGACGTCCACGTTGCCCAGGCTTTGAGGAACCTGCGCAGCCGGCGCCACCACCAGCTCCGGAGCGGTGTCGCGGCTGGCCAGCATGACCGGTTCTGCGGACGCGGCAATCTCCGGCATGGCACCCGAGGCCAGCGACCACTGGGCCGGATCATCGGCGACCTGCACCCACTGGCCGTTGCGCGCAATACCGATGGGAACGACGTCGTACTTGTCCTTGTCGATGGCGCCCAGGACACCTGCTGCGGTGACGCAGCTGACCGAATGCTCGCTGGAGCGTCCGCCGAAAAGTACCGCAACGCGGGGCTTGCGGCCGGCTGTTGACTCCGGCGCAGCCGGGCTGGATTCGTGGTTCACTGCAGCTCACCTTCGGATTTGAGTTCACGGGCCAATAGCCGTGGGGCCAGTTCCTCGACGGCGATCTCCCCCTCAAGGACGGCCACCACCGCCTCGGTAATCGGCATGTCGACACCGAGCTTTGTGGCCAGATCCAGCACCGCCCGGCCGGACTTGATGCCTTCGGCAGTCTGGGTCATCTGTTCGGACACTTCATCAAGCGTCAGCCCCTCGCCCAGCAAGCGGCCGGCAGTATGGTTGCGGGACAGCGGCGATGAGCAGGTGGCGACGAGGTCGCCCAGCCCGGCCAGACCGGCCATGGTCTGCACGTCTCCGCCCAGGGCCAGGGTGAGGCGCGTAGTCTCGGCGAGTCCACGGGTGATGACCGTGGCCTTGGTGTTGTCGCCCATGCCCTTGCCGTCGCAGATGCCCACGCACAAGGCGATGACGTTTTTGACGATGCCGCCGATTTCGACGCCGGTGACGTCCGGGTTGGTATACGGGCGGAAATAAGCCGCGGTGCAGAGCCGGGCGATCCACTGCGCCACATCTTCATCCGTGCAGGCCACCACGGACGCGGTCGGTTCCTTGCGCGCGATCTCCATGGCCAGGTTGGGGCCGGAGATGACTGCCACGCGGTCGTCGGACAGCCCCAGCTCTTCCTTGATCACTTCGCTCATGCGTGCGTCGCTGCCGCGCTCCAACCCCTTCATGAGCGAAACCACCACTGCCTCCGGATCCAGCAAGGGTTTCCAGGAGGCCAGCTGCGGCCGGAGGGTCTGGGCCGGGACGGCTAGCACTACCAGCGGTGCATTCAGGACGACGTCGGCTACATCAGCGGAAGCAACCACGTTGCCGGGCAGGACGATGTCTTTGAGGTACTTGGCGTTGCGGTGTTGGGTATTGATTTCCTCCGCCACCTCGGGGCGCCGTGCCCACAGCCGAACTTCGACCTCGGGGTGTGCGTCAGCAACTACCTTGGCGAAAGTAGTGCCCCAGCTTCCTGCTCCGAGAACTGCAATGGTTGCAGGCAGGTCGGGGCGTTCGCTCACAACTTCTCCTCTGGCGGGATTTCTTCCGTATGCACCGCAGGACCGGCACCGAAGTCCCGGCCGGTCGATTTCTGCCCGTGTGCGGAAGGATCCCAGCGGAAAGCAGGGGGTTCTTCGCCGCGCACCTCGGCCAGCAGCGCAGTGATGCTGTCCATAATCCTATTCGTTGCGGCGTCGAGCACCGTCTTGGTGATCGGCATGCCGCCGAACTCCGACAGATCGACCGGGGATCCGGCCACCACATGAGCGGTCTTGCGCGGGAAAAGGCTGGGTTTCTTGGCATAACGGGGCAGCAAGTCGTTGGCTCCCCAATGTGCCACCGGGATGACCGGCGCTCCGGTCTGCAGGGCGAGCCGGGCGGCCCCCGTGTGCCCGCGCATGGGCCACAGATTCGGGTCCCGCGTCAGCGTGCCTTCCGGATAGATGATCACGGCGCCGCCTTCATCCAGCACTTCGCGGGAGATTTCCAAGGAACGGTTAGCGCCCGAGCTGCTCCGTTCGACCGGAATCTGCCGGGCCCCGGACAACAGCTGGCCCACCACCGGAATCTTGAACAGCGAGGCCTTGGCCAGAAAATGCGGCAGGATGCCTTGGTTATAGACATAGTGGCCCACTACCAGCGGATCAATCTCCGTGTTGTGGTTGGGACAGACGATGATTCCCTGGTTGCTGGGGAAATTTTCGGTTCCTGACCAGTTGCGCCGCAAGACCAGGTTCAAGACCGGCCGGACTGCGCCGGCCAGGATACCGATGACCACACGCTCTTTGGTAGCTGCTCCCATCGCTGCCTACTCGACGTCGAAGTCCGCGCCGAGGCCTTCCAGCTTCGACTGGAAGTGCTCGTAGCCGCGATTGATGAGTTCGATGCCGGTGACCCGGGAGGTTCCGGTGGCAGCCAGTGCGGCGATCAAGTGGCTGAATCCGCCACGGAGGTCGGGAACGTCAATTTCCGCACCGGAGAGCTGAGTAGGGCCGGAGATGACGGCAGAATGCAGGAAATTCCGTTGGCCGAAGCGGCACGGAATGCTGCCGAGGCATTCGCGGTGAACCTGGATGTTCGCCCCCATCCGGATCAAGGCTTCGGTGAAGCCGAACCGGTTCTCGTAGACCGTCTCGTGCACAATCGAAACGCCTTCCGCCTGGGTCAGGGCAACCACCAGAGGCTGCTGCCAGTCCGTCATGAACCCGGGGTGCACATCGGTCTCGAGCACCAGCGGCGACAGGCTCCCGCCTGGGTGGTAGAACCGGATGCCGTCGTCGTCGATATCCAAGGCCCCACCGATCTTGCGGTAGGTGTTCAGGAACGCCGTGAGATCGCCTTGGTTCGCGCCTTCAACGTAGATGTCCCCCTTGGTGACCAGCGCCGCCGATGCCCAGGAGGCCGCCTCGTTGCGGTCGGGCAGGGCGCGGTGGTTGAAACCAACCAGTTCCGGCACGCCCTCAATGCGGATGACACGGTCCGTCTGGACAGAGATGATGGCGCCCATCTTCTGCAGCACGGCGATCAGATCCATGATCTCCGGTTCGATGGCAGCACCGCTGAGCTCCGTGATCCCCTCGGCCCTGGTTGCTGTCAGCAGAACCTGTTCGGTGGCCCCGACACTGGGATACGGCAGCGCCAGCTTGGCGCCCTTCAATCCCCTGGGTGCCGAGATGGAGATGCCACCGGGACGCTTGTCCACGATGGCACCGAACTGGCGCAGCACCTCGAGGTGGTAGTCGATGGGACGGTCGCCGATGCGGCAGCCGCCCAGATCGGGGATGAATGCCTCGCCGATGGCGTGGATCAGGGGGCCGCAGAAGAGAATCGGGATCCGGGAATCGCCGGCGTGCGCGTCGATGTCCTTCATCTGGGCCGTCTTGACGTGGGTGGGATCCAGCGTCAGGTCACCGGTCACCGGGTCTTTGGAAACCTCCACGCCGTGCAGGCGCAGCAGGCTGGTGACGATCTCCACGTCCCTGATCTCGGGCACATTCCGGAGGACCGAGGCATCGCTGGCGAGCAAGGAGGCGACCATCGCTTTGGGAACCAGGTTCTTGGCACCACGGACGGAGACCTTTCCCGTCAGGGGTACGCCACCACGAATGGTCAAAACACTTGCCATGAATACCTGTTTCCTCAAACTAGTTTAACGCCGGACTGGGCCTAGGGCTCAGCTAAGCATATTGGCAATCCGTGACCATTCCGAAATAAACGGACCGCGCGTCCCGTGGCTTTCTGTGCGCCGACCGCGGACTTACATAATGCGGGTCATTCACGCAAATCGGCGCCCTTGAAAGAACTGTTGCAGTTCCCTCAAGAGCGCCGATCCGGTGCAGGATGCCTGCGGTCAGACCTTGGCGGGAAGCGTCTTCGGCTTCCACGACGGCCGGCTGGCCTCGTAGGAGGTGATTTCCGCCTCATGGTGCAGGGTCAGGCCGATATCGTCCAGACCTTCGAGCAACCGCCAGCGGGTGTAGTCGTCGATCTCGAACGGAGCGGTGATGGTTCCGCAGATGACGGTCTTCGCGTCCAGATCCACCGTGATCTCGGTACCCGGATGGTTCTCGAGTTCCTTCCAGATCAGCTCGATGTCATCCTGCGCCACCTCGGCCGCCAGCAGGCCCTGCTTGCCGGAGTTCCCGCGGAAGATATCCGCAAACCGGGACGAGAGCACTACGCGGAACCCGTAGTCCTTCAGGGCCCAGACGGCGTGCTCGCGCGAGGAACCGGTGCCGAAGTCGGGGCCGGCCACCAGAACGGAACCGCGGTTGAACGGCTCTTGGTTCAGGATGAAATCGTCGTTCTTGCGCCAGCCGGCGAACAGGGCATCCTCGAAGCCGGTCCGGGTGATCCGCTTGAGGTACACCGCCGGGATGATCTGGTCGGTGTCCACATCGGACTGCCGCAGGGGAACGCCGATGCCGGTATGGGTGGTGAACTTCTCCATGGTGCTTCAGGCTCCTTAGGCAGCAGACCGCGTGGATGCGTCGTTAGTGGCTGGATCCAGATCCGAGGGCGAGCTCAGAGTGCCGCGCACCGCCGTGGCGGCAGCAACAACCGGCGAGACCAGATGGGTCCGGCCGCCCTTGCCTTGCCGGCCTTCGAAGTTGCGGTTGGAAGTGGAGGCGCAGCGCTCCCCCGGAGCCAACTGGTCCGGGTTCATGCCCAGGCACATGGAGCAGCCGGCGAACCGCCACTCGGCACCGAACTCCTTGAACACCTGGTCCAGCCCTTCGGCTTCGGCTTCAAGCCGGACGCGCGCCGACCCGGGGACCACCATCATGCGCACATTCGGCGCCTTTTGCCGGCCGCGGATGATGTCCGCGGCGATGCGCAGGTCCTCGATCCGGCTGTTGGTGCAGGAGCCCAGGAACACGGTGTCCACCGGGATCTCCTTCATCGGCGTGCCCGCCTCGAGTCCCATGTAGGCCAGCGCACGTTCCGCCGCGGCCTTGGCGTTCTCGTCGGCAAAGTCGTCCGGCGACGGCACCGCCTCGGACAGTGACACACCCTGCCCTGGGTTGGTGCCCCAGGTGACGAAAGGCTCCAGGGTGTTGGCATCCAGGAAGACTTCGGCGTCGAATTCTGCGTCGTCCTCGGTGTGCAGCGTCTGCCAGTACTCGACGGCGGCCTCCCAGTCGGCGCCTTCGGGTGCGTGCGGACGGCCCTTGAGGTATTCGAAGGTGGTCTGATCCGGCGCCACCATGCCGGCGCGGGCGCCCGCTTCGATGGACATGTTGCAGATGGTCATCCGGGCTTCCATGCTCAGCGCGCGGATGGCGGAGCCACGGTATTCCAGCACGTAGCCCTGCCCGCCGCCGGTGCCGATCTTGGCGATGACGGCCAGGATGATGTCCTTGGCCGTGACCCCGGGACGCAGCGTGCCCTCGACGTTGATCGCCATCGTCTTGAACGGCTTCAGCGACAGCGTCTGGGTGGCCATGACGTGTTCCACCTCGGACGTTCCGATGCCGAAGGCCAGCGCGCCGAACGCGCCGTGCGTGGAGGTATGGGAGTCGCCGCACACCACTGTCATGCCCGGCTGGGTGAGCCCCAGCTGGGGACCGACGACGTGGACAATGCCCTGCTCGGCATCGCCGAGCGAGTGCAGGCGGACGCCGAATTCCCGGCAATTGGAGCGCAGCGTCTCGATCTGGGTCCGGCTGGTCAGGTCGGCAATCGGCTTGTCGATGTCCAGCGTGGGAGTGTTGTGGTCCTCGGTGGCGATGGTCAGATCCGGTCGACGCAGCTTGCGGCCCGCCAGCCGCAGGCCCTCGAAGGCCTGCGGAGAGGTGACTTCGTGCACCAAGTGCAGGTCGATGAAGAGGAGGTCGGGCTGGCGGGCTGTGCCTTCCCCGTCGCCGCGGCGCACCACGTGCGCCTCCCAGACCTTTTCAGCGAGCGTCCTGCCCGCAGTGTTACCGGCCATGGCCAGATCCCTCCATCAATTACCAATGCAGGTGGTGTCTCCCAGCGGGAGACCTGCTTTAAGTGTGTGATTCAACTCTTCCAGTACGGGCTCGAATCCCGCCAGCGAAACGACTTGCATCTCAAATAGTGAGATGACAGTATCATTCTATGGACAATCCTAGTGGTGTCGGCGTCATCGACAAAGCGGCCATGGTGCTCGACACCCTCGAGGCCGGACCAACCTCGCTGGCCCAGTTGGTGGCAGCCACCGGCCTGGCCCGGCCAACGGCTCATCGGCTTGCCTTGGCCTTGGTCCACCACCGGCTGGTCAGCCGGGACATGCAGGGCAGGTTCGTGTTGGGCAGCCGGCTGGTAGAACTCGCCGCCGCTGCCGGCGAAGACCGCCTCATTGCGGCGGCGGGCCCGGTCCTAATGAATCTTCGCGACGCCACCGGCGAAAGCGCACAGGTCTTCCGGCGGCAAGGCGACGCACGCGTCTGCGTGGCCTCGGCGGAACGGCCGATTGGCCTGCGGGACACCATTCCGGTGGGGACGCAGCTCTCGATGAAGGCCGGCTCCGCCGCCCAGGTCCTGCTGGCGTGGGAAGACCACGAACGGCTGCTGGAGGGTCTTCATGGGGCACGTTTCACCCCGACGGTGCTCGCCGGCGTGCGCCGCCGCGGCTGGGGCCAAAGCCTCGGCGAGCGTGAGCCCGGAGTGGCGTCGGTCTCGGCGCCGGTGCGCGGACCATCGGGGCGCGTCATCGCCGCTGTTTCCATTTCCGGCCCGATCGAGCGGCTGACCCGGCAGCCCGGCCGGCTGCATGCCGAAGTAGTCTGCAACGCTGCCGCCCAACTCACCGAAGCCCTGCGAAAGACCAACGACTAGCAGCCCTTCAACCCCCGAAGTGGTCCCAGCCAATGGCCTGGACGGCGGCGCCGTCCAGGGTCGCCGGAACCGATCCGCTTTTGCGGACCGCACCGACTGCCACGAATCCGTCCGGTAGGGCCACCGTTGCCGGGAAGGTGCACAGCAGGCCATGGTCTTCTCCGCCGCCGAGTACCCATTCCATCGGGTCGGCTCCCAGCAAGGCACCCGCCTCGCCCAGCGGTTCAACAAAGTCCTGCAGCGCTGCCGCGAAAAAGTCCACCGAGACGGCGCTTGCACGGGCCAGCCGGGCTGCGTCGCGGAGCAAGCCGTCCGAAATGTCCATCATGGCGGTGGCACCCGCCTTGGCGGCCGCCGGGCCAGCATGCAGCGGTGGCTCGGGCCGGGACTGGATAGTCGCCAGCGCCCGCAGCGAAGCCTTGGCCTCGGCGATAGGGTGCTTGCCGTCGAGCAGGCGCAATCCAGCCGCCGCCTTCCCCAGCGTTCCGGCCACGGCCACGACGTCGCCCGGGCGTGCACCGCTGCGTAGCACCGGACGGCGGCCTTCGAGATCGCCGGTGACGGCGGCCGTAACCACCAGCGCATCGCCCCGGCCCAGATCCCCGCCGACAACGGAGCACCGGTCCGCACCAAGTTTCCGGATCGCCTCGGCCACACCATCGGCCAGATCCTCAACCCACGCCACCGGCGTCGAACCGGGCAGGGTGAGGCTGATGACTAAAGCCGTGGGCACGGCCCCCATGGCATTGATGTCCGAGAGGTTCTGCGCCACGGATTTCCAACCGACGTCGTAGCCGGTGGTCCGGTATCCCGAGGGCCACTCGAGCCGGAAGTCCTGGTCCTGGACCAACGTATCGATCGAAATGACGGTCCGGGCATCCGGTGCGTCGATAACGGCGGCATCGTCGCCGGGGCCGACCGGGACGTTGCCGGGGCCGAGACGGGGGAAGATCCTCTCCAGCAGTGATCCCTCATCCAGCTCATTGATCATCAGTTCATCGGCCAATCTTGCAATTCTCCCTTGTCATTACAGGCCCGTTCCGAGCTTCGCACGGGTCACGCGGCTTTCCGACGGCATCAGTCTCCGGCCGCCGTCGCTACCGCCTGCCGGAATTCCTTGTACAGGGCGACCGCCTGCTCCACAGGCTGGACGATCCGCTCTTCCGCAACCTGCGCCACGGAGGCGCGCAGCCGCCGTCGTGCCCTTGCTGCCCTGGATCTGGCGACGAGGCGCGATATCAGGCCGGATGCCAGCGCCAGCAGCACCCCTGCGAGGATCCCGGCGGCCAGCAGCAAGGTGGGCACGGGGAAGCCCTCCACCCTGGGGGTTTCCGGCACCGGGAACTGGAAGTATCCCAGCGCCGCGATGCCCAGCAGCCATAGTGCTCCGGCCAAGGCGGCCGCCAAGGCGCACCATTGAATCACGCCGAAGACGGGCCACCACCAGGACCCCCGGTCAGAGCGCAGGTCGGTGCGGGCCAGGGCTTGGTCCAAGTCGTCCGGGAGCGTGTCCTCTCCGGACCGTGCGGCCCGGCGAATGGCCGCGCGCCACGGGGCACTGGCTCCTTCGCTGGCTCGGTCGGCGAACTGCCGTACCGCATTGTCGGCCTGCGCCTGTTGGGCCGGGCCCGGCGCCGGCATCGACGAACGATTGAGCATCGGGCTGACGTCTTTGCGGTCCAAGTTGAGCCGTTTGAGCGGGTCCCGGCGCAGCTTCCCCAACCAGCGGACCACCGGCCATCCCGTCCGGGCGTGCGACTGGCGGCGGTAGGACGTGGCGACGGCGTCGCCGATCGCATCAACGCCCGCGGCCTGCGAGAGCTGGTCAGCCAGTTCCGTGCGGGCTGGCTTACTGACGCCGGCCGGTTCCGAGCCAAGATGCAGGTCCAGCGAGTGGGCCGCGTTGCGGACGTCGGCGACGAGCCGGTTGGTTGCTGCCTGCCGCTGGTCGGCGAAAGCGGTAATCGCCGCCTTGAGCTCATCGATGCCGGCGCCGGTCCGGGCGGAGGCAGGATAGACATCTGCCCGGCCCAGCCCGTCCTGGACCAGGATGTCCTTGAGCGATGCCATGACGGGTTGCAGTTGGTTCTCTGCCAACCGGTCCACCTGGTTCAGCACCACCAGGGTCACCGCCCCGTGGGATGCCAGCGGCCGCAGGAAGCCGTGGTGCACAGCGGCATCGGCGTACTTCTGCGGATCCAGGACCCAGACCAAGACGTCCACTTGCCCCGCAAGGCGCTGCACAATCTCGCGATGCTCGACGGCGGTGGAATCAAAGTCGGGCAGGTCCAGCAGGATCAGGCCGCCATGTCCGCGCAGCGACTCATCGGCAATAAAGTGCCGGTGGGCCACCTGCAGCCAATCCAGCAGCGGCTCGCTGCCGGCCGTTCCCCAAATGCCGGCCAGCGTCTCCGAGGTGGTCGGACGGCGTGCAGCCACGGCGGCGTGATGGGTTCCGGATACGGCGTTGAAGAGGGAGGACTTGCCGCTGCCCGTCGCTCCGAAAAACCCGACGACGGTGTGTTCGGCGGACAACGAGCGACGGGTGCTGGCGCGTTCCAGGACATCGTTGATCGGCGCGAAGTCCGCTGTCGGCAGCACGCCCTCGGCCAGTTCGGCAGCCGAGTTCAAGGCCTCCAGCCGCGCCTCCAACACGGATGCTTCGGGCTTCCCCCGGTGCCGGCTCATTCCGGAGCCTCCCGGTCCGGTGTGCTTCCCACAGCGTGCAATTTCTCCGCCAGTAAGCGCATCGCCTCGGCTTGCTGCTCCTGCGGCGGGACCCTGGACAGGAAGCGCTCCGCTTCAGCGTCCATCAGCCTGCGTGTGCGGTCCTCCAGCTGGGAGCGGGCCTTGCGGGCCAGCCTGCGGACGGCGTCCTCGCCGAAGACGGCTTCGAGCAGCTTCTGGCCCACCACGGCTGTGCCGCCGGCAACGCCGATTTCCAAACCCGTCAGCCCGCCTGTCGCCGCGAAGATCACCACCATCAGGGCCACCCCGAGCCCATTGACTCCGAAGGAGAGCATGCGCGCGGTGAACCGCTTGTCCTCGCCCTCGCTGCGGATCAGATCCAGCAGGTCCGCCTGCCACGCCCGGATCTCCCGCGCCACTTCGGCCGAGAATCCGGCGCTGGGAGTCGACAGGTCGCCGTCTCCGAGCAGGCCCTGCCCGGCCGGATCCACCCGCCAGCCCGCGTCGGCTTGCTCCGTCCCCTTGGCCGCGGCCTCGACGACGACGGCCTGCAGTCCGGACTCGATGGCCGCCTCGACCACCACCGAGGGTGCCGGCTTACCGGAGAAGAACGCGCCGATCCGGTCCCGCAGCCGGCCTATTCCACTCTCGATGCCGCGGAAAAATTCCCCGGTTCCGACAAAGTCCTGCCACCGGGCCAACACCTCGCCGCGCAGCAGCGTCCCGTCCTGCGTCGCCGCGAGGGCCTGAACGGTGGCTGCTTCATAGGCCCGATCGACGATCTTGCGCAGCCTCTGGCTGGCGGCGTATTGATCGTCCGCTGCGACGGCTGCGGCCCGGACGGTGCCGGCCAGCGAGCGCACGGCCCCACCGAGGGTGCGGCGGGCAATATCGGCACGGCTGGAAGCATCGGCGGCGAGCTCCTCGAGCCATGCGCGGATCGGATCCACGGCCCCGGCCGGCAGCATGCCCTGCCCGTCCAGCGTGGACTCGTAGATGACGAACAGCTTGGCGGCGGCGAGCCCCTGTCGCTGCAGCAGCCCGGCCAGGTCGGTGCGGACCTCCAGTTCAACGTCCGCCGGTACCCGGTCCAGCACGACTGCGACCTCGATGTCCCGTTGTGCGGCGTCCAGCAGCAGCGCCCACGGCACTGCGTCCGCGTAGCGGTTGGCCGTGGTGACGAAAATCCACAGATCCGCCGCCGCCAGCAGTTGACCGGCCAGCCGTCGGTTGTCGTCGGAGATGGAATCAATATCCGGTGCGTCGAGCACCGCAACGCCTGCGGGTATGCTTCGGTCCGCCAGTAACACCAGTGAGGTCCCCGCGGGCTCGGCGGCCTGCTCTGCCCCGCCGGTGTGCGCCTCTGGCGCGGCATCTGCGGGTGTTCCGGTGATCCTACTGAGGCCGGGCAGGATCCTCCGGTCGGTAAACCAGCCAGCATCGCTCGGATGATGCAACAGGACGGGCTGCCGGGTGGTGGGCCGGATGGCGCCCGCACGCGTCGCCGGGTATCCGGCCAGCGCGTTCACCAGCGTTGACTTTCCGGCGCCGGTCGAGCCTCCCACCACCGCCAGCAGCGGTGCTTCCAGCCTGCGGTAGCGGGGCAAAATATAGTCGTCCAACTGGGCGACGGCCGCGCGGATTGCGGCGCGTGCCTCGACGGCGCCCGGGACGTCCAGCGGCAAGTCCAACAACTCAAGCGTGCCGCGGCTTTCTTCCAAGAGCTCGACGGCGTCCGCCGCTCCCCTGTCCTGGCCCTCGGGCAACATGCTGGTCACGCTCCCCATCATGCCAGCAGAAGCGGTCAACCATGCGGACCCCGGCCGCTGCGGGACGCACATCTCCCGGCATGCACAAACCGGCCCCGGACATGATGTCCGGGACCGGTTGTTGGTGACCCCAGCGGGATTCGAACCCGCGTTACCGCCGTGAGAGGGCGGCGTACTAGGCCGCTATACGATGGGGCCGCATAGCTTGCACTGTTGAAAGGCCGGTGCTGCCTTGTCCTGCTAGGACAGTGACCCCAGCGGGATTCGAACCCGCGTTACCGCCGTGAGAGGGCGGCGTACTAGGCCGCTATACGATGGGGCCGTAGGTTTGTTTGGAGTTTGCCTCCGCACAATCCAGCCCCCGCGTAAGCGGAGGCCGTAGCGCTGGGATACCAGGACTCGAACCTAGAATGACGGTACCAGAAACCGTTGTGTTGCCAATTACACCATATCCCAATGGCACTTTCGGAGCCGATGGAAACGGGCTTTCGCCCATTCCTTAGCGCCTCAGCACGAGTAATTACTTTACCGGATGCCTGCTCGAAAGTGCAAAACGAGCAGCAAACGGACGGCTGGACCGCGCGCTGCTCCGATTCAGGCTTAGCCGCGGAACGACTTTAGCCGGGCGAGCGAGGACTCCTTGCCGAGGATCACCATGGACTCGAACAGCGGCGGAGAGATGCGCCGGCCCGAGACAGCTGTCCGGACCGGGCCGAAGGCCAGCCTTGGCTTAAGCCCCAGGCCATCGACCAGGGCCGCACGCAGCGCCGCCTGAATGTTCTCGGCCGTCCACTCTTGGACCGGCTCCAGCGCCGCCAACGCGGCGTCCAGCGCCTCGGTGAGGTTCTCCGGCAGCCCCTTGCGGGCGTCTTGCGCGACGTCGATCTCGTCGTCGTTCTTGAACAGGAAGGCGAGCATCTCCGGCGCTTCGCCCAGCAGCGTGATGCGCTCCTGGACCAGCGGCGCGGCATCCGCCAGAATCATCTGCTCACGTTCGTTCAGCATTTCGCCGACCAAGCCGGCGTGCTGCAGGTAGGGCACCAACCGGAGCTTGAAGTCACCCGGTTCCAGCAACCGGACGTGCGTGCCGTTGATGGCTTCGGCCTTTTTCAGGTCGAACCGGGCAGGATTGGCGAGCACGTCGTGGATGTCGAAGTTCTCCACCAACTGGTCAACGGTAAAGATGTCCTCGTCAGCGGACAGCGACCACCCCAACAGCGACAGGTAGTTCAGCAGCCCCTCGCGGATGAAGCCGCGTTCGCGGTGCAGGAAGAGGTTGGACTCCGGATCACGCTTGGACAGCTTCTTGTTGCCTTCGCCCATCACGTACGGCAAGTGGCCGAACAGCGGCATGTAGCGGGCGACGCCGATGTCTACCAACGCCCGGTAGAGCGCGATCTGACGCGGCGTCGAAGAGAGCAAATCTTCCCCGCGCAGCACGTGGGTAATGCCCATCAGCGCGTCGTCAACCGGATTGACCAGCGTGTAGAGCGGTTTGCCATTCGCCCGAACTACCACGAAGTCCGGGACGCTGCCGGCCTTGAACGTGATCTCGCCGCGGACCAGGTCCGCGAAGGTGATGTCTTCGTCCGGCATCTGCACCCGCAGCACCGGCTCCCGGCCTTCCGCCTTGAAAGCAGCGATCTGCTCCGGCGTCAGGTGCCGGTCGAAGTTGTCGTAGCCGAGCTTGATGTCGCGGCCAGCGGCGCGGTGCCGCTCCTCGACCTCCTCGGGGGTGGAGTAGGACTCGTAGACGTGGCCGCGCTCTTTGAGCTTGGCAATCACATCTTGGTAGATGTCCCCGCGCTGGGACTGCCGGTAGGGCTCGTGCGGGCCCCCGACTTCAACACCCTCGTCCCAGTCAATGCCCAGCCACTTCATGGCCTCCAGCAATTGCTGGTAGCTTTCCTCGCTGTCGCGGGCAGCATCGGTGTCCTCGATCCGGAACACCATGGTGCCGGCGGTGTGCCGGGCATAGGCCCAGTTGAACAGCGCGGTACGGATCAGGCCCACGTGCGGGGTGCCCGTGGGAGACGGGCAGAAGCGTACGCGGACAGGAGTTTCGTCGTCGACAGTGGGAATGGCAGCAGCATTAGTCATGATGGCATCCAGTTTAGTCTGCCGCGCCAGTCCCCGACGTGCCTCAGGTTCTTTGAGCGCTTGGGGTGGGTCGGTGCCTCAGGTTCTTTGAGCGCGTAGCCCCGGACCCGGGGCAGGCTTGATGATGTGGAAGGCAAGATTCCGATGGCTGCGCGCCGACAAGTTACGAACAAGCTCCGTACCGCGTATCGGACGGCATCCAAGACCGACCGGGGACGGATTCTCGACGAGGTGACGGCCACGACCGGGATGGGACGGTCCACCGCGCGGCGAATGCTGTCCGGCCCTGCGCTGCCGGACCCGGCCGCGCAGGTCGATAAACGGCGGTTGCGTCCAAAGGGGTACGGCGACGACTCGCGCCTGCTGCTGGAGCATGTCTGGGCCTTGATGGGATTCCCGTGCGGGAAGTACCTGGCCGTCATGGTCGAGCTCTGGCTGCCGCTGCTCCAAGCAGGAGGCGACCTCAAAAAACCGTTCGCGACACCGCAGGCGATCGCAGAGCTTCAGGCGATGAGTCCGGCCACGATCGACCGCTACCTGGCGCCTGCGCGGCGTGCCATGGAGCTGCGGGGCATTGCCACGACCACGCCGGCGCCGCTGCTGCGCAACTCGATCGGGCTGAGCAAGGCCGGCGACACACCGGCCACGACACCGGGGGTGATCGAGGCGGACACCGTCGCGCACTGCGGGCCCACCTTCGAGGGCGAATTCGCACGCACCCTGACGATGACGGACCTGGCCACCGGGTGGACCGAGAACGCCTCGATCCGCAACAACGCATCCAAATGGATCCTGCAGGCCGTCGGCGGCCTGCAGGACATGTTCCCGTTCCCGCTACGCGTGTTCGACTCCGATAACGGCTCCGAGTTCATCAATCATCGAGTCGCAGACTGGCTCCAGGAACGCGACATCGCCCAGACCCGGTCACGGCCCTACAAGAAAAACGACCAAGCCACCGTCGAGTCAAAGAACAACCATGTCGTGCGCAAGCACGCGTTCTACTGGCGATACGACACCGCCGAGGAACTGACCCTGCTTGGCGAGCTCTGGCCACTGGTATCGCTGCGGCTGAACTTCTTCACCCCGACGAAGAAGCCGACTGGCTACGCCACCACCGCCGACGGCCGCCGTTCACGCCTCTACGACAAGCCGAAGACCCCGTGGCAGCGGGTAATCGATTCCGGGCTCCTCAACATCGAACACAGGCTCGCCATCCTCGGCCGGATCGAGGGAGTCAACCCGGCCGATCTGACCCGCCGGATCAACCAAATCCAGCTCCGGCTTATCGAGCTCTCTCAAGGGAAAACCGAGGCAATGACTGCCAGCCGGCACCTCGACATGGCATCCTTGGATCCGTCGATCCGTCGACTCCAAACAACCGAATGAACCCAAGCCCCTCGCGCTCACCAAACGTGAGGCACCAAATCACTCCACGCGCTCACTTTTCAATGAGGCACCTCGGTCCCCTGTTCCGGTCGAGCAGCCGCTATTCCGGGCGCCTGCTTCGGCCCAGCCAGGAGGAGATGAGCCGATACAGGTAAAAGAGCGCCAACAGGATTCCGACGGCGAGGAAGGTTGCCGTGAGCCAGCCGGGGCCGCCCAGATAGTGCGTGGCGCGGGCAGCCACGGAAAAGGTAGCCAGCGAACCGAGCGCAAAGACTGCGAACGACCGGCGGCTGGCACGCATGAAGATCAGCGGCGGGCCGTGTTCGAGAGCGTGCCGATGCCCTCGATCTCCACCTCGTAGCGCTGGCCGGCTTCGATGGTGCCGACGCCGGAGGGGGTGCCGGTCATAATCACGTCGCCGGGCAACAGCGTGAAGGCCTGGGAGGCATAGGAGACCAGTTCCTTGACGCCCCAGATCATCTGCGAGGTGTTCCCGTCCTGCTTGAGTTCGCCGTCGAGCCGGCCACGGATGGCCAGGTCTTCGGTGTCCAGTTCGGTTTCGATCCACGGACCGAGCGGGGCCGAGCCGTCGAAGCCCTTGGCGCGGGCCCACTGATTGTCGGTGCGCTGCGCGTCGCGTGCGGTGAGGTCGTTGCCGCAGGTGTAGCCGAAGATGACATCGCCCACCCGCTCCACCGGGACGTCCTTACAGATCCGTCCAATGATCACGCAGAGTTCCGCTTCGTAGGAGACCTCGTCGGAGAACTCGGGCAGCACCAGCGGCTCGTTCGGGCCGATCACCGACGTGTTGGGCTTGAGGAACATCAGCGGTGCTGCCGGGGTCTCATTGCCCATTTCCTTGATGTGTTCGGCGTAGTTGCGGCCGATGCCGATCACCTTGCTGCGCGGGATGATCGGAGCCAGCAGGCGGACGTCCTCGAGCTTGTGCCGGGCTCCCGTGGGCTGGACACCGTTGAAGAACGGGTCACCGGCGATGACGGTGACCTGCTCGCTACCCTCCTCGCCTTCGACGATGCCGTATTGGGGGTCAGAATCGAGGACAAACCGGGCTATACGCATGCGTTTAGCCTACTGGTTGCGAGTGCACGGATTCCAAGCGGAACAATCCGGTCAGCCGCGCAGGTACTCCAGTTGGGCCGCGACGGAGGCTTCGGCGGCCAGGCGGACGGCGGCGTCGATGTCTGTGTAGACGTGGTCGGTGACGTCATCGACGCTGGCGTCGGCACCGAGCTGCTCGAGGGCGGAGCGGATCTGGTCCAACCGTAGCTGCCGGTGGCTGGCGTACTCACGGCAAATGGCGGACAGGTCCGGCAGGGTTCCGCCGTGGGCCGGCAATACCTTGGCCGGGCCGAGGATCTCCAGCCGGGCCAACGACTCCAGGTAGGGGCCGAGCCGGCCGTCCGGGTAGGCAATGATGGTGGTCCCGCGCCCCAAGATGGTGTCGCCGGTGAGGACAGAGCCGTGCGGGCCGTCGGCGGGCAGCTGGAAACTGACCGAGTCGGCCGTGTGCCCCGGCGTCGCCAGAACGTGGATATCGACGCCGGCAGCCCGGATCACCTCGCCGTCACTTAGGGGTTCTGCACCGAAGCAGAGCGCGGCATCCAGCGCCCGCACGGGGGCGCCGGTCAGGTCATGGAAACGCTCGCTGGCCTCGGTGTGGTCGATGTGGTGGTGGGTGATCAGGACAAGCTCCACGTCGCCGGCGGCCGCCAATTCGGCCAAATGCACCTCATCCAGCGGACCCGGATCCACCACCGCCACTCCCCTGGTCTCCGGAGCAGCGATCAGATACGACTGCGTGCCGTCCAGGCTCATGGGACCCGGGTTCGGGGCCAACCGGTAGCGGGTCAGTTCGCTGCTGCGGACGAGAGCGGGATTCTGTTCAGCGGTCACAGAGCCATCCTCGCACCCTCCGGCCCCGCGCCGCAGAGTTGCTCATCCGAAGGCGCGCTCCGCCGTCGTAACATTCGCGCAATATGAAGGATTCGATTCATATTCCCTCAGATCGTGCGGAATGTGACATCGGTCGCATAGGCTAGGGGCCTGCACATGCCGCTGAGGGCGGCAAGACGATGGCTGGCGGATGCGCACATCACCAGCCGGACGGGGGAATCGGTGCTGGAGGAAGTTCACTCAACCTACGATGTGCAACTGGACGACGACGGGCTGCTGGTGCTGACGCTCCACCGCGGTCTCAGCGTCAGCGCCGAACTGGCGCAGCAGGTAGTTGACCGTCTCTTCGACCTGGTCGGCGAGCGGCGGGTGGTGATACTGCTGAAGATGGCCGGCGTGCGCTGGGCGACCGCGGAGGTGCGGTTGATCGCCCATACCTTTACGCCCTCACTCGCGGTGGCGGTGCTCGGCAGTGGGCCGGTAGACCGCGTGCTGGGGAACTTTTTCCTGCGGATATTCGCCGATGACGGTTGCTCCCGATACTTCGACGACGAGGCCGAAGCCCGCACCTGGCTGGCAGCTCATTCCGAACGCCTGCCCACCCTGGAAGTCGACGGGAGCGTCGTCTAGCTGCGGGCACCGGCGCGTGTGGCTGGGTTCATGGCGGAATTAGTTCGTGTGCAGCGGGGTTGCCCTGAGGGAACCATTGCTGCTGCACGATAGGAAGAATTCTCCATGGCGGAAACCAAGAACACCGTCTCGCTGGCGGACCTGCTGGCCGAGTACGACGAGGCCGAGCATGACCACGCCGCGGCCGAGCGCAATAGCGGGATGCAGCACATCCACAACCATGCCAACGGGGACATCGTATGGTTCCCCACCTGGCAGAAGAACCGCGAGACGACCGACTGGGACAACGCGGTCAACGAATTCACCGCGGAACTTGAGGCCGCGGCGGAAGGCGGTGCGGACCTCTCCAACGCTGCATCGGGCCTGCTGGCGGCACGGCAGCAGATCTTGCTGGAGCAGGCTGCGGACGCCGCGGATGCAAATGCGTTCATTCGCGAGAACCTAACCCGCTACCTGTCGGAGACGTGGGCACTCGGCGACGCCTACGCACTAAAGAGCGGGAAGGACCTTCCCGGGGCTGCCTCGCCGGCCGGAATCTTCGCGTCCTTCCCGTACCAGGTCTACGAGCGCGACGGCGGCAGCTTCGCCTCCGCGCTCTGGAACGATCTGGTGAATGCCCGGAAGAACCGGATTGCCGCCGAAGAAGCGGAGCGCAAGGCGCTGAAGCCGGTATCCAAAAAGGCCCGGAAGGCCGCCGAGCGCAAGGCCGCTGCCCGGAAACGGTAGCCGCACTGGCGGGGAGGGCCCGCCGGAAAGCCGAGCCCGTACCAACGGGGCGGGTGTCCTCTCCAAGGCGGGCCCGTACCGACGGCGGGTGTCCTCTTCAAGGCGGGCCCGTCCGGAAGGCGGGGTTCCTCCGAAAGGCTCGCCCCGCCGTCGTTCTCTTCCTGGGTTAGAACAGAAACAGCAGGAGGAGGACGATCAGCGGCAGGATCGCCTGGGCCAGGGCACTCTGCCAGAGGCGCCGTTCGGTGAACCACAGCACCGCGCCAAGGATCACGTGGGTGATGCAGGTGAAGACGATCATGGTCTCGCCGATGGCCGTCCTGCCGCCGGCGGCGATGAAGACCCCGGCGATGAGGACCAGCCCCCAGAGCATGTTGTAGAAGCCCAGGTTGATGGTCCAGAGCCGGACCGCTGCCACGTCCTGGGGTCGAATCAGGAACAGCTTGTGGAAGCGCGGGTCACGGAAGTAGAACGCCTCGGCGATCCCGACGGCGATCAGCACCAAACCGAAGATCACGGCAAGCAGGTAGGCCACCCCGGTCATGGACCCAGTGTGGCCCGTCCGGCAGCGGAAGGGAAGCGGTGCTCAGGCCAGCCTGGTGGGCCGGCCACGCCAGGCAGGTGAGCCAGCCTACGCCAGGCGGGTGAGCCAGCCGCGCGAGTCCTCCACAGCGCCGGTCTGGATGCCGAGCAGTTCCTCCCGGATGGACATGGCAACTTCGCCGGAGCCGGCGCTCGGCGACGCAATGGACCAGCCGTCCGCCTTCAGCTCGCCGATCGGGGTGATCACGGCGGCGGTGCCGCAGGCGAAGGCCTCGGTAATGTCACCGGCGGCCACGCCGTCGCGCCATTCGTCGATGGTGATCTTGCGTTCCTGCACGTCCAGGCCGCGGTCCTTGGCCAGCTCGATCACTGAGGAGCGGGTGACGCCGTGCAGGATGTGGCCGTTGAGTTCCGGGGTGACCAGGCTGCCGTCCTTGAAGACGAAGAACACGTTCATGCCGCCGAGTTCCTCGATGGCGTTGTCGTTGAACTTGTCCAGGAAGAGCACCTGCTGGCAGCCGTTGGCTTCGGCTTCCAGCTGGGCGGCCAGCGACGCGGCGTAGTTGCCGCCGCACTTGGCCTCGCCGGTGCCGCCTTCGCCGGCGCGGGAGTAGCGGTCGGAGAGCCAGATGGACACCGGCTTGAGCTCGCCGCCCCAGTAGTTGCCGGCCGGCGAAGCGATCACGCGGTAGGAAACCTCGTGGGCCGGGCGCACGCCCAGGAACGCCTCGGTGGCGATCATGAACGGGCGCAGGTACAGCGCCTCGCCGTCGCCCGTGGGAACCCAGGCCTTGTCCGTGGAGACCAGCTGGCGCAGCGACTCGATGAAGGTCTCTTCAGGCAGTTCCGGCAGCGCCAGCCGGCGGGCCGAGGTGTTGAGCCGGGCGGCGTTGGCCTCCGCGCGGAAGGTCCAGACGGATCCGTCGTCGTGCTGGTAGGCCTTCAGGCCCTCAAAAATCTCCTGGCCATAGTGCAGCACCGCAGCGGCCGGATCCATCATGATGGGCCCGTAGGGCTCGATCCGCGCATTCGACCAGCCGCCGTTGCCGTCGGCGCCGACCTTGTAGTCGACCACCGCAGTGTGGTCCGTGAAGTGTTTGCCGAAGCCCGGGTTCGCCAAAATGGCGGCGCGCTCCTCTGCACTCTTCGGACGGTCCGAAAGCTGCTGGGTGAATTCGAGGGTTTCAGTCATGGGTTCCTCCGCGGTGAGGGCACGCCCTTGTGCGTCAATAAATGGTTTTGGTTAGTAGCCGCTAACTAGCCTACTGCCAAAGCGGCGCTGATGGCATCGCCGATTTGCGCGGTGGTGCGGGAGGCACTCCCCCGGGCCGCGACGTCGTCCTCCACCGCCTTTTGCACGCGGGCGGCGGCGTCGGCAAGGCCCAGGTGCTCCAGCAGCAGCGCCACGGACAGGATGGCCGCGGTGGGGTCGGCCTTCTGCTGGCCGGCGATGTCCGGGGCCGAGCCGTGGACCGGTTCGAACATCGACGGCGCGGTGCGGTCCATGTTGATGTTGCCCGACGCGGCCAGGCCGATGCCGCCGGTGATCGCCGCGGCCAGGTCGGTGATGATGTCGCCGAACAGGTTGTCCGTGACGATCACGTCGAAGCGCGCCGGGTCGGTGACCATGAAAATGGTGGCCGCGTCGATGTGCAGGTAGTCGACGGCGACGTCCGGGAACTCCTCGCCGACGGTCTCCACGGTGCGCCGCCACAGGTGGCCGGCGTGGACCAGCACGTTGTGCTTGTGCACCAGCGTGAGCTTCTTGCGGCGGGCGGAGGCACGGCGGAAGGCATCGCGGACCAGACGCTCAACGCCGTAGGCGGTATTGACCGAAACCTCGGTGGCGATTTCGTGCGGCGTGCCAACGCGCAGCGCACCGCCGTTGCCCACGTACGGACCTTCGGTGCCTTCGCGGACGACGACGAAGTCCACCTCGCCCGGGTTCGCCAGCGGGCTGGACACCCCGGGCAGCAGCTTGGCCGGGCGCAGGTTCACGTAGTGGTCCAGCGAGAAGCGCAGCTTGAGCAGCATCTCGCGCTCGATGATGCCGGACGGGATGCGGGTGTCGCCGGGGGCGGCACCGACGGCGCCGAACAGGATGGCGTCATGCTTGCGGAGCTGCTCCAGGGTTTCCTCGGGCAGGGTCTCGCCGGTGGCCAGCCAGTGCTCGGCGCCCAGCGGGTACTCGGTCAGCTCGAAGGTGGCATCGCCGCCGGCAGTTGCCGCCTCGAGCACCTTCACCGCCTCCGCCACGACCTCGGGACCGATGCCGTCGCCGGGGATGACTGCCAGGGAGAATGCCTTAGTTGCTGCGCTCATGGATTCATTTTAGGGAGGGCGTCCACATTCTGGGCAAACCGTCCCATTATGTGAAATGGGAATCGGGACCATGGGCCCCCGCTCATCGACTATTCAGCAGGCGGCCGCTTCAGGGCCGAGAGGGCCGCCTGCTGAATAGTCGATGGGCGACCAGCGGGCTTGCTGCCCGCTGCCCGCTGCCCGCTGCCCGCTGCCCACTGCCCGCCGCCCGCCGCCCGCCGCCCGCCGCCCGGAACACAATCTCAGACCGCGGCATGACGCGGCGGCCGGCGCGGACATCCTAGAGTTGTGGATCATGGGCGTGCACCACAGAATCTACCGCTGGCTTCAGGCCAACACCGGCAAGGTCGACCTGATCCTGATGCTGCTGGCTTTGGTGGTGACTGTGCTGCCGTATTTGGCGATGGCCAATCTTGCGGCCTTCGCGTTGTCCGCGCTCCTGGTTGTCCCTCTCGCGTGGCGCCGCACGTATGCCTGGCAGTCCGGCTTGGCCGTGGCGGCGGCTGCGCTGCTCAACGTGGCCTTCATCGGCGAACCAGTGCCCGCACACGTGTTTGTCCTGGTCACCGTCTACTCCTTGGCAGCCTACGGCCCCCGCTGGGCCAGTTTGGGCGGCCTGGTGCTGGCGCTCCTAGGCGGCGTGATGTTCGTGGTGCGTTACGGAATCACCGACCCGTTCACCGGTGGCACCGCGCCGTACTACCTGCTCTCCCTCGTAGCGGTCGATGCCTTGGTGCTCGCCTGCTGGATGTTCGGCGACCTGGTGCGCAACCGCCGGCTTACCGTCCGGGCACTGGAGGACCGGGCCCGCCGGCTGGAGGTGGAACGGCAGCAGGAGCGCGATCTGGCCGCCGCGGATGAGCGCAGCCACATCGCCCGCGAGATGCATGACATCGTGGCGCATTCGCTGTCGGTCATCATCACGCAGGCGGACGGCGCCCGGTACGCCAGTGCAAAGGACCCGACCATTGCCACCGGCACCTTGGCCACCATCGCGGAAACCGGGCGCACGTCGCTGCAGGACATGCGGCGGCTGCTTGGCGTGTTGCGCGGGGACGAAATCGCTTCCACCCGGCCGTTGCCGACGCTGGCCGACGTGGAAACCCTGGTGGACACCGTGCGCCGCTCCGGGCTGGAGGTGCAGCTGCAGTATTTTGGCCAGCCAAGGCGCTTGATGCCCACGGGTGCCGAACTGACTGCATACCGGGTGGTGCAGGAAGGCCTGACCAACGTCCTGAAGCACGCCGGGCCCGGCGCCTCCGCGGAGGTCCGTCTGGCCTGGAGCGTCCGCGGCTTGGAACTGCAAATTAACGACGACGGCCGGGGCGCCGCGGCCGATCCGGCCACGGCGGGGAGCCAGCAGGGCCTCACCGGGATGGCCGAGCGGCTGGCGCTCTACGATGGAACGGTCGAAGCCGCACCCCGGACCGGCGGCGGATTCTCCGTCCGCGCCTTCATCCCGTACACCGAGTCCTGAGGCCCGACGCGTGACTTCCAACCTGCGCTCCCGGCGCCGGCGAAGGATTAGCCTCGGCGCGGCCCAATCCCGACCCAGAGCTGTCCCTCAGTCTCCGCCTTGCCCTGGAACCGTCAGTCCCCGGCGTGTTCCCCCTCAGACTTCTCATCAGCCCGAGCCAGAAAGATCCCGATGACCGACTCCCCTATCCGCGTGGCCCTCGTCGACGACCAGCAGCTGGTCCGCGGCGGCTTCAAGATGCTGATCAATTCCCAGCCGGACCTGGAGGTGGTGGCCGAGGCAGGCGATGGGCGCGAAGCCGTGGGCGCACTCGGGAAGGTGCGCGCCGACGTCGTGCTGATGGACGTGCGGATGCCGGGCATGGACGGGATTGAGGCGACCACCCGGCTGCTGGACACCGCCGCCGCGCAGCCGGCCGGATCGGACCGGGCGGAGCTGAAGGTGGTGGTGCTGACCACGTTCGACCTGGATGAGTACGCGCTGGCCGCCATCCAGGCCGGAGCCAGCGGGTTCCTGCTCAAGGACGCGCCGCCGGAGGAACTGCTGGGGGCCATCCGCACGGTGTACCGGGGCGACGCGGTGATCGCACCGTCCACCACCCGGCGGCTGCTGGAACACGTGGCACCGCTGCTGCGCACGCCGAGCCCGGCCGCCAGCCGCAGCCACGCGGCGGTCGAGTCGCTGACGCCGCGCGAGCGCGAAGTGTTCACGCTGATCGCCGAGGGCCTGTCCAACCCGGAGATCGCCGGGCAGCTGTTCCTGTCCGAGGCGACGGTGAAGACCCATGTGGGCCACATCCTGGCCAAGCTCAACGCGCGCGACCGGGTGCAGGCCGTGCTGATCGCCTACGAAACCGGTGTTGTTGCGCCCTAGCGCACGGCCCGCGGGCCACTTTCGGGCAGCGGTCCCCGGCCGGGGAACCGATCGCGTGCGCGGGCTACAGGTTGCCGTCGGCGAAGGAGTCGAAGATCTTGCGGGTCGGGGCGTCCATCGGCAGCATGTACTGGCCGTCGGCGCTGTAGCCGAAGCCGGGTTCGGGGACTGCGCCGCCCACCTTGGAAGGATCCGTCTTGTAGACCCAGGCGCCCAGCGTCAGAGCCTGTTCGGCGCTCAAGTTGGTTTCCACCAGCGGATCGACGGCGTCGAGCAGGTCGACCAGTCCGGCCGGTCCGTTCAGCTTGGCCAAGGCGGCGAATCCGGCCAGCAGGACGCCCTGGTGCGCCGAACGGCCGAAGTCCCCGTTGCTCAGTGTCTTCCGCTCGCGGGCATATTCCAGCGCGGCGTCGCCGTCGAGCTTGCTCTCCCCCGCCTTGACGCCGAGCACCGGAATCGGCGCGTCGATGGTGACGCCGCCTATTTCATCGACCAGTTTTTCGAAGCCCTTGAAACCGGTGAGGACGTAGCCCTCCACCTTCAGGCCTGTCACGTCCGCCACAACCTTCTGCTGCGCCTCGGGCCCACCCTGCATCATGGCCGCGTTGATTTTGGCCTGTCCGCCCTTGGGCATGTCCACCCACAGATCGCGCGGAATGCCGAGGACGCCGCCCCCGCCCTTGCCGTCCACGCCAACCACCTGCAGGGCATCGGCTCGTGCTGTGCGAACTTTTTCGCCCTTGCTCTTCTGGGCGTCGGAGCCCATGAGCAGCACGTGCCGCTTGCCGCCGAGCACCGCTTTCTTGACGTCCAGCGACGGCCACCAGCCGCCGACCGCGGTCCACGTGCCGTCCTTTTCGACGGCGAGGGTCACGTCCTTGTCCGACGTCAGGACGGCCATCTTCTGCTTGTTCCATTCGCCCGTGGCCGCCTTCACGGTGATCTTGCTGTCGACCGGTTTGCGGTCCGCGAGCGCAGCCGCGGTTCGCTTGTTGGCCTTCAGGTCGCCGCCCTCGTAGATCGCGGTGGCCAGTTTGGCCAGCTCGGCCGGCATCTTCCCCGTCTCCACCCCTGAGGTCGGTGTGGGCGATGCCGTGGCCGACGTCAGCGGGCGGGCCGGCTCTTCCTTTGCGGCGCAGCCGGTCAGGACCAGCAAGGAGACAAGGGGCAGCGTGGCAATCCGGGCAAGCTTCATGGCTCCATATTCCATGCTTCAGCGCCCGGAGCACAAAGGTTTCACCAATTGCGGCGTGTCTCGGGCTATGAGGCCCTGCTTTGCGGGGCGGGGCTTCGGGGCCGGGGCCGGGCTCCGCACCGGCCTCCACGCCGGTCTCCACGCACTCGCTGGCGCTCGCTTGGTCGACCACCGAGGGCGTCGCTGGCGCTCGCTTGGTCGACCACCGGGGGGGGTGTCGCTGGCGCTCGCTTGGTCGACCACCGAGGGCGTCGCTGGCGCTCGCTTGGTCGACCACCGCGGGGAGGCTTCTCCACCCTGGGTATGAGCGATGCGGCCGGGAAGACCAGCCCGGCGGCTGATCCGCTCGGGGGTGCCGGTTCCATAGCGTAGGGGTATGACCACAAGAACTGAGCAATCACTCGCCGGCGCAGGCCCGGACGGCGCCGCCTCGGCCGCGGGCACGCGCGGCCTGAACAAGACCTACGGCACCGGGGATACCCGCGTGCACGCCCTCAAGGATGTGGACGCCAG
Organism: Arthrobacter sp. NPDC089319; assembly: GCF_040684925.1. Classification (NCBI taxonomy): domain Bacteria; kingdom Bacillati; phylum Actinomycetota; class Actinomycetes; order Micrococcales; family Micrococcaceae; genus Arthrobacter; species Arthrobacter sp. NPDC089319. The sequence continues at coordinate 72,219 of NZ_JBFBGZ010000008.1, read as the reverse complement.
CTTTGACGCCGGCAAGTTCACCGCGATTATGGGTCCGTCCGGATCCGGCAAATCCACGCTGATGCACTGCCTGGCCGGGCTGGACACCGCCGATTCGGGCAACATCTGGATCGGCGGCACGGAGATTACCGGGCTCAACGACTCGCAGCTGACCAAGCTGCGCCGGGAGCGCGTCGGGTTCGTGTTCCAGGCCTTCAACCTGGTGCCCACGCTGACCGCGGAGCAGAACATCACGCTGCCCATCTCGCTGTCCAACGGCACGGTGGACAAGGAGTGGTTCGGCTACGTCACCAAGACGCTTGGTCTGACCGACCGGCTGGCGCACCGTCCGCACGAGCTGTCCGGCGGACAGCAGCAACGCGTGGCCGTGGCCCGGGCGCTGCTGACCCGCCCGGACGTGGTGTTCGGCGACGAGCCCACCGGCAACCTCGACTCGAAGGTGGGCGCCGAGGTGCTCTCGCTGCTGCGCCGGTCCTGCCAGGAGATGGGCCAGTCCATCATCATGGTCACTCACGATCCGGTGGCCGCCTCCTACGCGGACCGGGTGGTACTGATGAACGACGGCGCCCTGGTCGGCGAGCTGGACCGCCCGGACACCGACACGATCCTGGCCGCGCTGGCCAAGCTGGGGGCGTAGGCCATGTTGCAGGTAGCACTCGCACAGCTGCGGCAACACGCACGGCGGTTCATCGCCGTCGGACTCGCCGTGGTGATGGCGGTCGGTTTCCTGACCGCCACGCTGATGGTCAATGCTTCCACCGAGGCATCGCTGGGCAACAGCATCGGGGCTAACTTCCGCAACGCGGACCTGGTGGTTTCGGAGGGCCCGGACAAGCCGCTGGGTGCCTCCGCGCTCGATGCGGTGACCGGCGCGGCCGGGGTGGGCAACGTGTATGCGCATCAGCAGGCGTCCATCGCTTTCGGCACCGCCGCCGAGGCCAGTTACGGCGCGTTGCAGAACACCGCGCCGGCCGGGCTGGAAAACCTGGAACTGCTGGACGGCGCGCTGCCGGGCGACGGCGAGGTGGCGGTGGACGCCGAAACCGCGGAAAAACAGGAACTCTCCGTGGGCGACAAACTGGAACTGGCTCCGGCAGCCGGCATGGTCGCCGCCGAGGACGTGGCTGCCGCCGGGACCACACTGACGGTCTCCGGCATCGTCAAGCTGTCCAAGGACCCGTTCATGATGGGCCAGCCGCAGCTCTTCGCCACTGACGCCCTGCAGCAGCAGGTGGCGGGCGCGGACAATTCGTGGCTGCGCACTATCCAGGTTGATCTGGCCGATGGCGCTGACACCGCCGCCGTCAAGGAATCGGTATCCGCTGCGCTGGCCGACGCGGGGTTCCCGGAAGCCTCGGTGAACACCGCCGCCGAGCAGACCAAGGCAGTGGTGGCCAGCCTGACCGGCGGCGCCGACCAGCTGACCATTGTCCTGCTGGCGTTCGCGCTGGTGGCGCTGCTGGTCTCCGCCCTGGTGGTGGCCAACACCTTCTCGGTGCTGATTGCCCAGCGGACCCGCGAACTGGCGCTGCTGCGCTGCATCGGTGCCGACCGCGGGCAGATCCGCCAGTCGGTGCTGGCCGAGGCCGTGCTGGTGGGCATCACCGCCTCGGTGGTGGGCGTGCTCGGCGCCGTGGGCCTGATGGCCGGCATCATCGCCGTGCTCCAGCGGCAGCCCGACACAGAGTTCGCCACGCTGGCCGTTCCGCCGTCCGCCGTCATCGTCGGTCTGGTGGTTGGCATCCTGATGACGGTGATGGCCGCGCTGGCCCCGGCCCGCGCCGCCACGCGCGTGGCCCCGCTGGCCGCGCTGCGCCCGGCGGACGAGGCACGTGCCGGCAACAGCAAAGGCAAGGTCCGGCTAGCGGTGGGCCTCGCACTCGCAGTGGGAGGCGCCGTCGTGCTCGCGCTGGGCGCGGTCTCCGCGGACCTGCTGATCGCCCTGCCCGGCGGCATGCTGTCCTTCATCGGGCTGCTGATGTGTGCCACGCTGTTCGTCCCGCCGCTGGTCACCGCCGTCGGCACCTTGGCGAAGCCGGCCGGCGTGCCGGGCAAACTGGCCGCGGTCAACGCCGTGCGCAACCCCGGCCGAACGTCCGCGACCGCCACGGCGCTGCTGATCGGCGTGACCCTGGTGGCGATGATGATGACCGGCGCGCAGACCGCGCGGACCGCCTTCGACGGCCAGTTGGGCGCGGAGTACCCGGTGGACCTCTCCATCGGCGACCTCACGTCGGCGGGGCGGCCGCTGGATTCATCGGCGGCAACCAACGCTTTGAATTACGACGGCGTGGCGGCCGCCGGTCTGGTCACGAACGGCGGTTACGCCGAGGTGCACGGGGCGCGCACCGGGGTGTACCAGCTGGCGCCGGAGCAGCTGGACCTGCTGCAGGACAAGACAATGGTGCTGGACGAGAACACCGTGCTGATGCCGCAGGACTCCGAGCTGAAGACGTTGACCGTCACCGGCAGCAAAGGCTCCAAGGAGCTGACCGTGGTGGAGGCCGACAGCCGGACGCTGCCGCCGCTGATCTCCTCCGCCGTGGCCGCGGAGATCGGCGTGCCGGAACTGCCGGCTGCCGACAGCGAGGACTATTACTCGTCCTTGCCGCAGCTGTGGGTCTCGGTGGACCGCGATCTTGATTCCTGGGCGCTGCTCGACCTGCGCAGCCAACTGGCCGCGGGACTGGGCGTGAACGAATACCAGATTTCCGGCGCCGCGATGGAACGGGCCGCCTTCAACCAGGTGATCGATGTGCTGCTGCTGGTGGTGACCGGGCTGCTGGCCGTGGCCGTGCTGATCGCGCTGGTCGGTGTGGCCAACACCCTCTCTCTCTCAGTGCTGGAGCGCACCCAGGAGTCCTCGCTGCTCCGGGCGCTGGGACTCACCAAGTCGCAACTGCGCGGCATGCTGGCGTTGGAGGCCGTGCTGATCGCCGGCGTCGCCGCACTGATTGGCGCGGTGCTGGGCGCGGTGTACGGCTGGCTGGGTGCGCAGTCAGCGCTGGGGGCGTTCGCCACCGTGGTGCCGGATGTCCCGTGGCTGCAACTGCTGGCCGTGCTGGCCGTCGCCGTGGTGGCCGGGCTGCTGGCCTCCGTGATGCCGGCCCGCCGCGCCGCCCGGCTCTCCCCCGTGGAAGGCCTGGCCACGGTGTAGCCGGGACTGGAGGCAACCGGGGCCGGAGGCAGCCAAGCCGGGACACCGCCGTCGTCGCCCTCCTTCAAAAGCGGGCCACCCGCCGTCCCCGCCGTCGCCCCATCGAAGAGCCAGCAGGCGTCCTTCTCATGCTCGAGAAGGACGCCTGCTGAATAGTGCTTGGCGGCCGGTCATGGCTGGATGCGGTTCCGCCATCGCCAGAGGGCAACATGCCGGCCGGCGCGGTCCGGGCTCACCGTGCCCATTCGGTCTGCATCTGGGCGACGGGATGGATGTTGACCATCTTCACGCCGTCAGCGGTCGTGGCCGTGAATTCATGCCAGGTATGGGCGGGGATGACAATCACGGTCTCGCCCGTTGCATGGCCGGACTCGCCGTCGATAGTGAAGTCGATCTCGCCGTCGAGCAGGACAAAGATCTCTTCATACGGGTGGCGGTGGCGTTCGGCGCCGCGGGAGTTGACGAAGAAGGACGCATGCGCGCCGTGTTCCGATCCGTGGAAGACGGCGGCGCCCGCGTCGGGCCGCAGGCTGGCGAGCGACAGCGTCTGGTAAGTCATCGGCATATCCTTCCGCACGGGAGTAGCCGACACTCTACCGATTGGGCGGCCGCGGGCCTAGGGAACACCAATGAGGGCCCGCTCCTCCCCGCGCGGCTTCGCTCCGCAGACATCGTTTGTGACGAGTGCTACGTTGGCCCCATAGACCAGCGACTAGCACCGCGTGGACGGAGGTCGATCGTGAGTGAATCCACCGCAACCGAACAGCAGCCGGAGCTGAAGAGGGCCATCGGCACCAAACTTCTGCTGCTCTTCATCGTGGGCGACATCCTGGGAACCGGCGTCTATGCTCTGACCGGGCAGGTGGCCGGCGAAGTGGGCGGCGCGGCCTGGGCTCCCCTGCTGCTAGCGTTCATCGTTGCCACCATCACCGCGTTCTCCTATCTGGAGTTGGTCACGAAATACCCGCAGGCGGCGGGCGCCGCGCTCTACACGCACAAGGCTTTCGGGATCCACTTCCTCACCTTTCTGGTGACCTTCGCCGTGCTCAGTTCCGGCATCACATCCGCCTCCACCGCCGCCAAGTTCCTGGGCGAGAACTTCATTGCCGGGTTCAATCTGGACTGGGACCAGACCGGGGTGACCTGGGTGGCCATTGTCTTCATGGCGGTGCTGGCTGCGATTAACTTCCGCGGCGTCAGCGAATCGGTGAAGTTCAACGTGGTGCTGACGCTGGTGGAGTTCACCGGCCTGCTGATCGTGATCTTGATCGGATTCTGGGCGATGAGCCAGGGCAATGTGGACTTCAGCCGGGTGATGGTCTTCGAAACCTCGAATGACAAGAGCGTTTTCCTCGCGATCACTGCCGCCACCTCGCTGGCCTTCTTCTCCTTTGTAGGCTTCGAGGATTCGGTCAACATGGCCGAAGAAACCAAGGATCCGTCCCGGATCTTCCCCAAAGTCATGCTTACCGGCCTCGGCATCACGGTGATTGTGTACCTGCTGGTGTCGATCACCGCCGTGGCCATTGTGCCGATCGGGCAGTTGTCAGAGAGCCCCACGCCGCTGCTGGAAGTCGTGCAGGTCGGGGCGCCGGGCCTGCCGGTGGACGTCATCTACCCGTTCCTGTCCATGTTCGCGGTGGCCAACACCGCACTGATCAACATGCTGATGGCCAGCCGTCTGCTCTACGGGATGGCCCGCCAGGACGTGCTGCCGCATTTCCTGGGCAAGGTGCACTCGAACCGCCGCTCCCCGTGGGCCTCGATCATTTTCACCACGCTCATCGCCTTTGTCCTGATTTTCGTGGTCACCAACGTGATGGGCGCCGAGACCGTGACCGCGCTGGGCGGCACCACCGCGCTGCTGCTGCTGGGTGTCTTCACGATTGTGAACCTGGCCGTGCTGGTGCTGCGCCGGAACCCGGTGGACCGCCAGCACTTCCGGACCCCCACGGTGCTGCCCTATCTGGGCATGTTCACCTGCCTCTTCCTGGTGGGGCCGTGGGCGCAGGATCCCATTGAGTACCAGATTGCCGGGCTGATGATCGGCCTCGGCTTGGTGCTGTGGGTGATCACCTGGCTGTGGAACCGGGGTGCCTACGGCAAGAGAACCAAGTTCCGCCACCCGGAGGAACTGGGCGAATGAGTGAGCGTATTTGTGGGTAAGGACAGTCTTAACCACGACGGCGGAATCCGTCCGCTTGAGATGACGGGCAGCAGAAAGGAAGGCCATGGCCGCTGACAAACTGTCGACAGGCACGCTGAACCAGAAGGACATCGCGTCGTACCTGGACTACCACCTGCTGGGCTCGGCGGCCGGCGTGCAGTTGTTCGACGCCGTCCGCCAGTCCTGGGCGGGGACACCCCAGGAAGCCGAGTTCCGGAAGCTGCGGGAGGAATTGTCCGCAGAGCGCAAGGAACTGAAGGCGCTGCACCGCAGCTTTGGCCACGGGCGCAACAAGCTCAAGCGGGTCGCTGCGATGGCCGGTGCAGTTATCAGCAAGCTGAACCCGCTTAATCCGACACGTGCTTCTGGCGGCGTAGGCACCCAGCTGGAGCTGGAGTCGCTGTTGTCCGCACTGCGCGGCAAGCAGTGCATGTGGCAGATCCTGGCCGAGCTGGCGCCCCGAGACCCACGGCTGAACGCCCTCCGCTTCCAGGAACTGGAGGCGCAGGCGGTGGCCCAGCAGAAGCGCGTGGAGCGGATGATGAACACCACCGCGGCCCAGCGGTTCCTCGCGGCGCCAGACCGGGACTAGTCTGCGGCCGGCTCCTCGTACTTCGGGAAGATGGGCGCGGGAGCCGGCAGCGAGGTTCCCGGCACCAAAGCCGTGCCGATGGCAGCGAAGTCGCGGGCGCCGTCGTCGTGCTGTCCCAGCACATCCAGCAGCTTAGCCGCGGACGCCGGCATCACCGGCTGGACCAGGATGGAGACAATGCGCAGCACCTCCAGCGTCACGTAGAGCACCGTGTTCATCCGCTCCACGTCCGTTTTCCGCAGCACCCAGGGAGCCTGTTCCGCGAAGTACGCGTTGGTGTCGCCGAGCACGGTCCAGATGGCTTCGAGCGAACCGTGGAAGTCCTGTACCTCGTAGGCCGCACGCGACTTCTCCAGCAGGCGCTCGGCGCGGGCCAGCAACTCGTGGTCCTCCGGCGCCAACGTTCCCGGCTGCGGGACCTTGCCCTCGCAGTTCTTGGCCACCATGGACAGCGAACGCTGGGCCAGGTTGCCCAAATTGTTAGCCAGATCGGCGTTCATCCGGCCCACCACGGCGTCGTGGCTGTAGGAACCGTCGGCGCCGAAGGGGACCTCGCGCAGCAGGAAGAAGCGCACCTGGTCCAGTCCGTATTGGTCAACCCAGTCGGCCGGGGCCACCACGTTGCCCAGGGACTTGGACATCTTGACGCCGTTGTTGTTCAGGAAACCGTGGATCATCACGCGCTTGGGCAGTTCCAGCCCGGCGGACATCAGGAAGGCCGGCCAGTACACGGCGTGGAAACGGGAGATGTCCTTGCCGATCACGTGGACATCGGCCGGCCAGTACTTTTTGAAGGACTCGGCCTCCGTGTCCGGGTAGCCGACGCCGGTGAGGTAGTTGGTCAGCGCGTCCACCCAGACGTACATGACGTGCTTGTCATTGCCCGGAACCGGGACGCCCCAGTCGAACGTGGTGCGGGAGATGGACAGGTCCTCCAGCCCGCTCTTGACGAAGCTGATCACTTCGTTGAAGCGGCTGCGGGGCGCACCGAAGCTGGGCTGCTCTTCATAGAGCTTGAGCAGCTTGTCCTGGTACTGGGAGAGCCGGAAGAAGTAGCTCTCCTCCTCGGTCCAGGTCAGCTCCGTGTCCGTCTGGATGGAATAGCGCTTGCCATCCTCGCGGAGCTCGGTCTCGTCCTCGGCGTAGTAAGCCTCATCGCGGACCGAGTACCAGCCCTCGTACTTGCCCAGGTAAATGTCCCCGGCCTCTTCCATCTTCTTCCAGACGGCTTGGGAAGCCTCGTAGTGGTCCGCGTCGGTGGTGCGGATGAACCGGTCGTAGGAGATGTCCAGGACCTCATGGGCGGACTTGTAGGCCGCCGTGTTCCGGTCCACCAGTTCCTTGGGCGTGATGCCCTCCTTGGCCGCCGTCTGCGCGATCTTCATGCCGTGCTCATCGGTGCCGGTCAGGAACATCACATCGTAGCCGTCCAACCGCTTGAAACGGGCCATCGCGTCCGTGGCGATGTACTCGTAGGCATGGCCGATGTGCGGCACGCCGTTCGGGTACGTGATGGCCGTGGTGATGTAGTACGGGGTCTTGGGCTCAGAGGAGGTCACCCTATGAAATTACCCCTTGGCTTCGGCGGTTGTCGAAATGCGCAACATCGTTTGATGCGTGGATGGCGTCCGGGCCATTTTGCCCAAACCGCAACTTGACCGCGTGAGGTCATCCACAGCACCGACGGCCCTATGGACTGAGGTCCAGCGCGCGGGCAGGTTGTTAGCATGACTTCATCAATGACGCCATGGCTGGATATTCCGCCCGGCCAGCTGAAAACGTTCTCGGAACTGCGCACCGCGGGTTTTGAAGAAAACGATATCCGCACAGCCCTGCAGGAACGACAGATCTTCCGGCTGAGGCACGGGGTCTACATCTCCGCCCCGTTCTGGCGATCGCTGAAATCTTGGGAACGCGACACGTGGATTGTGCGGGCCCACCATCTGACAACACGATCTGCGCTGGTGTACAGCCATGTCTCTGCGGCCCGGCTATGGGGCTTCGACGTATGGAATGCACCGACGGAGATACACGTAGCCCAGAGGTCGCGGCATGGGGATAATTCAGTGGGAGTCGTACGACACAAGATGACGATCCCAGCTGATCAGTTGGTTGTGCAGGACGGTGTCCGCTTAACGACCAGAGAGCGTACCGTGGTTGACTGCGCCAAGCTGCTGCCGTTTGAGTTGGCGACTGTCATAGCCGATTCCGCGCTACGGGCCGGAGCTGAGCCGAAAAATATCCTGGCCATCATCGAGGAGCAGGCAGGGTTTCGAAACATCAGCAAGGCACGACAGATGATGTCGGCCGCGAGCGGATTGAGCGAGTCTCCTGGCGAAACCAGGCTGCGCCTGAAAGTCATCGGGTGGGGCTTTCCCCCGCCGGTATTGCAGTATGAGCTCGAGACGGCCCACGGCCGGTACCGGGCGGACATGGTCTGGCCTGAAATCAGGCTGATCTTGGAGTTCGACGGCGACGCAAAATACAACGGCGGAGTGGCCACTGACTCCGTACTGCTCAAGGAGCGTAAACGGGAAACGTCGCTCATGGAGATCGGTTGGAACTTCATCCGCGTCCGCTGGGCGGATCTGGGCGACGATGAAGCCTTGAGGGGCCGCCTGGTCCACGCGTACAACAAGGCGCTCCGGGCCAGCCAGCTGGCGGCCTAGCTAACTACCGTCTACCGTGACTCGATCTCGGACAGGAGGCAGGCAAGGCGGGGAAAATCTTTGAGGGCAGGGTCCATGGACCCTGCCCTCAAAGATTTTCCCCGCCCTCGTCGCAGGCATATGGCATAGAGGGAGCGCCTCGAACGGGCCTGCGGCAATCGCAGGCGCGGTCGGAAGCACGCCCAGCGAGTGGGGCCCGGCTTCGGGCCTTAGTTCATCTTGGTGCTGCTGTCCGCGGCCCTGATGAGTTCCTGGTCGTGGGAGGCCACGAGCACGGCGATGCCGTCCTGTGTGGTGTCCTTCAGGATGTGGATGATCTTGTTGGCCTGTTCGCGGTCCAGGTTGGCGGTGGGCTCGTCCACTACCAGGACCTTGGTGCCCAGGATCAGGGCGCGGGCGATGGCAACGCGCTGGCGTTCGCCGCCGGAGAGCTGGCCGGGGCGGTGCCGCATGCGGCGGCCCAGTCCGACCAGGTCCAGCAGGTCCTTGGCCATCTCGGTGCGCTCTTCGACCTGGCCGTCGGGTACGGCCGGCAGCAGCACGTTCTCCAAGGCGCTCATGCCGTCGATCAGGGCGCCGCCCTGATCAACGTAGCCGATCAGGGCGCGGCGGCGGTCGGAGATCTCGTCGTCGTCCATGCTGGTGAGGGCATCGCCCTGCCAGAACACCTCGCCGGCTGTGGGCTGCTGCAGACCGGCCGCCACGGTGAGGATGCTGGTCTTGCCGGAGCCGCTGCGGCCGGCCAGGCAGTGCATGGTGCCGGCTTCGAGGCCAAGGTCGAAGTCTTCGGCGATCACCAGGGGTTCGGCGCCGCCGTCGTACCGGATGGTGATGCCCCGCAGCTCCACCGGCATGGCGTGGTCCTCGGTGCGCTCCTTGATGGCAGCACGGGTCGTCAGGCGTTCTTCAATCATTTGCGGGTCCTTGTCATCAAAACAAACCAGAGGAGCACGGCCACAATGCCAGCGGCAGCGGCCCACACCGCGGTATGCGGTGCAATAAACAGGGCAGTCACGACGGCGCCGATGACCGCCAGCGGCAGCGCGATGGCTGCGGTGATGCCGGCCTCGCCGCGGCGGGCCTGCAGCAGCAGCGTGGGCGTCCAGCCCATCGCGCCGAGAATGGCGAACTGTTCCCGCTTCCGCTGGGCCTCAAACCGGGTGGTCATCAGCGCCAACAGCAGCGCCGTCACGACGCCGAGCAGGGCCAGCGCGATGTTAAGTCCGCTCAGCTGCGAGGCGGCCAGCGACCCGAGTGCGGTACTGCCGGCTGCCCGCGGGATGTCCGCCAGCACGGCGACCAGCGCTCCGGCCGCGGCGCCGAGGACGGCCACGGCCAAGGCAATGGCGACGGTGTTGAACCGGTTGGTGCTCAGTTGCCGGGCGGCGAACTGCAGCGGCGTCTTCACGGACGGCACGCCGGCGGCACCGGACGGTTCGGTGTCCGTCTTCGGGTGCGGCTTGAGCATGGCGGCCGAGATGAACGCGGCGGCAACATAAACCACCAGCGCGATGAGCGACACCCACAAGGTCACGGCGCTGCGACTGATGGCGCTGGCAATGATTGCCACCGCCAGCACGGCCACGCCGCCGACCAGCAGTTCGTTCAGGAACCAGGACCGGATGCGGCGCCGGTTCCAGCCCATGGCCCGCAGCGTGACGGCTTCGGTACGGCGGGAGCGGGTGAAGGCCACCGAGCTGGCGGCGGTCAGCAGTGCCGCGCCGCCGACGGTGAGGGCCAACAGCGCCGCGCTGGACGCGCTCAGGGCACCGTGGACCTCGCCGGCTGCGCCCTGGCGGACCCATGACTGCTGCACGGTGCCGAGGTCGCTGACCGTGCCGGAGGCGTCCTTGTGGTAGTCCGGAACGTAGATGGAAACGTCTTCGCGGGCCGAGCCGGCGACCACCTGGGTCTGCAGGCCGAGGTCCTCGATGGCGGCGGCGACGGCGTTGATCTGGTCCTCGGCGTCGGCCCAGGAACCGCCGGCGTTCACGCGGACCCGGACGGCGTCGATCACGGCCTCGTCGGCGCTGGTGCCGCGCACTGCGGCGAGCCCGTCGAAGTCGGTGATGGCACCGGCGGACTGCACGGCGAGGCCGGCGCCGCTGAGGCCCGGCTTCATCACCGTTTCGTCGATCTTTTTGCCCTCGGCATCGTGAGTGATGGTCACCGGCGTCGGGTCATAACCGCCCAGCGGCAGGTAGTTCACATCGCCGGCGGCTTCCCGGACAGCGGCGGCGTCAAAGGTGCCGTAAACGAAAGGCAGCGGAGTGGCGGATTCGGTGCCGGAATCCACGGTGCTGCGGTAGGACTGCTCTTCCACCGGTCCGCGCTGGCTCTGGTCCGGTTCCAGCTGCCACTGAAGGGTCTTCTCCGGCAGCTTGTTGACCTGGATCCAGCCTTGGGGCGTGGCGGTCTGTTCGGCGCTGCCGTTGCTGGTGGCGTCGCCGAGTGCGTAATCCGGGTTGGACATGAAGTCGGTGGTCCACACCGGCGGCTGGTGCAGGCCGGCGACCATCTGGACGCCGCCGGAGCCGAGCAGGTAGTTGTAGTCCTCGCCGCCGGGCCAGCGCAGCTGGAACGGCTTGCTGGACGCGAAGGGCAGGTAGCCCTCCCCCAGTTCCTTGCTGACGGTGCCGATATCCTTGACCGTGTTGCCGGAGTCGTCCAGCTCTTCGATCTTGACCGAGTAGGTCAGGTCCAGGTCGGTGCCCGACCGGACCACCATGGGGATGACCTGCGACTCGTCGTCCAGCGTGCCGGCTTCCACCGCGTTCTGGTACTGCACGAAGAACGGGCTCCAGAACTGGAACGGGTGCCCGTCGATGGCGGCGCCTTCGCCGCCCTCCGAGAACATGCCCATGCCGAACTGCGAGGAGAAATACTGGCCCAGTTCCTGAGCGTTGCGGTCCGTGGCGTCCGGCGCCTGCTTGAGCGGGGCCAGGAAGCCGCCGGCGTCGCCGAGCAGCGCGGATTCGGCGGCCGGATCCACGGCCACCACGGTCTCGGTGATCTGCGGCAGCATCGGCAGCGCAATGGTCGTGTCGAAGTCGCCGTGCATGCTGCCGCCGGCCGGATCCGGGAACTTGATTCCGGTCTCGTCCTTGGGAGCCACGGTGCGCAGGCTGGTGCCGCCGGGAACATCCAGTTCCTCCACCTTCGCCTGGCCCAGTGAGCCTTCGGCGGCGGTTTCGAACAAGACGGTGTCACTCAGTCCGTCGGAGCTGACGGCTTTGGCGGTGATCCGGTAGTTGGTCGCTTCCGGGTTCAACACGGAATCGGGCTCCGGCCACTCGCCTTCCGGCACCGCGTCCTGGATCCCTTGCGACTTCAGGTACTGCTCGATGTTGGCGTTATAGCCGACGTAGTCCGTGGCCTTCAGCTGCGGGAACTCGATGTCCTGGACAACCTTGGACACCAGCGAAATCGGTGCGGCGACGGATACGCCGTCGATCCCGCGGACCTGGTCGAGGTCCGCCGCGGCGATGCCGCCGTTGCCGGAGAGGAAGTCGGGCTGGCGCAGTTCGTCCCCCGCCGTACCGCCGGGAAGGACCAAGATGTCGTACACGCCGCGGGTGTTATCGTCGACCACCCGGGTCAGCGAGGCCTGCGCCCTGCCCTGCACGAAAATCGAGAGAACCATCGCCGCAATGAGGACGGCAACCGTGAGCACGAGCGAGCGGCTGCGCATGAAGCGTGACGCAGCGTTGAACCGGATTTCCAAAAAATCACTCCATACGGCGGCAAAGAGGCCAAAGGTCGAACTGACCCGGCGTTAAGGTTCTCATGAGGTGGGCGCAGTCGAGGAATCGACATGCGGATATGGCCAAAGCCCGCCCGTGCCCTGCACATGCAGCGCGGACCGGGCGGGCTTTACTGAGCGGGAAACGCTAGTCCTGCAGGTCCACTTCGCGAGCCACGACAGCGCCGATTTCAACGGTGAGCTGGTCCAGCAGGTCCTGCGGCAGGGCGCTGTCCACGGTCAGCACGGCCAATGCCTGCTTGCTGTCCTCATTGCGGGCAACCTGCATGCCGGCGATGTTGACGTCCTGCTCGCCCAGCAGCCGGCCGAGCGTGCCGATGACGCCAGGACGGTCCTCGTAGAGGAACACGATGACGTGCTCGCTGATCGGCATTTCCACCTCGTAGCCGTTGATGGCCACGATCTTTTGGATCTGCTTGGGTCCGGTCAGCGTTCCGGAGACGGAGATCTGCGAGCCGTCCGACAGGGCGCCGCGGATGGTGAGCACGTTGCGGTACTCTTCGGACTCGATGGTGGTGATCAGGCGGGTGTTGATGCCGCGCTGTTCGGCCAGCACCGGGGCATTGACATACGAGACCGACTCCGAGACGACATCCTTGAACACGCCCTTGAGCGCGGCCAGTTCCAGCGCCTTGACGTCCAGCTCGGCGATTTCTCCGGCGACCTCGACGTCGATCTGGGTCACCGAATCGTGGGTCAGCGCGGTGAAGATGCGGCCGAGCTTTTCGATCAGCGGGATGCCCGGGCGGACGTCCGGGGCGATCACTCCGCCGGCCACGTTCACGGCGTCGGGCACCAGCTCGCCGGCCAGCGCCAGGCGCACCGACTTGGCTACGGAGATGCCGGCCTTTTCCTGGGCTTCAGCGGTGGAGGCGCCCAGGTGCGGGGTGACCACCACGTTGTCCAGCTCGAAGAACGGCAGGTCGGTGCTGGGCTCCTTGACGAAGACGTCGATGGCGGCGCCGGCGATCTTGCCACCCTTCAGCGCGTCGTACAGGTCCGATTCGTCAATCAGGCCGCCGCGGGCCACGTTGACCACGTACGCGGTGTCCTTCATCTTCTCGAAGGCGTCGGCGCCGATCATGCCCAGCGTCTCCGGGGTCTTCGGCATGTGGATGGTGATGAAGTCCGACTGTTCCAGCAGCTCGTCCAGGCTGACCAGCTGCACCCCCAGCTGGGCGGCGCGGGCGCTGGTCACGTACGGGTCATAGGCCAGGATCTGCGTCTCGAAAGCCTGCATGCGGGCGGCGATCAGGGCACCAATGCGGCCCAGGCCGATGATGCCGATCTTCTTCTCGTAGAGCTCGGTGCCGGTGTACTTGGAGCGCTTCCATTCGCCGCCCTTCAGCGAGGCGTTGGCGGCCGGGATGTTCCGGGCCAGGCCCAGAATGTGGCCGACGGTCAGTTCCGCGGCGGAGATGATGTTGGAAGTCGGTGCGTTCACGACCATGACACCGGCCTGGGTGGCGGCCTTGATGTCCACGTTGTCCAGGCCCACGCCGGCGCGGGCGATGATCTTCAGGTTCTTGGCCGCGGCGATGGCCTCGGCGTCCACCTTGGTGGCGGAGCGGACCAGGATGGCGTCGACGTCGGCAATCGCGGCCAGCAGCTGGGACCTGTCGGCTCCGTCGGTCTGGCGGATCTCGAAGTCAGGCCCGAGGGCTTCGATGGTAGCTGGGGAGAGTTCCTCGGCAAGGAGAACTACTGGTTTTTCCACAGGGGTTGTTCCTTCGCTGCATGCATGGTGATGGCCGTGCGTATAGATGGGGTGGGTCCAGTCTAGAACGGCTACCGCCCGGTCCCCCAGTTGTTACCGGTGCCGGCGGGCCCGGCGCCTCCCGCCGGGCCCGCCGGGAAGGCAAAAAAGTGACGGCCGGCGCCCTCAGCGGGCGCCGGCCGTGGCACGGACTAGCGGGCTGCGACGCCCTCGGTGTAGTCGTCGTCGGACTTGATCCAGGAGAACAGCTTGCGCAGCTCGCGGCCGGTGGCCTCGATCGGGTGGTCCTCACCCTTCTGGCGCAGTTCCAGGAATTCCTTGGCGCCGTTGGCCTGGTCGTCCATGAAGCGCTTGGCGAAGGAACCGTTCTGGATGTCGGCCAGGACGGCCTTCATGTTTTCCTTCACCTCCGGGGTGATCACGCGGGGACCGGAGACGTAGTCGCCGAACTCAGCGGTGTCGGAGACCGACCAGCGCTGCTTGGCGATGCCGCCCTCGACCATCAGGTCAACGATCAGCTTCAGCTCGTGCAGCACCTCGAAGTAGGCGATCTCCGGCTTGTAGCCGGCTTCGGTCAGGGTCTCGAAACCGTACTGCACCAGCTGCGAGGCGCCGCCGCAGAGCACTGCCTGCTCGCCGAACAGATCGGTCTCGGTCTCTTCGGTGAAGGTGGTCTCGATGACGCCGGCGCGGGTGCCGCCGATGCCCTTGGCGTAGGACAGTGCCAGCGCCTTGGCGCCGCCGGTGAAGTCCTGCTCGATGGCGATCAGGTCCGGCACGCCGCGGCCGGCTTCGAACTCGCGGCGCACGATGTGGCCCGGGCCCTTCGGCGCAACCAGGGCGACGTCGACGTTGGCCGGCGGCTGGATGAAGCCGAAGCGGATGTTGAAGCCGTGGCCGAAGAACAGGGCGTTGCCCTCTTCGAGCTTGTCCGCGATGGAGTCGGCGTAGACCTTGGCCTGGACCTGGTCCGGGGTGAGGATCATGATCACATCGGCCTCGGCGGCAGCGTCTGCCACGGAGAGGACCTTGAGGCCCTCGGCCTCGGCCTTGGCACGGGACTTGGAGCCCTCGGCCAGGCCAACGCGGACGTCCACGCCGGAATCGCGCAGGCTCAGGGCGTGGGCATGGCCCTGGCTGCCGTAACCGATGACAGCGACCTTGCGGCCCTGGATGATCGAGAGGTCGGCGTCGTCGTCGTAATACAGCTCAGTCACTTTGGGTTTCTCCTGTTGGGGGTTTCGTGGAAAGGAATCAGGCGGAACGCAGGGCGCGGTCGCTCATGGAGCGGGAGCCGCGGCCAATGGCCAGCGTTCCGGATTGGACTATTTCGCGGATGCCAAACGGCTCCAGCACTGCAAGCAGGGCCTCGAGCTTATCGGCGGTGCCGGTGGCCTCCACAACCAACGAGTCGGTAGACACGTCGACCACGGAGGCACGGAACAGATCTGCTGCCTGGGTTACCTGCAGCCGTGTTGCGGCATCCGCGCGGACCTTGACCAGGATGTGGTCGCGTTGCACGGAAGTTTCGGGAACCAGCTCGACGATCTTGATGACGTTAACGAGCTTGTTCAGCTGTTTGGTGACCTGCTCCAGCAGGTCACCCTCGGCCTCGACCACCACGGTGATGCGGGAGAACCCGTCTGCTTCCGTGGGGCCGACGGCCAGAGAATGGATGTTGAACGCGCGGCGGGCGAAGAGGCTGGCGACGCGGGTGAGCACACCCGGGACGTCCTCCACCAGCACTGAAAGGGTATGGCGGGCCATGCCTAGTCCTCCTCTTCCCACTCGGGGGTCATGTCGCGGGCAATCTGGATGAGGTCGTTGCTCACGCCGGAGGGGACCATCGGCCACACCATCGCGTTGGGGCTGACCACGAAGTCGATCACCACCGGACGGTCGTTGATCGCCAGCGCCTGTTGGATGGTGGCGTCGATGTCCTCCACTCGTTCGCAGCGCAGGCCCACGCAGTCGTAGGCGTCGGCCATCTTGACGAAGTCCGGCACGCGCACGGTGTCGTGGCCGGTGTTCAGGTCGGTATTGGAATACCGGCCGTCGTAGAACAGGGTCTGCCACTGGCGGACCATGCCCAGCGAGGAATTGTTAATCACCGCCACCTTGATGGGGATGTTGTTCAGCCGGCAGGTGGCCAGTTCCTGGTTGGTCATTTGGAAGCAGCCGTCGCCGTCGATCGCCCAGACCACCCGGTCCGGGTTGCCCACCTTGGCGCCCATCGCGGCCGGCACCGAATAGCCCATGGTGCCCAGGCCGCCCGAGTTCAGCCAGGCGTGCGGGCGTTCGTACCTGATGAACTGGGCGCTCCACATCTGGTGCTGGCCCACGCCGGCAACGTAGACGGCTTCCGGTCCGGTCAGCTCGCCGATCCGCTGGATCACCTGCTGCGGGGCCACCAGGCCGTCGTCCGGTTCGGCGAAGCCCAGCGGGTAGGTTTCGCGGAGCCGTTCCAGCATGGCCCACCAGGCGGAGAGGTCCGGCGTGCCTTCGGCGGCGAACCGCTCGCGGCAGGCGTCGGCCAGCTCCGGGATGATCTCCTTGACGGAGCCAACGATCGGCACATCGGCGGGGCGGTTCTTGGAGATTTCCGCCGGGTCGATGTCCGCGTGGATCACCTTGGCGCCCGGGGCGAAGGTGCTCAGCACGCCGGTGACACGGTCGTCGAAGCGGGCGCCCAGAGTGATCAGCAGGTCGGCCTGCTGCAGCGCGGTCACCGCGGAGACGGAGCCGTGCATGCCGGGCATGCCCACATGCTGCGGATGCGAATCCGGGAACACGCCGCGGGCCATCAGCGTAGTGGCCACCGGGGCACCCACCAGCTCGGCCAGTTCACGCAGCTCCTGCGAGGCGTGGGCCTTGATGACGCCGCCGCCCACATAGAACACCGGGCGCTCGGCCGCGGCGATCAGTTTGGCCGCCTCGCGGACCTGCTTGGAGTGCCCGCGCACCACTGTGCGGTAGCCGGGGAGGTCGATCTTCGGCGGCCAGGAGAAGGTCATCATGGACTGCTGGGCGTCCTTGGCGATGTCCACCAGCACCGGGCCGGGGCGGCCGGTGGTGGCAATGTGGAACGCTTCGGCCAGCACGCGCGGAATCTCCTGCGCCTTGGTGACCAGGTAGGAGTGCTTGGTGACCGGCATGGTGATGCCGACGATGTCCGCTTCCTGGAACGCGTCCGAGCCGATCACGGCCGAGGACACCTGCCCGGTGATCGCCACCATCGGCACCGAATCCATGTGCGCGTCGGCAATGGCGGTGACCAGGTTGGTGGCCCCCGGGCCGGAGGTGGCAATGCAGACGCCGGCGCGGCCGGTGACCATGGCATATCCCTGTGCGGCGTGGCCTGCACCCTGTTCATGACGGACCAAGATGTGGTTGATCTTGGCCGAATCCATGAGCGGGTCGTAGGTGGGGAGGATGGCCCCGCCTGGCAACCCGAAGACGTCATCGACGCCCAGTTCTTCCAGCGAACGGACAACGGCTTGTGAGCCGGTCATTTCCGTGGGCGGCACGATGTTGTTCGGCCCGACTACCGGGCTGAGTCCGTCCACGACGGAAGAGACAGAGGCAGCTACATCTTTGGTTTTGGCGGCGTCGGCCACGGCCGGCGCCTTGTTGGCCATCAGCGAGGGGCTGATTGGCGATCCCTTAGTCATCGGATTTTCCTTTGCGGATCTTACGTTCTGGCGATGTGCTTGCCGTCCTCCGCGAGCGGAAGAAGGCCCTGTGCTCTTCTGCAAATAAAAAAACCCCGTCGAGCCGGTTGGCTCCGATGGGGTTTAGCGCGTGACGTGGTCGAACCAGACGGGCGTTACGCCACGCGCTTGATAAGGACGACCACGGATACGCTTTGCATGGCTTCAGTTTCTGCCACGCGGATACCAGTGTCAACCTGAGACATCAGCGTCTCATTATTTGGGCAATTGCGTCCAAAACATGGACTCCCCCTGAGTACGACGGCGGTGCGCGGCCCGCGCTGGGCGCGCACCCGCCGTCGTGGTTCTGCGGCAGTACGGCCCTCTTTGGGATGCCGTACTGCCGCTGAACTTGCGCGATTTAGCCGCAGTACGCGCCGGTGGAGGCGGACTTGACCAGCTTGGCGTACTTGGCCAGCACTCCGGTGGTGAACTTGGGTGCCAGCGGCTCCCAGCCCACCCTGCGGGTTTCCAGCTCGTCCTCGTCCACCAGCAGGTCGAAGCTGCGGGCCGCGATGTCCACGCGGATCCGGTCGCCGTCGCGCACAAAGGCGATCGGACCGCCGTCGACCGCTTCCGGCGCCACATGGCCGATGCAGAGGCCGGTGGTGCCGCCGGAGAACCGGCCGTCGGTGAGCAGCAGCACGTCCTTGCCCAGCCCGGCACCCTTGATCGCACCGGTGATGGCCAGCATTTCGCGCATGCCCGGACCGCCCTTGGGGCCTTCGTAGCGGATCACCACCACGTCACCGGCCTTGATCTGGCCGTTATCCAGCGCGTCCAGCGCACCCTGCTCGCGTTCGAACACGCGGGCGGTGCCTTCGAAAACGTCGGCGTCGAAGCCGGCGCTCTTGACCACGGCGCCCTCCGGGGCCATGGAGCCGTGCAGGATGGTGATGCCGCCGGTCTTGTGGATCGGGTTGTCCAGCGCGCGCAGGATCTTGCCGTCGACATCCGGCGGGTTGATCGCCTCGAGGTTTTCGGCGACGGTCTTGCCGGTGACGGTCAGGCAGTCGCCGTGCAGCAGGCCGGCGTCGAGCAGCGCCTTCATGATGACCGGCACGCCGCCGATCTTGTCCACGTCGGTCATGACGTAGCGGCCGAACGGCTTGAGGTCACCCAGGTGCGGGATCTTGTCGCCGATCCGGTTGAAGTCCTCAAGCGTCAGGTCTACCTCCGCTTCGCGGGCGATCGCCAGCAGGTGCAGCACGGCATTGGTGGAGCCGCCGAAGGCCATGGTGACGGCGATCGCGTTCTCGAACGCCTTCTTGGTCATGATGTCGCGGGCCGTAATGCCCTTACGGAGCAGGTTCACCACCGCCTCGCCGGACTTGCGGGCAAATTCATCACGCCGGCGATCGGCGGAGGGCGGCGCGGCCGAGCCGGGCAGGGACATACCCAGCGCCTCGCCGATGCACGCCATGGTATTGGCGGTGTACATGCCGCCACAGGCACCTTCGCCGGGACAGATCGCCTTTTCGATGCGGGTGAGGTCTTCCATGCTCATCTTGCCGGCAGCGCACGCCCCGACGGCTTCGAACGCGTCGATGAGGGTGACTTCCTTTTCGGAGCCGTCCTCAAGCTTGACCCAGCCGGGCATGATGGAACCGGCGTAGAGGAAGACGGAAGCCAGATCCAGCCGGGCCGCAGCCATCAGCATGCCGGGCAGCGACTTGTCGCAGCCTGCCAGCAGCACCGAACCGTCGATCCGCTCCGCCTGCATGACGGTTTCGACCGAGTCCGCGATGACCTCGCGGGAGACTAGCGAGAAGTGCATGCCTTCGTGGCCCATCGAAATGCCGTCGGAGACGGAGATGGTGCCGAACTGCATCGGGAAGCCGCCGCCGGCGTGCACGCCTTCCTTGGCGCCCTGGGCCAGTCGGTTCAGGGAAAGGTTGCAGGGGGTGATCTCGTTCCAGGAACTGGCGACGCCGATCTGCGGCTTGGCAAAGTCGTCGTCCCCCATTCCCACTGCTCGGAACATTCCGCGCGCCGGAGCGGCGTGGATGCCATCGGTGACTACCCGGCTACGGGGCTTGATATCAGGGGTTACGTCCGCGCTCATGGGTTTGATTCTATGACCCGCGCCGCAGTGTTCAGGGCATATTACGACGGCGGTGCCCCACCGCCGCGGCCGAGGCACCCTCGCCGTGCCACTATCTGTGGTGTTGGCCACGCTGGCCTGTTAGTCTGCGCCCATGAATGCCGGAAGCAACGAGTACTTGGCCCGCGCCGTTGAAATCGCCGTGGAGAACGTCGGCAAGTCCGGCGGCCCCTTCGGCGCCACGGTGGTCACGCGGGACGGACAGGTCTTCGACGGGGTCAACCGCGTGACCGCCACGAACGATCCGACGGCGCATGCGGAGGTGGTGGCGATCCGCCGTGCCGCCGCGGAGACCGGGTTCAACCTGTCCGGTGCGGTGCTGTATTCCAGCTGCGAGCCATGTCCCATGTGCCTGGCCGCCGCGCTGTGGGCGCGGATCGAACGGGTTGTTTATGCCGCGGACCGCGACGACGCCGCCAGCTCCGGCTTTGACGATGCCTTGTTCTACGACTACTTCGGCCCCGAGGGCGATAAGCAGCTCATGCCGGTGGTCCGCGACGGCTACGAAACGACCGACTACCTGGCACCGTTCCGGCTCTGGGACCGCTTGCCGGACAAAGTGGAGTACTGACCCGCCGGTGATCGAGTAGCGCCGCTTACCCCGAATTTGACCCGCGGCCCCAGAGGCGAGGGCAGGGTAAATCGTTGAGGGCAGGGGCCATGGATGGTGCCCTCACCGATTTACCCCGCCCTGACGAAAAGCTGCCGCGTTTCGCCGCACCCCCGTGATCGAGTAACGCGGCCCGCGGGTTTCTCTCCCGGTGATCAAGTAAGGCCGCTGGCTGCCCGCCCTCCCTCGGTGATCGAGTAAGGCCGCTTGCGGCCGCACCGAGATCCGGCCGCACCAGACGCTAGCCGAGCCGGCCGAGCTCCGACGGCGTATCGATGTCGCCGCCGTCGGTCAGATCCGAGCAGTCCACTAGGTCCACCAGCTCGGGGTGCGCCGACAAGAAGGGCCGCGCACCGGCGTCGCCCGTCGCCTGCTCTGCTGCCTGGGCCGCCAAGCCGGGCGCGAAAAGCACCGGATGCCCGCGGCGCAGCTTTCCGTCCGGGCCGGAATAGCCTGCGGCGGTGATCCGGCCCGGGGTCCCCGCGTGAATCAGGCGGGCCACCAGTTCCGGGCCGAGGCCGGGCTGGTCCACCAGCGCCACGAGCACCGCTTGCTCCGGCTGCGCGTGCTGCACGCCGAGTCGGAATGAACCGGCCATGCCTTCACTCCACTGCTCGTTGACCAGAACCGCGCAGCCGGCCAGATCCGTGGCCCTTTGCACCTCGGCCGCGCCGGCGCCCAGGACCACCGCCACGCTGGCGCAGCCTCCGTGCCGGAGCACGTCCGCGATCTTCCGGACCAGCGGCACGCCGTCGGACCCGGCCAGCAGCGCTTTTGGTCCGCGGCCCAACCGCCGCCCGGCGCCGGCTGCCAAGAGCACCCCAAGGACAGGCGCCTCCATCTGGTCCGCACCTTCAGCCCTGCTGGCTGGCAATCGCCGCGGCTTCCTGCTGCAGCATGCCGATGACCCGGTGCACGCTGCTGCGTTCGGCCACATCGCTACGGGCTAACACCACAATGCTTCGGCTGGCGCGGATTCCCTCCAGCGGCCGCATCACGAAGCCGCGGGCCGTCTGCGCCTTGCGGGAGGTGAACCGCGGCACGATGGCCAGCCCGTGTCCGGCCGCGACCATGGCCTCCATGACGCGCAGATCCGCGTAGCGCGTAGTCCGCTTGGCCAGCCGGCCGGTGCGTGCTTCGATCTGCCGCAACACCTGTTCAAAGGGAAAACCCGGGGGCACGCCGATCCACGGATAGGCCACCACGTCCTCGGGCTTGAGGGCGTCAAATGCGGCCAACGGATGCCCGGCGGGCATCGCCACGTCCAGCGGCTCATCCAGCAGGGGCAGCACGGTGATGCCGCTCCGGGCAAAAGCCTCCACGCCCTGCTGGCTGTGCGCCAGCACCAGGTCATAGTCGGCCGCCAGCCGCAAGAAGCCGTCCACGGAGGGGTCCTCCATGCAGGGCTCGAAGTGCAGCCCCTCGATTTCCTGCAGCCGGTACATCAAGCCTGGCAGGAACATCTCCGCCGCGCTGGGAAAAAACGCGGCGCGGATCTGATTCTGCCAGCCGCTGCGGTAGCCGTCCACGGTGGCCTGCGCCCGCTCCATCGCGGCTGACACGTCCGAGGCAGCCGCCGCCATCGCCAGTCCGGCTTCGGTCAGGCGCACTCCCCTGCCGGCTTTTTCCACCAGCGTGACGCCGACTTCCTCCTGCAGCACCTTGAGCTGCTGGGACACCGCCGAAGCTGTGACCTTCATCGCAGCCGCCGTCGCAACGACCGACCCCCGGTCGCCGAGTTCCCGCAGAATCTGGAGCCGCTTGATGTCCATAAAGCGATCCTACATAGTGTGCTTAGTAACGTTAGATTGAACTTGACGGTCCGCGCAGTTGAGAATAGTGGCATGACAGTCTCAACAGCCATGATCGTAGTGGGGATGGCCGCCGTCCTGGCGCGCCTCGCCGTCGTTGTTCGCCGTGACCTGGGGCCGGTCCCTCGCAGCCACGGGTGGGAGACCGATCACGCGGCCATGCCGGTGAAAGCAGTCGACGCCGTCTGACCTTTCCAGCACCGCAACCGAGCGCCGGGCACCACAAGGGCCAGGCGCTTTTTTGTGGGTCCGGCCCCCTAGGCTGGCCGGGAGCAATGTTCGCTTCCGCGGCCGCAGGCGCCCCCGACCAGCCATTCCCGCAGATCCGAAGGCCACTATGCCCACCAGCGACGAACTCAAAGACGCGCTCAGCGCCATCTTTGACTCCCAGATTCCCAACTACGGCGACTACAACCTGGTCTTCGGCAGCACCCGCCAAGACAACCTGCAGGAGGCACCGGGCGACGGCACCGGGCACTGCTACGTGATTGGCTACCGTTGGCGGCCGCAGGAACTGGTCATCGCCCCGTTCGACGGCACCGGCCTGACGGCCGACGGAATTCCCGTGGCCATCAACATGACCAACCTGTCCCACGCCGTCCAGCTGGGTGGCGGCGAGTACGAAGTCGGCACCAGCACCGGCAAGACGTTCCGCTTCGGCGTGCAGGCCGAAGGCAAACTGCCCGGCGAGGAGCGCATCATCGACCAGTCCGAGGACCAGCCAGACTTCCACAGCTTCATGGCGGAGCTGATCTTCCGGGCGTAGCCCCGCCGTTCCCCGCGCGTAAGTTGTGGCGCTCGGGGCCTGGTTTTCCGGGCAGGACTCGGCCCGGACCAGCCCTCCAGACCGCACTGCCGGCTCTATGGACACCGCTCTCCCCCGCACGTAACGTCGAAACCAGTTGCACCATAACCATCAACTGGAAGGTGAAGTCCGTGGACTGGATATGGGTCATCGGGATCGTCGTCGTCATGATCGTTGCCGCCCTGCTGTGGTGGCTGTTCTCCCGCAACTCCAGTTCCACTGAGGCCGGGGCCCTAGCCCACGCGACCAATCCCCCGCGCGGCGCTTCCGATGCCGACAGCCAGAATCCCGTGGCGGGCAGCCAGTCGGCGGCTGATCGAGGGTCCGCTGGAGAGCCTGAACTCCCCGCAGCCGAGCAGTTGGCCGCAGCGACGGCCGCGACCGCCCAGCCGAGCCAGGCACCGCCGTCGCACAGTTCACCGGCGGGCCCCACAGGCCCAGCCCGTGACCGGGAGCGGCAGGCACGCGACACGGACGCCGACCGTCCGCTCGGGGACTCGGGCAATCGTCAGGAACACGTCGCCGACGCCATGTATGAGGAAGAGGTCGGCGGCGCGGCTGCTGACGAAGACATGATGGTGGAAGAGACGATGCCCGACTCGCCGGGCGCCAGCGGCGCTATCACCGCGCAGGGTGCCGGGGCGGAGGAACCGCCGCCGGCCGAGGTCGAGGACGCGGTGGCCGAGCAGGCGCCGGCTACGGCCGAACCGCTCTACGATGAAACCGAATGGCTCGGCTATGCGGGCGAAGCGGTCATCGAACCGTCCGTCGCGGCTGAGAACGGAGATGGGCCGGACCGGCGAAGGGGATGACGCGTGGACGCCGATAGAAAAGACAGCGCCGAGCGGCCGCGATACGCCGGGCTTGGGCTGGCGGTGGTGCTGGCCACCGTCCTGGCCGGGTGCACCGGCGGCGTCAATGGAGCGCCGAACACCGACGGCGGCGCAGCGTCCGCCCCGGAGGTGGGCACGGCCGCTTCGGGACTGGACGAGCCGTGGTCCATCGCGGTGCTGCCCGACGGCAGCGCCCTCATCTCCGAGAACGACACCGGCCTGATCAAGCACGTGGTGGACGGCGAAACCGTGAGCGCCGTGCCCGTGGAGTCGCCGCTGGAAACCACCGGCGAGGGAGGTTTACTGGGACTGGAGCCCAGCCCGGACTTCGACGCCGATGCGCGGCTTTACGTCTACCTCACCTCCCCCGAGGACAACCGCGTGGTCAGCTACCGCTGGAAAGACGGCCAGCTAAGCGACGGGCGGGAGGTTGTGACGGGAATTCCCAAAGCCGGGAACCACAACGGAGGCAGAATCAAGTTTGGCCCTGACGGCTACCTTTACATTGCCACCGGAGACGCCGCCGTGTCCTCCCGGTCCCAGGATCGTTCCTCGCTCGGCGGCAAGATCCTTCGTGTCACTCCCGAGGGAGACCCCGCGCCCGGCAACCCGTTCGGCGACAGCCCGGTGTACAGCTACGGCCACCGCAACGTGCAGGGACTGGGATGGGATGAGGACGGCCGGCTGTGGGCCACCGAGTTCGGTCCGGACCGGGACGACGAACTGAACCTGATCGAGGCCGGCGGCAACTACGGCTGGCCGGAGGTGACCGGCGCCCCGGGCGACGATCGCTTCATCGACGCCAAGGTGGTCTGGCCGTCCACTGCGGACGCTTCCCCCAGCGGCATGGCCCTGGTGGACGGCACGGCGTGGATCGCGGCGCTGCGTGGCCAGCGGCTGTGGAAGGTGGAGTTGGACGGCACAGACGCCGGCGAGCCCGAAGCGCTTCATGAGGGCGCCTACGGCCGACTGCGCGACGTTGCGGCCGCTCCGGACGGGGGGCTCTGGGTGCTGACCAACGGCACCGGAAACGACCGGATGCTGTCCGTTCCTGTGAAGTAGGCTACAAAGGCCCGCTCGATTTCACTTTCGCGGAAATGTCCTGCTAGAGTTACATGTCGTTGCGAGGGAAAAAACAGAGGGAAACCGCTGCTGAAACCTTCACAGACAGATGCACCTCTAGCTCAACTGGCAGAGCAATTGACTCTTAATCAATGGGTTCCGGGTTCGAGTCCCGGGGGGTGCACGGACAAACCCCGTCCGACAAAGCGAAACGCTGAGTCGGACGGGGTTTCTTTTTGTCCGGAGGCCGCCCAGTCAAAGTTGCCCCTCGCTCTCGCGGTAGGACGAACGCCATTCAATAAGCTGCCCATCGTCACTAGGATGAAGGTCCGTGCGTTGGAGGAGTCCGTCATGAAAGCTGCCCGCTACTACGATCAGAGGGACATCAGGATCGAGGACATCCCGGAACCGGAGCTCACATCCGGAACGGTTGGCGTGGACGTGAATCCGAAAGCATGAGCCTTTCCCCAGCCTCGGATGATTTTTGCGGCCGCCTAGGCCTGGCCCAACCCCTGCTCAATGCCCCGATGGCAGGGGCCGCCGGCGGCCGCTTGGCTGCGGCGGTTTCATCGGCCGGTGGACTGGGCATGGTGGGCATCGGCGGCGGCGTGGCCTCCGACTGGCTGGAGCGCGAGCTGGCCTTGGCAGCCGCTTCGGGCAAGCCGTGGGGTGCGGGGCTAATGGCGTGGGTACTGGAGGAGTCGTTGGAGCCACTGCGCGTGGTGCTGGAACACCGTCCGGATCTGGTCTGTGTCAGCTTCGGCGATCCCGGTGCGGCCGCGACGCTGGCCCGCGACGCCGGTTCGCTGGTGGCCATGCAGGTGGGGAACGCAGCGGATCTTCGGCGTGCGCTGGAAGGGGACATTGACGTCGTCGTGGTCCGCGGCAGCGAAGGCGGCGGGCACGGCCGCAATGAAGTGGCTACCCTGCCGCTGCTGCAACTGGCCCTGGACCAGACGGACAAGCCCGTACTGGCCGCGGGCGGGATCGCCACGGCGCGCGGGGTGGCGGCTGTGCTGGCGGCCGGCGCGCAGGGGGCGTGGATCGGCACCCGGTTCGCGGCCTGCACCGAATCCATCAGCCCCGCCAAGGTCAAGGAAGCCATCGCCAGCGCGGGCACGGATGACACGGTCTACACCCGCGCGTTCGACATTGCCCAGCATCTGGCGTGGCCCGCCGAGTTCGGCGGCCGCGCGTTACGCAACCGTTTCAGCGAGCGTTGGGCCGACGACATTGAATCGCTGCAGGGCGAGGTAGCTGCATCGCCCTCGATCACGGAGACGGTCGAGGCCGCACGCCGTGATGCGGATGTGGCCCAGGCTCCCGTTTATGCCGGGCAATCTGCAGGCCTCACGCACGGCGGGGAATCTGCCGCCGACGTAGTGGCGGATCTAGCCGGGTTCCGGACCTACCTGAGGGCGTCGGTGTCCCGCTGGTAAAGCCAGAGCCGGCGCTGGTGAACAACCAAGCCGAAGGTTATGCGGCGGATTAGTCGCCGTCCTCGAACTTCTCAAGTTCGACGACGTCGATGGGTTCGCCTGCGCCGATGCCAAAACGGGTGTTGCCCAGCCTGCGGATGATGACGGTCAAGCGTTCCTTGAGCTCTTCCATCTGGTCGCCGTTGCCACTGCTGAGCAGGCGCTCGAGCTCGGCGGCCTGCTTGAGTGCCAGATGCCCCTCGTCGCTGATCTGTACGATCTGCCGCCGCCGGTCCACCTCGCTGCGTGCCCGGACGATGTGCCCGTGCACTTCGAGCCGGCCCAGCGTCTTACCCATGGTCTGAGCCTGAACGCGCACCCGGTTCGCCAATTGCGCCTGGGTCATTTCGCCGTCGGCTGCCAGCACCTCAAGGGCGATCACACCGGCATGGGTTAGTCCGAGGCCGGCCAGTTTGTCGTTCCACTCATGCTCCACCAACCGCGCGGCGGTGGAGAGCAACCGTGGCATCGGCCAATTTTTCAAATCCGGCATGCCCACAAGTATACGTACGATGCCCGGGCAGGCCGAGGGCCGACTTGGCTATGCTGGTGCTGGAACCCGAATTGCTAAGGAGCTGCCCTATGGCCGAACGACTGTCTACCGGCGACATCGCCCCGGAATTCACGCTTCAGGACTCGGCGGGCAACAATGTCTCGCTGGCGGACTATCGTGGCCAAAACGTTGTGGTCTACTTCTATCCGGCCGCATCCACACCGGGCTGCACGAAGGAAGCCTGCGATTTCCGCGACAGCCTCGAGTCCTTAAAGAGCGCCGGTTACGCAGTGCTGGGTGTCTCGCCCGACCCGCTTCCCAAGCTGGTGAAGTTCGCGGACAACGAGCAACTGAATTTCCCCTTGCTCTCCGATGAAGACCATGCCGTGGCCGAGGCCTACGCCGCCTGGGGAGAAAAGAAGAACTACGGCAAGGTCTACGAGGGCCTGATCCGTTCCACGATCGTGGTGGATCCCGCGGGCAAGGTGGCGCTGGCACAGTACAACGTGCGCGCTACCGGACACGTGGCCAAATTGCGCCGCGACCTCGGCCTGGACAACTAGGCCCGCTTCTAGACGGCAGGGCGCCCGAAGGCCCGGCTGGATGCCGGTAGACTAATGGCTGTTCCAGATCGGCCGGAGTCAGGCCCGGAGCAGATGCGCGAGTGGCGGAATTGGTAGACGCGCTGGATTTAGGTTCCAGTGTCTTCGGACGTGCGGGTTCAAGTCCCGCCTTGCGCACCACCTTCCAAGAGCCCTGCAGCCCAGACGCTGCGGGGCTCTTCGGTTTAACGCCGTTGCCCCTCCGGTGCCCGCCCGCGCCGGCACCTGCCGGCGGAAGACGCGCACCGCCGTCGTGCTGCATGGGTCGCTGTCACCAAATTGTGATGCTTTTGTCCCGCGCCAGAACGTGAAACCGATGCTTTCGATCTTTCCTGTGACTAAGCTCTCATCAAGCGGAGCCGTGCCATAGCGCGGCTCCGCCGGTCGCCGCACACACGGTCGGCGCCCCACCTCACGTCCACGAGGAGCAGTCCATGTCATTCACTGGCACCACTTCAGGTGGCCCGCGCCGAGGCCGGCGCACCGCAGCCGCTATAGCCGGTCTGGCCGCCGGCGCACTCTTCCTGTCCGGCTGTGCCGCAAGCGAGCGCGGTGGCGGAACGGACGCCGAAAGCGAGGGCGGGGTCAACTCGACGTTTGTCTTCGCCGCATCCTCCGATCCGAAATCGCTGGATCCGGCGTACGCGAGCGACGGCGAATCGTTTCGCGTGAGCCGCCAGATCTTCGAGGGCCTGGTGGGCGTGGAGCCCGGCACGGCCGATCCCGCACCGCTGCTGGCCGAGTCCTGGGAAGCGTCCGACGACGGGCTGTCCTACACCTTCCAGCTGAAGGAAGGCGTGAAGTTCCACGACGACACCGCTTTCAACGCCGATGCGGTGTGCTTTAACTTCGACCGCTGGTACAACTTCACCGGCGTCCAGCAGTCCCAGGCGGTCAGCTACTACTATGGCTCGCTCTTCAAGGGCTACTCCGACTCCCCCGAAACCGCCGTCTACGACTCCTGCGAAGCCGCCAGCGACACGGAAGTGACCGTCAAGCTGGCCAAGCCGTTCGCCGGGTTCATCGCGGCGCTGTCGCTGCCCGCCTTCGCCATGCAGAGCCCCGCCGCGATGGAAGAGTTCAAGGCCGATGAGGTGGGCGGCTCGGCCGAGGCTCCGGTACTGAGCGAATACGCCGAGGGACATCCGGTGGGCACCGGACCGTTCAAGTTCGACAGCTGGGAGGCCGGCCAGTCGCTGGAGCTCTCCTACTTCGACGGTTACTGGGGCGACCGCGGACAGATCGACAAGATCATCTTCCGGATCATCGACGACCCGAACGCCCGGCGTCAGGCCCTGGAAGCCGGACAGATCGACGGTTATGATCTGGTGGCCCCGGCCGACACCCAGGCGCTGGCGGACGCCGGCTTCAAAATTGTTCCGCGCGATCCGTTCACCATCCTCTACCTGGGCCTCAACCAGAAGGTGAAGGCGCTCTCCGACCTCAAGGTCCGCCAGGCAATCTCCTACGCGATCGACAAGGACGCGCTGGTCAAGCAGACGCTGCCCGAGGGAACCAAGGTTGCCTCGCAGTTTGTGCCGGACATGGTCAACGGCTACAACGAGGACGTCACCACCTACCCCTATGACCCGGCGAAGGCCAAGGAACTGCTGGCCGAGGCCGGCTACGCGGACGGACTGGAGCTCCAGTTCAACTACCCGACGGGCGTCTCGCGGCCGTACATGCCGACGCCGGAGCAGGTGTTCACCAACGTGAGCGCCCAGCTGGAGGAAGTGGGCATCACCATCAAGGCACAGCCGGACAAGTGGGCGCCGGACTACCTGGACAAGGTCCAGGCCAGCGACGACCACGGCATCCACCTGCTGGGCTGGACCGGCGACTACAACGACACCGATAACTTCGTCGGCGTGTTCTTCGGACAGGAGAAGCCGGAGTTCGGGTTCGAGAACAAGGAACTGTTCGACAAGCTGGCCGAGGCCCGCGGCACCAGCAAGGTGGAAGAGCAGACGCCGCTGTACGAGGAGATCAACGCGGACATCGCCGAGTACGTCCCGGCCATTCCGCTGGCGCACCCGGCCCCGTCACTCGCCTTCGCGCCCCGGGTGGAGTCCTACCCGGCCAGCCCGGTCAATGACGAGGTCTTCAACACGATCAAACTGACCGAGTAAGTCCCGCCGCCGGGGCCCGCCTAGTGCGGGTCCCGGCGTTTCCACCCCACAGCAACAGGACGAGGTGCCTCCCCCGGGCACCGGAAGGACACTGTGCTCAGAGTTATTGGCAAACGCATCGCGTTGCTCATCCCGACGCTCATCGGGCTCTCGCTGCTGCTCTTCCTCTGGGTGCGCAGCCTGCCCGGCGGCCCGGCCACCGCATTGTTGGGCGACCGGGCCACTCCCGATGCCGTGGCCCGGATTAACGAGCTTTACGGCTTCGACCGGCCGCTGATCGAACAGTACTTCGTCTATATGGGCAAGCTGCTCCAAGGCGATTTCGGCACCTCGATCCTGACCGGCCGGCCGGTGCTTGAAGAATTCGGCACCCGCTTCCCGGCAACGCTCGAACTGACCATCGTGGCGTTGATCTTCGCCGTCGGAATCGGGATTCCGCTGGGGTACCAGGCAGCGAAGAACTACGGGAGATGGCCGGACCACTCCTCGGTGGTCCTGTCGCTGATCGGCATCACCGTTCCGGTTTTCTTCCTCGCCTTCATCCTCAAATGGATGTTCGCCATCAAGCTGCCCTGGTTCCCCACCGACGGGCGGCAGAATCCGCGCATCGACGCAACGCACGTGACTGACTTCTACGTGTTGGACGGCATCCTCACCCGCGAATGGGACGCGGCATGGGACGCGTTCATGCACCTGGTTTTGCCAGGCATCGCGCTGGGCACCATTCCGCTGGCCATCATTGTCCGCATTACCAGGGCCTCCGTGCTGGAGGTCCAGAATGCGGACTACGTCCGCACGGCCAGAGCCAAGGGGCTGCAAGAGAAAACCATCCGCAACCGCTTTGTGCTGCGCAATGCCATGCTGCCGGTGACCACCACGATTGGGCTGCAATTGGGGCTGCTGGTCTCCGGTGCGGTGCTGACAGAAACGGTCTTCGCCTTCAGCGGGATCGGCAGGTTCCTGCGCGACGCCATCTTCAACCTGGACTATCCGGTACTGCAGGGGTTCATTATTTTCATTGCCTTGATCTATTCGCTGATCAATTTGCTGGTGGACGTTTCCTATAGCGTCATCGACCCGAGGGTGCGTGTCTGATGAGCACTACTCTTCCTCCCCAGCCCGGCGGCGATACCGACGTCGCCGCACCGGCGCCCGTTGTCCGGGACACCGGCGGCACCAGCCTCTGGAAGGACGCCTTCCGCCGGCTGCGCAAGAACCCTCAGGCCATCGCCGGCGCGGTCATTGTGGGACTGTTCCTGCTGGTGGCGCTGCTGGCCCCGCTGCTGGCCCGCTACGGTGGCGAAGAGCTGCCCGGCCGCACCTACATCACGCCCACCCACATTCCGGGCTTCGGCGAGGTGGACGGCTTCCCGCTGGGGCTGGACCGCTTTGGCGGCGATCTGTTGAGCAAGCTGATCTGGGGCGCTCGGGCGTCGCTGGTCATCGGCGTCATGTCCACGGCCATTGGACTGGTCGGCGGCATGCTCTTGGGCATCATTGCCGGCGGCTTCGGCGGCAAGATCGACAACGCGATCATGCGTTGCGTGGACATCCTGCTCTCCGTGCCGAACCTGCTGCTGGCCGTGTCGATTGCGGCCATCCTGGGCCAAGGGGCCTTCGCGGTCATGATCGCCATCGGCGTGGCGCAGGTGCCGATCTTCGCCCGGCTGTTGCGCTCGTCAATGATTTCGCAACGCAGCGCCGACTACATGCTGGCCGCGCAAACGCTGGGCCTCAGCCGAGGCGCCATCATCATCAACCACCAACTGCCCAACAGCCTGGGCCCGGTGATCGTGCAGGCCACGCTGACGCTGGCCACCGCCGTGATCGACGCCGCCGCCCTGTCCTTCCTGGGTCTGGGCGGCGGAAGGCCGCAAACCGCCGAATGGGGCCGGATGCTCACCTACGCCCAGGCCGAACTCGGCATCGCCCCCCAGCTGGCCTTCTTGCCGGGCCTCTGCATCGCCATCACGGCGCTGGGCTTCACCCTGCTGGGTGAATCGCTGCGCGAAGCGCTGGATCCGAAGACCCGGGCCAAGTAGCCGCCACGAGGACGACGCCGGTCGGCTGAATGAATTCAGCGGGTCTGCGTGGCCGGCGGCTGTCCGCCGTCGCGGCGGCGCTGGCGGGCCATGTGCAGCATGGCCGCGAAGCCCGCGATAAAGAACAGTTCCAGCACCACCAGCAGCCAGACGGCGCCCCACTGGCCTTCCCCCGCGAAGATGATGGCGCCGAAGGCCACCAGCACGGTGCCGATCACCAGCACGAAGACTGCGAAGCCGGTGGCGACGGCAGCGCTCCGCACCCCGGTCCGGAAGCCAAAACCTTCCGGGCGGTGATCCTCAGGCTCCGGAGTGGAACCGGGTCCGGCTGGCTTAGGACGCAATCTCCGGATCCTCCGCCTCGATGTCCAGCTCATTGCTCGGGATGGAGGCCAGCAGCCGCCGGGTATAGGGGTGCCGCGGATTGGTGAAGACTTCCTCCGAACTGGCCGCCTCCACGAGTTCGCCGTCCTTCATCACGCAGACGAAGTCGGAGATCAGCCGCACCACGGCCAGGTCATGCGAGATGAAGAGGTAGCTCAGCCCCAGCTCCGACTGAAGGTCGCCGAGCAGCTTCAAGATCTGCGCCTGAACCAGCACGTCCAAGGCGGACACCGGCTCGTCGCAGACAATCAAATCCGGCTTCAGCGCCAGCGCCCGGGCAATCGCGACGCGCTGGCGCTGGCCGCCGGAGAGCTCGGACGGATAGCGGCGCAGCATGCTCTGCGGCAGGGCCACCTGGTCCATCAGTTCGCGGACCCGGGCGGCGCGTTCCCTGGAGTTGCCGCGCTTGTAGGTGGACAGCGGCTCGTCCACGATCCGTTCGACCGTGAACATCGGGTTCAGCGACGAATACGGATCCTGGAACACCGGCTGCACCCGCTGCCGGAACTCCCGCAACTGCGGCTTGGTCAGGGTGGCCACGTCCATGCCGTCGAACGACATGGTGCCGCTGGTCGGTTCGATCAGCTTCAGCAGCATCCGTGCCGTAGTGGTCTTGCCGGATCCCGATTCGCCGACGATCGCGACGGTTTGGCCGCGCGGAACATCGAGGGTGACGTTCCTTGCGGCGTAGAAATCTTCGGCCTGGCCGCGGATCTTGTACACCTTGGTCAGGTCGCGCAGTTCCACGATGTTGTCCGGAGCCATCCGGTGGGAGAACGCCTCGGCGTCGTGGTCTTGCTCGTGGTTTTGAAACACCTTTTCGGCGCGGTCGGCCCGCGCCTCGGGGCTGGATGTATAGGCACCCGGCAGCAGGCGGACGGCAGCAACGCTGGGCGCCGCCTTCACCAACGACTGGGTGTACGGGTGCTGCGGGTCCTCCAGCAGCTGCCGCGCCGGCCCGGCCTCCACCACCGTGCCCCGGTGCATCACCACCAGTTCGGAGGCGCGTTCGGCTGCCAGTCCCAAATCGTGGGTAATCAGCAGCACGGCCGTACCCAATTCCTCGGTCATCGAGTCGATCTGGTCCAGGATGGTGCGCTGCACGGTCACGTCCAGGGCAGAGGTCGGCTCATCGGCGATCAGCAGCCGCGGCCGGCAGGCCAGGCCAATGGCGATCAGGGCACGCTGGCGCATGCCGCCGGAGAACTCATGCGGGTACTGCTTGGCGCGTTCCTTCGCGTTGGGCAGTCCCGCCGCCTCCAGCACCTCGACCACCTTCCGGTCCACGTCACGCTTGGTCGCCATCCCGTGCACCAGCAGCGTCTCCGCCACCTGCGAGCCGATCTTGGTGACCGGGTTCAGGTTGGACATCGGATCCTGTGGGACCAGGCCGATCTGGCGTCCGCGGATGGCCCGCATCCGCTGCTCCGGCAGCCCCACCAGCTCCTGGCCGTCGAACCGGATGCTCCCCGCGGTCACCCGGCCGTTGCCCGGCAGCAGGCCGATCAGCGACATGGCCGTGGTCGACTTCCCCGAACCGGACTCACCCACGATCGCCAGCGTCTGGCCCTGTTCCAAGCGCAGCGAGGCGCCCTCCACTGCGGCGACTTCCCCGTAGGTCGTGCGGAAGGAAACGGCCAGATCCCGGACTTCGAGCAGCGCGGCGTCGTCGATATGTTCGGTCATGTGTCCATCCTGCCCCATCTCACGCCGGATGTGGCCTATCTCTCATCGGGATTTCGCTGCTCGGGGCGCCGGACGGGCGTCGCTTAGACTTGAGGATCATCCCAGCCTGCCCCGAGGAGCCCGAAGCGTGACACCACTTCCCGCGCGCCGCACCGTGCTGCAGGCCGGCGCAGCGGCAGCGGCTGTGTTGCTCGCCGGCTGCACCTCGGAACCCAGCCGGCCCGCCGCCTCCTCGACGGCGGCTGCCGCGCCGACGGCATCGCCCGAGGACACCACCTTTTCGATGGGAATCGCCGCCGCTCCAGTGACGCTGGACCCCGCGCTGGCACTGGACACCGAGTCGTACCGGGTGACCCGGCAGATGCTGGAAACCCTGATCGGCGTGGATCCGGCCACCGGTGTGCCGGCGCCGCGGCTGGCCGTCGAATGGACCGAGTCGGAGGACGGCCGCTCCTATCGCTTCCGGCTGCGCGAAGGCGTCACGTTCCACGACGGCACCGCGTTCAACGCCGAAGCGGTCCGCACCAACTTCGAACGCTGGTATCGGCTCCCGGAGGACGCCCAGCCCGTGGAAGGCGGACTGGCCTTCCGTTCGGTCTTCGGCGCGCTGGCCAGCGATGAGGCCGAGTCGCTCTACGAAAGCTGCGAGGTGGTGGGAGAACTGGAGGTCCAACTGAACCTCAGGCGCCGGTTCACCGGGTTGGTGGCTTCGCTGGCCATGCCGGCCTTCGCCATCTCCTCGCCCGCCGCGCTCAAGGCCGGACGGGCCGACCGGTTGACCGAGGAACGCAGCGGCAACAAGGTCTCCCGCTACGGACTGGCACCGGTGGGCACCGGACCATTCGCCTTCGCCAATTGGGAGCAGGACCGTGTGGTGCTCTCCGCCTACGACGCATACTGGGGAGCGGCCGGCGCCGTGCGCACCGTGGTGTTCAAGACGCTGCCGCACCCGGCCGCCCGGCTGCGGGCGCTGCAGGCCGGGGAGATCGACGGCTACGACCTGGTCACCCCGGCCACCTATGCGGACCTGGTCCGGGCCGGCATGCAGGTCCTCCAGCGCGACCCCTTCTCGGTGGCGTACCTGGGCATGAACCAGGCTGCCGACGGGCTGAAAGACATCACCATGCGCCAGGCCATCGCCCATGCCATCGACCGGAAGACGCTGATCGACAGTTTCTACCTGCAAGGCACCACCGAGGCCAAGCAATTCATCCCGCGCAGCCTGGGCGTGACCAACGAGACCATCACCTATTACGAGTACAACCCGGAACGTTCGCGGCAACTGCTGGCAGAGGCCGGGTACGACGGCGCTGACCTCACTTTTTACTATCCGCTCGACGTGACGCGGGCCTACCTGCCCACCCCCGAAAAGGTTTACGGGGAACTGAGCCGGCAGCTCACCGCCGTCGGAATCAATATCAAACCGATGCCGGTTCCGTGGGATGAAGGCTATCTGGAGGCGGTCCAAGGCGGCGACGACCATGCCCTGCATCTGGCCGGCATCAGCGGCAGCTACCGCGACCCTGACAACTTTGTGGGTCCGCTGTTCGGCAGCAAATCGCTGGAGTTCGGCTACGACAGCGCGCAGGTCCGCAGCAAGATTGCCCGTGCCAAGACCCTGCCGGAGGGCGAAGACCGCGTCGACGCGTATTACAGCATCAACGAGCAGCTGGCTCGAGCGGTCCCCGCCGTGCCGCTGGCGTTCCCGATTTCGGCGCTGGCCATGGGGCCCCGGGTGGAGAGTTACCCGGCCAGCCCGCTGCTGGACGAGGTCTACAATCTGATTCAGCTGGGCCCGGCCTAAACTGAGGTGAGGCTGCTGCCGCAGCGGCTTACCGCGCAGTTTTACCGCTGGATTACTACG
Organism: Arthrobacter sp. NPDC089319; assembly: GCF_040684925.1. Lineage (NCBI taxonomy): Bacteria > Bacillati > Actinomycetota > Actinomycetes > Micrococcales > Micrococcaceae > Arthrobacter > Arthrobacter sp. NPDC089319. The sequence goes on along the minus strand of NZ_JBFBGZ010000008.1, from coordinate 36,541 downwards.
CCACCCCCGGCTGCGTCTGTCTATTGGGTCACAACGGAGACAACAAATTTTAGTCTCGCTGTGGCATCGCGCTAGGCTTCTGAATGCTGGCAAAGCTGCTATTGGAGATTGAAGTTGACTGCAAACACCCCCTCGGGATCATCCAACAACGTCGACGTCGCGCTGATTGGCGGCGGCATTATGAGCACCACCCTCGGCTCCTTCATCAAGCAGCTGCAGCCGGACTGGAGCATCAGCCTGTTCGAGAACCTGGACGAGGTTGGCATGGAAGCCTCCGACCCCTGGAACAACGCCGGAACCGGCCACGCCGCGCTCTGCGAGCTGAACTACACCCCCGCCGCCGCTGATGGATCCGTTGCCACAGGCAAGGCTGTGGGCATCAACGAGAAGTTCCATGTGTCGCGCCAGTTCTGGTCGCACATGATCCGCGAGGGCCACATCTCCTCGCCCAAGGAATTCGTCAACCCGCTGCCGCACATGAGTTTTGTCTGGGGCGATGACCACGCGAACTACCTCAAGCGCCGGTATGAGGCGCTGAAGAACGAACCGCTGTTCGAACAGATCGAGTTCACCGAAGACCACGCCACCATCAACGAGTGGACCCCGCTGATCATGGCTGGCCGCGACCCGCAGCAGCGCGTGGCGGCGTCCCGCGTCACCGGTGGCACCGATGTGGACTTCGGCTCGCTCTCCCGCAAGCTGGCCGGCTACCTGACCGCCAACGGCGTCGAACTGAACTACGGCCACCGCGTACTGGACGTCTCCCGCAACACCGATGGCCGCTGGACGCTGGAAGTCAAGAACAACGCCACCGGGGAAAAGACCAAGGTCAACGCCCGCTTCGTGTTCATCGGCGCAGGCGGCGGAGCGCTGCACCTGCTGCAGCGCTCGGGCATCCCCGAGTCCAAGGGCTTCGGCGGCTTTCCGGTGTCCGGCCAGTTCCTGCGCTGCACGGACGAGACCGTCATTGCCGCCCACAATGCCAAGGTGTACGGACAGGCTTCCGTGGGCGCCCCGCCCATGTCCGTGCCGCACCTGGACACCCGCTTCGTCAACGGCAAGCGCTCCCTGCTCTTCGGCCCGTACGGCGGGTTCTCGCCGAAGTTCCTCAAGACCGGATCGCTGCTGGACCTGCCGCTGTCCGTGCGCCCGTCCAACCTGATCCCCATGCTGGCCGTGGCCAAGGACAACTTCGGCCTGGTCAAGTACCTGGTCACCGAGGTGCTCAAGACCCGCGAGGGCAAGAACAAGGCCCTGCGTGCCTTCCACCCGGAGGTTGCGGGCGAGGCGTGGGAACTGATCACCGCCGGCCAGCGGGTCCAGGTCATCAAAAAGGACCCGAAGAAGGGCGGCGCCCTGCAGTTCGGCACCGAGATGATCGCCTCCGCCGACGGCAGCATTTCCGCCCTCTTGGGTGCCTCCCCCGGCGCTTCCACCGCCGCCCCGATCATGATCAGCCTGCTGGAACGCTGCTTCCCGCTGGAGTTCAAGGGCTGGGAGCCCAAGCTGAAGGAAATGATCCCCGGCTATGGCGCCAAGCTGAACGAGAACCAGTCGCTGCTGGCCGAAATCACCGCCGAGACCAACAAGGTGCTCGAGCTGGCCTGACACCGGTCCGTTGCGGCGGCCCAGCCCTGACAAACTAAGCTACATCCCATGCACAAGCTGGCAACACTGTCCCTGGCGAACCGGGCGCTGATCGCGCTGATTACGGTCTTCGTGGCCGTTTTCGGCGTGATCACCATGGGCTCGCTCAAGCAGGAACTGATCCCCTCGCTGGAATTTCCGCGGGTCACTGTGGTCAGCTCCATGCCCGGCGCGTCCCCTGAAGTGGTGGACAAGCAGGTCAGCGAACCGCTGGAACGCGCGCTCACCGCCGTGGAGGGTCTGGAATCCTCCTCGGCGGTGTCACGCACGGGGTTCTCCACCGTCAACCTGACCTTCGTCTACGGCACCAACCTGGACCGTGCCCGCAGCCAGGTGGACCGCGCCATTTCCAACGTCCGCCAGCAGCTGCCCGACGACGTCTCGCCGCTGTCGCTGGCCGGCAGCATCGACGATTTCCCGATCGTTTTCATGGCGGTCGGCTCCGATGTGGACTTGAGCGAGCTGAGCACCGAGCTGAACCGGCTGACCGTGCCCCGGCTGCAGAACATCGCCGGCGTGCGCGGCGCCGAAGTCTCCGGTGGCCCCGGCCGGCACATCGCCATCCTGCCCGACGACGATGCCATGGCGGAGGCAGGCGTCGGCGTTTCCGCTGTGGTGGACAGTCTCGCCAGCAGCGGCGGACTGGTCCCGGCCGGGGCCGTGCAACAGGACGGCAAGAGTCTCTCGGTGCAGATCGGCAGTCCGCTGGACAGCCTGAAAGCCATCGAGAACCTGCCGCTCTCCCCCGCTGGAACAACGACGGCGGAGCAGCCTTCCGCTCCCGCCTCACCGGGCGCGGGGCAGGCCCCGGGACAGTTTCCGGGCCAAGGCCAGCCGGCACCGCCGGGCAACCCGGCGGACCAGGGCCAGGTGCCGGTCCCTGACACCGTGCCCGGTCAGGCACAGCCCGGCCAGCAACCAGAAGCCGCCGCCGAAGATCCCGCCACCATCGGCGACGTGGCCAAGGTGTCCATCGCCGACGACGACCAAACCTCAATCACGCGGACCAACGGGGAACTGACGCTGGCGCTGGCCGTCACCAAGACGCCGGACGGCGACACGGTGGCCATCTCGCACGCGGTCAAGGACATGCTTCCCGAGCTGGAGGCCGAGCTGGGCAACGGCGCGCAGATCACCACAGTGTTCGACCAGGCTCCCTTCATCGAGAAGTCCATCAAGGACCTGACCACCGAGGGGCTGCTGGGGCTGGGCTTCGCGGTGCTGATCATCCTGGTCTTCCTGCTCTCCGTGCGCGCCACGCTGATCACCGCGATTTCCATCCCGCTCTCACTGCTGGCCACGTTCATCGGCCTGAATGCGCTGGGCTACTCGCTGAACATCCTTACCCTCGGCGCGCTGACCATCGCCATCGGCCGGGTAGTTGACGACTCGATCGTGGTGGTCGAGAACATCAGGCGGCACCTGAACTACGGCGAAGCCAAGCGCGACGCCATCATGGCCGCTGTGCGCGAAGTGGCCGGCGCGATCACCGCCTCCACGCTGACCACCGTGGCGGTCTTCCTGCCGATCGCATTCGTCGGCGATCTGGCCGGTGAACTGTTCCGCCCCTTCGCCGTCACCACGGCGCTGGCCTTGCTGGCCTCGCTCGCGGTGTCGCTGACGATCGTGCCGGTGCTGGCGTACTGGTTCGTCAAGTCACCGCAGCCCCAGTCACGCTCCGACGCGCTGGCGGTGCGCGAAGCGGCTTCGGAGAAGGAACGCCGGTCCCTGCTGCAGCGCGGCTACCTGCCGGTGCTCGCCGGCACCCAGCGGCACCCGGTGGTCACCACCGTGGCGGCGCTGCTGGTGCTGGGCGGCACCGTTGCCATGGTCCCGCTGATGCAAACCAACCTGTTGGGCGACAGCGGCCAGAACAGCTTCAGCCTGCGGCTCCAGATGCCGGCCGGGTCCAGCCTGGAGTCCACCGATGAGGCATCGGTGCCGGTCGAGGAACTGCTGGCCGGCATGGACGGCATCCAGGACGTCCAGGTCACCATGGGCAACGCCGGCGGCGGCGTGGGCACGTTCCTTTCCGCAGGCGCCTCGGTGGCGCAGTACACCGTGATCACGGAAGAAGGCATTGACCAGGCGGCGCTGCGCGACAAGGTGCGCTCCGCCGTCGAGCAGCTGCCCGGCGACGCGACGTTCACGCTGGGCACGCAGGGTGGTGGCTTCGGCACCTCCAGCACCGTGGACGTGGAGATCTCGGCCAGCGAACCGGGCCAGTTGCAGGACGCGTCGGACCGCCTGGTGGAACGGCTGCAGGACCTGCCGGGAGCCGCGGAGGCGTCCAGCAACCTGTCCGCGGCCGAACCGGTGGTGCAGGTGTCCGTGGACCGGGCCAAGGCCGTGGCCGCCGGCCTGGACGAGGAACAGGTCGCCGGTTTGCTGGCGTCAACGATCAGCCCGCTGCCCGGCGGCACCGTGCGGATCGGCACCACCGACTTCCCCGTGCTTATCGGCGAAGGCAGCGACTTTGCCAGCGTCGAGGAACTGCGCGGCGTCGAACTGCCGACGGCCGGCGGACCGGTGCCGCTGACCGATCTGGCCACGGTGAAGGAAACCGACGTGCCGACGTCGATCAGTGCCAGCGGCGGCGAACGCACCGCCGTCGTCTCCGTCACCCCGGAGGGAGATAACCTTGGTGCGCTCAGCGGCGAGGTGGCGGCGGTGCTGGACAGCACCGAGCTGCCGGCCGGCGTCACCGCGAGCCTGGGCGGCGCGGCCACCCAGCAGGCCGAATCCTTCGCCCAGCTGGGCTGGGCGCTGCTGGCCGCCGTCGCCATTGTGTACGTGATCATGGTGGCGACCTTCAAGTCGTTGGTGCAGCCGCTGATCCTGCTGGTCTCGATTCCGTTCGCGGCCACCGGCGCGATCGGGCTGCTGGTCCTCACGCAGATTCCGCTGGGGCTGCCGTCGCTGATCGGCATGCTGATGCTGGTGGGCATCGTGGTGACGAATGCAATTGTGCTGATCGACCTCATCAACCAGTACCGTCGCCCGCATGACGGGCAGCCCGGCATGAGCGTGGCGGACGCCATCACGCACGGTGCGCGGCGCCGGCTGCGGCCCATCCTGATGACCGCGCTGGCCACCATCTGTGCGCTCACGCCGATGGCGCTGGGACTGACCGGCGAGGGCGGCTTTATATCGCAGCCGCTGGCCGTGGTGGTGATCGGCGGGCTGGTCTCCTCGACCGCGCTGACACTGGTGCTGGTGCCGGTGTTGTACCGGCTGGTGGAAGGCCGGCACGAGCGCCGGACGGTCAAGCGCAATACACTCGAGGCAGAACTGGTTCCGGCCGGGCGCTGAATCCCGGCGGGTGCCCCCGAGCCTTGGAGGTACCGCGCATGACAGAGCCTGACGCAGCGCAAGCGGGCACGCCCGGCCGGCTGGCCCGATCCATCGGCCGGTTCGTGGACGGGCTGCCGGCGCCGGTGCGAAAGTTCGGCCAGCAGCTCGGCGGTTGGCAGCGGATCCAGCTGGCGTTCAAGACAGCCTTGGCGTGCGGCATCGCCTGGGTGATCGCCCGGCAGTTGCCTGGCGAGGTGGCCGACTATCCGTATTACGCCCCTCTCGGTGCCCTGATCAGCATGTATTCCACCGTTGCGGATTCGGTGAAGACCTCCTTGCAGACGCTGGCAGGGCTGCTGCTGGGCATCGCGCTGGCCTGGGTTTTGCTGCTGACGGTGGGCCTGCACGTCCTCACCGTGAGCCTGCTGGTGTTCCTGGGTGTATTGGTCGCCGGGCTTCCGCGGCTCGGTGCCGGGCGGGACTGGGTACCGATGGCCGCGCTGTTCGTCCTGCTGGTGGGCGGCTCCGATGCCGGCGACTACTCGCTGGGGTATGCGGTACAGATGGCGGTGGGAGTCCTCGTCGGCATTACCGTGAACTTTCTTTTGATCCCGCCGCTGAACTTCAGCGCCGTGGGCCGCAGCCTGCAGCAACTGCAGTCCGATCTGGCGGGCCAACTGGAGGAAATGGCCGAGGCACTGCTGGAAGACTGGCCGCCGGAACGCGACGAGTGGGCCTCCAACGGCGAAAACATCGTCCGGCTGAGCGAGCAGGTGCGGCAGGCCGTCCAGACCGCCGACCGCAGCCGCAAGGCCAATCCGCGCCGCCGGTTCCACGACCGGGATCTGGAGGCCGACTGGTCCAATTTGCGCACGCTGGAACGCGCGGCATTCAACACCCAGGACATCACCGAGGTGCTCGGCGCGGTGATCTGGGACGATCACCTGCGTATCCCCGAGCCGGTACTGGAACCCATGTCCGAGGCGCTGAAGGCCTCGGCCGCCGCGGTCCGCAGCCTGGCCGCCGACGACCTGCAGGAGAAACTCGACGCCGCCGACGCCGCCCAGCAGCAGCTTGGACGGAAGCTGGCCGGAGCGGTCACCGAGGAGACCCCGGCCACGGCAGCCGGTTATGTGGTGGTCAGCCTGGACCGGATCCTGAGCACGATGCGCCGCCAGTTGAGCGATTCCAAGGACTAGCAACCGGAAACGCCGCCCAGCCGGCCCGTCACGCGCCTCCATCGCGGCCCGGCATGCCGCCGTGCCCCGGCCCACACCCGAGGCGGGGAATCTTTCCGCTCGACGCGCCGTTGAAGACAGTGAATGCATATGCATGTAAACTGATTCCGAACAAAGCAACGAGAGGTACATCATGGAACTCGGCGTATTCAGCGTCAGCGACGTCACCCTGGACCCCACCACCAACCGCATGCCCACCGAGCGCGAGCGGATCAAGGCGGCCGTGGCCATTGCCAAGAAGGTCGAAGAAATCGGCATGGACGTTTATGCCGTCGGCGAGCACCACAACCCGCCGTTCTTCTCATCCTCCCCCACCACCCTGCTGGCCTACATCGCCGCGCAGACCGAGCGGATCACGCTCTCCACCGCCACCACGCTGATCACCACCAACGACCCGGTGAAGATCGCCGAGGACTTCGCCATGCTCCAGCAACTGGCCGACGGCCGCGTGGACCTGGTTCTGGGCCGCGGCAACACTGCCCCGGTGTACCCCTGGTTCGGTAAGAACATCCAGGACTCGCTGGAGCTGACCGTGGAGAACTACGCCTTGCTGCGCAAGCTCTGGGATGAAGAAGTGGTCAACTGGCAGGGCAAGCACCGCACGCCGCTGCACAACTACACCTCCACGCCGCAGCCGCTGGACGGCGTCGCGCCGTTCGTCTGGCACGGCTCCATCCGCACCCCACAGGTAGCCGAACTGGCCGCCTACTACGGTGACGGTTTCTTCGCCAACAACATCTTCTGGCCGAAGGAGCACTACATGCAGCTCATCGGCCTGTACCGGGAGCGCTACGAGCACTACGGCCACGGCACCGCCGACCAGGCCATTGTGGGTCTGGGCGGGCAGTTCTTCATGCGCAAGAACTCGCAGGACGCGGTCAACGAGTTCCGTCCGTACTTCGACAACGCCCCGGTCTACGGCCACGGCCCGTCGATGGAGGACTTCACCGCGCAGACCCCGCTGACCGTGGGCAGCCCCGAGCAGGTGATCGAAAAGACCCTGGCCTTCGCCGACTACTTCGGGGATTACCAGCGCCAGCTGTTCCTGATTGACCACGCCGGCCTGCCGCTGAAGACCGTGCTGGAGCAACTGGACCTGTTCGGCGAGGAGGTGCTGCCGGTGCTGAAGAAGGAATTCGCCGCGCGCAAGCCGGCACACGTGCCGGACACCCCCACGCACGCCAGCCGCAAGGCCGCCCGCGACGCCAAGCAGGCTGCCGGTGAGGCGGTGGCCAATGGCTGATTCCTCCAGCCCTGATGTCAGGACGACGGCGGAGGCCTGGGAATCGCTGTTCCGCACCCAGGTGGCGGTCATGCGCCGGATGCAGCAGCTGCCGGAGTTCAAGAAGCTCGCGATGCGGGAGTACGACGTGCTCTTCAACCTGAGTCTGTGTCCGGGCGGCTGGAGCCGGCTGAACGAGCTGAATGAGGCCCTGCTCATCAGCCAGCCGAGCCTCAGCCGAATGGTTGACCGGTTGGAAAAGAAAGGCCTGGTTCTCCGCCGCACGGCCCAGAACGACCAGCGGGGCATCGAGATCTCGCTGACCGACGAAGGCCGCGAGCTGCAGAAAACCATCGGCCGGGAGCATGTGAAGCACCTGCACGCCATGCTGGCGCCGCTGCTCACCGAGGATGAATTCGGCCAGCTCCAGGGGCTGACCGACAAGCTGCACGCGGGCCTGAAAAACGACTGACCCGCAGCTGAAGTCCAGAAGGCCCGGCTGCTTCCGCGAATGCGGCAGCAACCGGGCCTTGTGCTTGCCTCTGTGGGCGGGGGGGTGAAGCCGCCGCTTCCGCCTTAGGCCTTCGCGTCTCCGCTGATCTGCAGGGTCATGATGACCTGCTGCACCGTCTTGAAGCGCTTGGTGGTGATGAAGCGCTCCGCCTCGGAGATCAGCCCGTACTTATCCAGCAGGCCGGTCTTCTCCCCCGGTGCCGGCGTCCCGTGGCGCACGGCCGTGCCAAAGGAGTAGGTGCCCACGGATTTGGGGCCGTTGACGGTGTTTTCCACCGTGCAGGCCTGGAAGCCGTTGCCGGCCGGCTTGTCGGTCAGCCCGTAGGAGCCGAAGTACTTGTAGCCCAGCAGCGTCCGGTAAACGAACACCGGCTCGATGGTGTCGGCGGATGCCACGGCGGGCACCTTGGCCGGCTTGCTGAGCAGCACCCGCAGTTCGGTGACGCCGCCCGCACAGGTGGCCTTCGGCAGCTTCAGCCGGGTGTGCAGTTGGGCGGCGAGCTCGCCGTCAGAGTCGCGGATATCCAGATGCAGTCCTTTATCCGAGGGCTGGCTGGGCTTGATCTGCCGCTGCACCACCCAATCGGCGGGGATCTCGAAACTGAGCACCCGGTCGGGGTCGGTATAGACCTTCCAGCCGTCGATGGTGGCTTTGCGCACGGGCGCTTTGCCGAGCGGCGCCGTGGTTCCGGCGGAACCGCCCCCGCCCGCCACCGTCGCCGGTGACGCGCCCGCGCTGGCCGAGGCACCGCCGTCGGCTGGCAGCAAGTTGCAGCCGGAGACCAGCGCCACGCAGAGGGCTGCAGCGGCACCACGGCCCAGTAGATTCGCTGTCCTCATGGCCCGCTCCCCCTCCGTCAGGTTCCTACCGTAGCCACTGTGCGGGCCGGTCCGGTAGAGCACCACGCCGTGTCCCATCCGATGCCCCATCCCAAACCCATCTGGGGTCCCTTCGGGGCCCACGCGCAGCCGTGACTGGAGCCTACCCCGCCCCAACGCCGGAGGGCGATACCCGGTTCGGAGTTCACGTCCCCGTGCTCCGGTACCGGCACCGGGACCGGCTCAGCGCCGCAGTGTCTGGACCTCTTTGACCGCGGCGACGACCGACCGGGCGGCCAGCGCGATCTCGGATTCCTTCACACCGGCGGTAAAGGTCAGCCGCACCGCGGTCTGCGCCACGGCCCGGTCGATGCCCATCGCCAGCAGCACCGCCGAGGCCTCGTCGGAGCCTGCCGCGCAGGCGGAACCGCTGGAGCAGACCACGCCGCGGCGTTCTAGCTCCAGCAGCACCGCCTCGCCGGATGTCCCGGGGAAGCAGAAGGAGGCGCTGGCCGGCAGCCGCTCGGTCCGGTGTCCGGTCAGCACCGTGCCCGGCAGTTCGCGCAGCACCGTGTCGATCAGGTAGTCGCGGTAACCGGTGAGCCGGGGCACATCCGCCGCCCGGTCGCCGTCCGCCAGCGACAGCGCCGTGGCCACGGCGACCGCGCCGGCAACGTTCTCGGTGCCGGACCGCCGGCCGCGTTCTTGTCCCCCGCCGTGCAGCACCGGCTCCAGCGGAATCCTGCCGGCAACGTAGAGCAGGCCGCAACCCTTGGGCGCGCCCAGCTTGTGGCCGGACACGCTGAGCGCGTCCACGCCCAGCGCCGAGACGTCCAGGTCCAGCCAACCGGCGGCCTGCACGGCGTCGGTGTGGAACGGCACGCCCGCGGCCCGGCAGAGCGCGCCGATCCGGGTGATCGGCTGGATGGTGCCCACCTCGTTGTTCGCGTACATCACCGTGCACAGCGTGGTGTCTTCGCGCAGCGCCGCTTCCAGTCCGTCCACGCGGACCATGCCCGCGGCGTCCACCGGCACCCTGGTGGCCTCGAAGCCGTGGAACCGGACGAGGTAGTCCACCGCCGCCAGCACCGACGGATGCTCCACCGCGCTGGTGACGATGTGCCTGCCGCGCGGGGCAGCGAGCGCGATCCCCTTGATCGCCAGGTTGTTGGATTCGGTCCCGCCGGATGTGAAGATGATCTCGCCGGGCCGGCAGCCCAGGGCCTCCGCCGCCTTGCCGCGGGCATAGTCCAGCGCCCGCAGCGCCGCCTCGCCCACGGTGTGGTGGCTGGACGGATTGCCAAAGTCCTGCGTCAACGCCGGCCACATGGCCTCCAGTACCTCGCGGCGCACCGGCGCCGTGGCCGCGGCATCCAGATAAATCACGACGACGCTGCCTCACCGGCCGCGGGAGCTGCCTCTGGATCCGCTGGGGCCGCAGCAATACGGATGTCCAGGCCCAGGTCCAGCGACCGGACGCTGTGGGTCAGCGCGCCGGAGGAGATGATGTCCACCCCGGTCCGTGCGATCGCGGCCACGGTTTCCAGCCGGACGCTGCCGCTGGCCTCCACCAAGGCCCGGCCGGCCACCTGCTGGACGCCGGCGCGGAGTCCGTCCAAGCTGAAGTTGTCCAGCAAGATGGTGTCCACGCCCGCGGCGAGCACCGGCTCGATCTGCTCGGCCCGGTCCACCTCCACCTCGAAGTGCACGGTGTGCGGCAGCTTGGCCTTCGCCGCCCGCAGCGCCTCGGTCAGGTCGCGGGTGCCGTCTGCGGTGAGTACGGCCAGATGGTTGTCCTTGGCCATCACCGCGTCGGAGAGCGAATAGCGGTGGTTCTGCCCGCCGCCGCAGCGCACCGCGTAGCGCTCCAACGCCCGCAGCCCCGGCGTGGTCTTGCGCGTGTCCACCACCCGGACGCCGGTACCGGCGGCTTCGGCGACGAATGCCGCCGTCTGGGTGGCGATCCCGCTCAGCCGCTGCAGCAGGTTCAGGGCTACCCGCTCGCCCAGCAGGATAGCCCGGGCGTTGCCGGACAGCACCGCCAGCACATCACCGGCTTCGAACGCCGCGCCGTCATCGGTTTTCAGGTCCACCTGCACGGACGGGTCCACTTGGCGGAACACTTCGGCCAGCACCGGGCCTCCCGAAAAGACCCCAGGTTCGCGGGCCGCGAGCTCGGCGGTGGCCGTCGCGTCGGCAGGAATCAGCGTGGCGGACGTGATGTCGCCCCAGGGCGCATCCTCGGCGAGCGCCCCGGCGACAATCCGCTCCAGGGCTGTGCCGTCGACCGGCTGGATCTCGATCGGCTGGATAGGATTCATGGCTGCTCCTGCAGGATTCGCTGGGACGTTGGGTAGTGGCCGTGCGCGGCAAGCGTGTGGGCGTTCACGAAGGCCAGCCGCGTCCGGTCGGCCGGTGCCTGGCTGTGGTCGTTGCGGAAGTGCGCGCCGATGCTGTTCTGCCGTGCGGTGGCGGCCGCCACCACCAGCCGGGCCAGCGTCAGCAGGGCCGCATCTTCGGCCGGCGCGGCGGCGGTGACGGGGATGTGCCATTGCCTCAGCTGCCGGGCCGCCCCCCGGAGCGCCTCACCGTCGCGGACCACGCCGGCGGCGGCCGCCATTACGGTCTGGATCTGTTTCCGCGTGCATGACGTGGTTCCGTTGGCCGGGCCGTCGGCATCGACCGGCACCGCGTCGAACTCGGGCGTATGCTCCGGCCGGTCCAGCGCGGCCACAGCGCGGCGGGCGAAGACCAGCCCCTCCAGCAGCGAGTTCGAGGCCAGCCGGTTGGCGCCGTGCACTCCGGTGCAGGCCGCCTCGCCCACCGCGAAGAGGCCGGGCACCGAGGTCCGCCCATCGGTATCGGTCTGGACGCCTCCCATCCAGTAATGCGAGGCCGGACGCACGGGCAGCGGCTGGCGGGTCCAGTCGAAGCCGAGCGATCGGACCGTGGCATCGATCAGCGGGAACCGCGCGGCCAGGAAGCCGGGGCCCTTCTCCCGCTCCACCGCCGTGGCGTCCAGGAAGACCTGCGGCACCAGGCCGCTTTCCTCCTGCAGCCGCAGCTGCTGGTGGATGCACCGCGAGACCACGTCCCGGGGCGCCAGCTCGGCCGCCGGGTGGAGCGCCGGCATGAACCGCTCCCCCGCCGCGTCCACCAGCACGGCCCCCTCGCCTCGCACCGCCTCCGAGATCATGAATGGCCTGCCGCCGGTCGCCGCAGGGTCCAGCAGGGTGGGATGGAACTGGATGAACTCCAGGTCGGCCAGCACCGCGCCGGCCGCCCAGGCCAGCGCCACGCCGTCGCCGGTGGCCGTCGCCGGGTTGGTGGTGGCAGGGAACAGCTGCCCCGCACCGCCGGTTGCCAGAATCACGACGTCGGTGTCCAGTTGCGCGGGCAGCGCACCGTCGCCTTCGGCCCGCATTTCCATCAGTTCCACGCCGGTGACGCGGTTGCCTTTCGTCAGCAGCCGCCGCACCATGGTGTGTTCGAGGATCTCCAGCCGGCCGGCATCGGCCATGCCGCGGGCCACCCGGATCAGGACTTCGGCGATGCCCGCTCCGGTCCGGTCGCCGCCGGCATGCAGGATCCGCGCCGCCGAGTGCGCGCCCTCTAGCCCGAGCGAGAATGTCCCGCCGTGCCGGTCGAAGGCCACACCCCAGTCTTCCAAGGTGGCGATCTCTCGAGCCGCGCCTTCGCACAAAAGGCGGACGGCACCGTCGTCGTTCAGCCATGCGCCCGCGGTGAGTGTGTCCGCCGCGTGGGCCGCCACGGAATCCCCGGCAGCGATGCCCTGCGCGGTCACCGCGGTGATGCCGCCCTGCGCGTGCCAGGTGTTGGACTCGGCGAGCCCGCCCTTGGTGATCAGGGTGACCGCGGTGTCCGCCCGTTCCGCGGCGAGCGCGGCGGCGTAGAGCCCGGCGATGCCGGACCCCACCACCGCGATGCGCCGGGCCGGTGTGCCGTTCACGGCTTGGCTGCCAGCATCCGTTCCAGCGCCACGCGGGCGGGGACGGCCACTGAGTCGGGCACGGTGATGCGGTTGAGCACCTCGCCGCCGGGCAGCTCGCCGGTGCCGGCGTAGGCCTCGAGCACCCAGGCCAGGTAGCCCGGGTGGATCCGGTACATGGTGGAGCACGGGCAGATCACCGGATCCAGGCAGAAGATGGTGTGCTGCGGGTACTCGGCGGCCAGCCGGTTGACCATGTTGATCTCGGTGCCGATCGCGAAGACCGTCGGTTCGGTGGCCGCGGCCACTGCCTTGCGGATGTAGTCAGTGGAACCGGCCTCGTCCGCGGCGTCCACGACCGGCATGGGGCATTCGGGGTGCACGATCACCCGGACGCCGGGGTGGTCGGCACGGGCCTTGTCGATCTGGTCCACCGTGAAGCGCTTGTGCACCGAGCAGAAGCCGTGCCAGAGGATCACCCGGGAGTCGAGCAGCGCGGCTTCGTCGTTGCCGCCGAGTGCCTGGCGCGGGTTCCACATGGGCATCTGCTCCAGCGGCACTCCCATGGCCTTGGCTGTGTTGCGGCCCAGGTGCTGGTCCGGGAAGAAGAGCACGCGGTGGGCGCGCTCGAAGGCCCATTCCAGCACGGTCTCGGCGTTCGAGGAGGTGCAGACGATCCCGCCGTTCTCGCCGCAGAACCCCTTGAGGGCGGCCGACGAGTTCATGTACGTGACCGGGATGACCGGGACCTTGCCGTCCGCGTCCGTCCCGGTGCCGAGCACGCCGGCGAGCTGATCCCAGCAGGCCTGCACCGAGTCGATGTCCGCCATGTCCGCCATCGAGCAGCCGGCCGCCAGGTTCGGCAGGATCACAGCCTGGCCGGGGCCGGAGAGCATGTCCGCGGTTTCGGCCATGAAGTGCACGCCGCAGAACACGATGACCTCGGCCTCCGGCTTCTCCTTGGCGGCCCGCGCCAGCTGGAAGGAATCGCCCACGAAGTCGGCGTACTTGACCACTTCATCGCGCTGGTAGAAGTGGCCCAGGATCACCAGCTTGTTCCCGAGCTTTTCCTTGGCGGCCAGGATCCGCGCATCCAGCTCGGCGTCGCTGGCCAGCCGGTATTCGGCCGGAATCTCCCCCTGCCGCGGGGTGGCGGGCGGCGCCGGGTCGGCCAACGACGCGCCCGGCCCGTACGACGGCGCCCACGCCCCGCTGGCCGACGCGGTATCGAAGGACCACGGCCCCTTGGCCAGGCCGGGCGTGCAGGTGGACGCGGGCGCGCCGGAGCCGGCGGCCTGCGCTTCCTCACGGGTAATCAGCTGAATGGTGCTGTTGACCGATGGCATGGTGTTCTCCGTTGTTCTGGGCAGTTGGTCACGTCTGGGAGCCGGTGGGAATGTTCTCGCGGCCCCGCTAGGCGGGCGGGCTGCCGCTGAGCTGGGCGGTGCTGCCGGTGTAGCGGTAGAGCCGGGGCGGCCGGTGTCGGCCGCCTTGCAGGTACTCGTCGGTGGGTTCAATGTCCGGGGTGGCGCGCAGCTGGCGGCGGAAGTTGGCCGGATCCAGTTGCTTGCCCAACACGGCCTCATAGACTTCGCGGACCTGGGCCAAGGTGAATGTGGAGCCCAGGAAGGCGTAGGCGATGGAGCTGTATTCCACCTTGTTCCGCAGCCGCCACAGCGCGTACTCCACGATCCGGTTGTGGTCGAACGCCAGCTGCCCGAGGCCGTCGGCGCGCACCCAGCGAACGTTCTCTGTTTCGCGGGCCAACGCCGCCTCGTCCGGCTTCACCAGCGCCCAGTAGACAATCGACACCACCCGCTGGACCGGTGACCGGTCCAGGCCGCCGAAAGCGTAGAGCTGCTCCAGATAACTCGGCTGCAACCCCGTGGTCTCCTGCAGGTTCCGTGCCGCCGCATCCTGCAGCGATTCGTCCGGGCTGAGCGGGCCGCCCGGCAACGCCCAGCGGTCCCGGAACGGCTGGCGGGTGCGGCGAACCAGCGGCAGCCACAGAGTGGGGACCCCTGCCTCCGGGTCCGGACGGAGGGCGAAGATAACGGTTGAGATGGCCAGCTCCGGCGGCTGCTGCGCGCGCTCGGACACGTTGGCCGAATAGACCGGCATGGCCGCCTCCCTCCGTGAATTGAGTAAAAGTCATAGTGACTAGAACAGATGATAGCGCGTTAAGGTCATTTTGACCCAATCAATTTGCCCGCCCACGGAAATGTGACGGAGCCATTGCTGCGCCACGGCAGCGGCCATTCCGCGCAGGCGAGTGGCACCGCGGCCAATCAGCGGCAGCTAGAGTACGGTCCATGCCCCCTTCGTTGCCGCAGCTGGTTGCGGTCCCCGCCGGCAGCGTCCTGCTGCGGGACGCCCGCTCGGAGAGCTCCCGCGAAGTCAGCCTGGCACCGTTCAGGATGAGTGCCACCCAGGTCACCCGCGCCCAGCATGCAGCCGCCTTCGGCTCTGCCGAGGCCGTCGTCGGATCACCGCAACAGCCTGCCCATCCCGTCACGTGGTTCGAAGCGGTCCGGTGGTGCAATGCAGCATCCCGTCAGGAGGGGATCGACCCCGCCTACACCCTCCGTGGCCGCGAGGTGCATTGGGACGTCAGCGCCGACGGCTTCCGGCTGCCCACCGAGGCGGAATGGGAATGGGCCTGCCGGGCGGGCACCTCCGGCCCTGCCTACGGAGCGCTGCCGGACATTGCCTGGACAGCTGCCGATCATCTGGAAGGGCCGCAGGAGGTGGGGCTCAAACGGCCCAACAACTTCGGACTCTTCGACACGCTCGGGAATGTTTGGGAGTGGTGCTGGGACTACGCCGATACGGCTCGCTATGCCGACTACCGGAGCTTGCGGGGCGGCGGCTGGTCCGACCGTTCGTGGAGTTGCCGCGCGTCCGTCCGCCGTGCCAGCGCTCCCGATGCGGTCTTGGAGGATGTTGGCTTCAGAGTTGCACGCGGAGCAGTCGGCGACAAAGGCTCCGCTGCCGCTCAAGGCTGGTCGGCAGCGGCCGACCGGGCGCGGGCCCGGGCCATCTGGCCTTTGCCAGTGGGCTGGACACCGCTAGTGCCGTTGTCCCCGGATGATCCGGACAGCGGCACGGTCGTCGGGCACTAGGCTTCAGCCATGCAGCCAATGGAGCAGCGCCGCGGGTTCGAGTGGCCGAACAACGAGGAGATCCTGCGTCGTCGCTACGGTGCCAAACCGCGGGCGGCGAACCACCGGGCAGTGCTCAACCGCTACGCGTTCTTCAAGGGCTGGCTGCTGGCCTTCGGCTCGTGGTTCGTTACTTCCCTGACCGTCAGCATTATCGATACGGTAATCTCGCCCGGCTCGGCCGCCCTGAGCTTATGGGGCCTGGTGCTGATGGGGAGCTTCTTTTTTGCTGCACTCCTCGGTGCCCCCGTTGCCCTCATACTGGCGGCCCTGCTGCGCCCGGTTCGGCGGCAGTGGCTCCACGTCCTGGTCTTCACGGTCGGCATCGGCGGGTTCACCTGGGCAGTTTTCGCGGGCCTCGCTCCGGATACGGGAGCGTTGTCTGCTGTCTTCGCCGCGATCGCCGGAATCACTGCCGGCCTTGGCCGGGCGGCGGTGATTCCCGATGTCGAAATTCACGACGACGGCGCTGCTGGCTCCGCCGGTCCGGCTACGGTCAGCGAGGATCCGCAGCAGCTTTGACCAACGGGAGCGTCCGCTCTTGGAAATGGCTGTTGAGCACGATCACGGAGGAAGAGCGCAGCACCGTATTGGTCGCCATCACCTGATCGAGCACGCGCTGCAGATCGGCGTTCGAACGGGCAACCACACAAGCCAGCAGGTCGCTTTCGCCGGACACGGTGTGCAGTTCCAACACCTCCGGAATGTCGGCGAGCGCCGCGGCCACGGCGTCGTGGCCGGACTCCTGCCGGATCACGAAGGAACAATACGCGCGGACCACGTAGCCCAGCGCTTCCGGCGAGAGCCGGGGCCCCCAGCCCGAGGTCACGCCGGCGCGTTGCATCTTGTCCAACCGGGCCTGTACTGTGGCACGCGCTACTTTCAGTACCCGCGAGGCTTCCAGCACGGACATCCGCGGGTCCTCCGTGAACAGCGTGACGATGTCCGCATCAAGAGAGTCGATCTGCATGACGCTGGGCGTCCTTTCGCCTCGGTAACCGCCAGGTGCGGAAACTGCTAGACAAATTGTCAGCCCCCGGGCTGATTTCACCAAACAACAGGACAGTCGATGCCGCGACCGCGACCCGCCAGCACCCACCACCGCGACCCCAGCGGTCCGGCGCCCGCCGGCCTCGGCCACGCCATGAAACAGCGACAGCTGATCATGATGGGCCTGGGCAGCGCCATTGGCGCCGGCCTCTTCCTCGGCTCGGGGGCCGGGATTCAGGCTGCCGGACCGGCCGTACTGGTTTCCTATTTGCTGGCCGGCACGCTGGTGATCATCGTGATGTGGGCGCTGGGCGAGATGGCGGCGGCCAACCCCAGCAGCGGCGCCTTCTCCACCTATGCAGAGAAGGCGATGGGCCGCACCGCCGGCGCCACCATCGGCTGGCTTTGGTGGCTGCAACTGGTGGTGGTCATCGCCGCCGAGGCGGTCGGCGCCGCCGGACTTTTGGCCACCATTTGGCCGGTATTGCCGGTCTGGCTGCTGGCGCTGGTGTTCATGGTGGTTTTCACCGTGGTCAACTTGTTCGGGGTGCGGAACTACGGCGAATTCGAGTTCTGGTTCGCCATCTTCAAGGTCATCGCCATCCTGACCTTCCTCGCCGTCGGCGCCGCCCTGATCTTCGGCTGGTTGCCGGACGTCCCCTCCCCCGGACTGGGCGTCATCTTCGGCGGTGACGGCTTCGCCCCCCATGGAATTGCCGGAATCGGTGCCGGACTGCTGGTGGTGATCTTCGCCTTCGGCGGCACCGAGATCGTGGCCGTGGCCGCCGCGGAAACGGAAAACCCGGGCTCCAGCGTCGCCAAGGCCATCCGCACGGTGGTCTGGCGGATCCTGGTGTTTTACTTCGGTTCTGTGCTGGTGATCGCCTTGACCGTGCCGTGGGACTCGGAGGCGCTGGCATCACCCTTTGCCGCAGTGCTGTCGGCCGCGCAGATCCCCGGGGCGGATGCGGCCATCACCTTGGTCGCCGCCGTCGCCCTGCTCTCTGCCCTGAACGCCAACTTGTACGGCGCTTCGCGGATGATCTTCTCGCTCTCGGAGCGGGACGAGGCGCCCGGCGCCCTCCGCCGGCTCAGCCGCAGGCGGGTTCCGGTCCGGGCGGTGCTGGCCTCGGTGGCGTTCGGTTTTATTGCCACCGTGCTGGAACTGATCTTTCCGGAAAAGGTCCTGCCGGTGCTGCTGAACGTGGTCGGCTCCACCTGCCTAGTGGTCTGGGCGATGGTGCTGCTGTCCCAGCTCGTGCTGCGCCGCCGGGCGGACCGGGACGGCACCGAATTGCCGTTCCGCATGCGCGGCTTTCCCGCCGTCACCTACATCGGTCTGACCCTGCTGGCCGTCATTCTGGTGCTGGGCTTCTTCTCCCCCACCACCGGCATCCAGCTGCTCTCCACCTTGGTACTCATCGCCGGCATCGCCGCGGCGGCGAAATTCAACGCCCGCAGATCTGCAAAAAGTTCCCGCCTATTTTAAAATTCATGACAATTTGCCCACGCTATTGCCGCACACGCCAGACGAACTGCACACGTTGTGCGGTGAATGAGTTGCATATTGCGCACCCCCGCCCCGGGTGACTATCGTCACGGTTAGCAACCGACGCCGTCGGCCGCCGCCTGAGCGGTGGGCCCGCGGCACCGAAACTACGTGGAGGAGCAGGCATGAGCGACACTCTTGCCCTGGACCCGTCGGCCCAGCCCGACCTGTCCGCCGAAGACCTCAAGGAGCTCTACCGGCTGATGGTGGCGGTGCGCCATCTGGACGAATCAGCCATCCGCTGGCAGCGCCAGGGCCTGATTCCCGGCTACGCGCCGGAACTGGGCCAGGAAGCCGCGCAGGTCGGCAGCGGCTCCGCGCTGGACATGACCCGGGACTTCGTCTTTCCCACCTACCGGGAAATGGGCGTGGCCCGGACCGTGGGTGTGGACATGGTCGAGTACATGTCCACCCACAAGGCCAGCTGGCACGGCGGACTCTATGATCCGCAGGCCGCCCGCTTCGCGCCGATCCAGGCGGTGGTGGCCGGTTCCGTGCTGCACGCCGTCGGCTGGGCCCACGGCCAGACCCTTTCCGGCACCCCTGCCGGCGAGCTCGGCGTCGCCATCACCTACTTCGGCGACGGCGCCAGCTCGCAGGGCGACGTGCATGAAGCCATGAACTTCGCCGCCGTCATGAAGGCCCCGGTGGTCTTCTTCATCCAGAACAACGGCTTCGCCATCTCGGTGCCCACCGAGCGCCAGGTGGCCGGCGGCTCGGTGGCCGCCCGCGCCGCCGGCTACGCCATGCCATCCCTGCAGGTGGACGGCAACGACGTGGTGGCCGTCCATCAGGCCACGGCTGCCGCCCTGGCCCACGCCCGCTCGGGCAGCGGCCCGGCCGTCGTGGAAGCCATGACCTACCGCCGCGGACCGCACTCCACCAGTGATGATCCCGGCCGCTACCGCTCGTTGGCCGAGGAACGCGCGGACGGCGGCGAGGATCCGCTGGCCCGGATGCGCAGCCGGCTGCTGGCCGAGGGCGTCGCCGGCGAGGACTTTTTCGCCGAAGCCCTCGAAGCGGCCCAGGCCGAAGAGGAACGGATCCGCGCCGGCGTGGGAGCACTAGGCTCCCGTCCGGGCACCGAAATGTTCGAGTTTGTCTACCAGGAACCCACCCACGCCTTGAAGGCCCAGGCACGTGCCTGGCGAGAGGAGTCCGAGCATGTCTGAGCACACCACCCTCAGCGACCTCGAAGCCGCCATTGACAACACCTTCGCAACCGATGCCCAGCAGGCATCCGTTGACGTGGTGGAGCCCGGAATTGTCACCGCCGTCGAGACCCTCTCCATGCAGCAGGCGCTGAACCGCGCGCTGGCCGAGGTGCTGGAGGGCAACCCCAAGGCACTGGTGCTGGGCGAGGACGTCGGGCTGCTCGGCGGCGTCTTCCGGATCACCGATGGCCTGCAGAAGCAGTTCGGCGAGGACCGGGTCTTTGACACGCCGCTGGCCGAATCGGGCATCCTCGGCATGTCGGTGGGCTTGGCCATGGCCGGCTACCATCCCATCCCCGAGGTACAGTTCGACGGCTTCGCCTACCCGGCGATCAACCAGATTGTCTGCCAGGTGGGCCGGATGAACTACCGCAGCCGCGGCACCATGCCGATGCCCATCACGCTGCGGGTTCCCAGCTTCGGCGGCATCCGCGCCCCGGAGCACCACGGCGAGTCGCTGGAATCGCTGTTCGCCCACGTACCCGGCCTGAAGGTGGTCTCGCCGTCCAGCCCGAACGAGGCCTACCACCTGCTCAAGCACGCCGCCACCCGGCCGGACCCGGTGATCTTCATGGAGCCGAAGTCCCGCTACTGGCAGAAGGGCCCGGTGGACACCAGCGCCGACGGCTACTCCCCCGAGGGCTCCAGGATTGTCCGCGAAGGCAAGCACCTGACGCTGGTGGCCTGGGGCGCCATGGTGGCCCGCTGCCTGCAGGTGGCCGAACTAGCCGCCGAAGACGGCATCGACATCGAGGTGCTGGACCTGCGCTGGCTCAAGCCCATCGACGCCGAGGGCCTGGCGGCCTCCGTGGCCAAGACGCGGCGCGCCGTCGTCGTGCATGAAGCGCCGCTGACCTCCGGCCTGGGCGCCGAAGTGGCGGCACTGATCACCGAGCACTGCTTCGGCACCCTGCGTGCACCCGTCGAGCGGGTGACCGGATTCGACGTACCGTACCCTTCAGGAGACCTGGAAGACGAGTACGTGCCCAACATTGACCGCATCCTGTTCGGGATCCAGCGAGTATTGGAGTATCGCCGTGGCTGAAATTTCGTTCCCCCTGCCCGATCTGGGCGAAGGCCTGATCGAGGCAACCGTGCTGGAGTGGCTGGTGGCCGAGGGCGAGCAGATCGAACGCAACCACCCGCTGGTGGAGGTGGAGACCACCAAGTCCGCCGTTGAACTGCCGTCGCCGCAGGCCGGCAAAGTAGTGAAAATCTACGGCGGACCGGGCGACACCATCAAGGTGGGCGAACCGCTGATCATCTTCGAGGTCCCCGACGACACCGCCGGTATTGTGGGCACTGTACCGAAGGAAGAAGCGCCCAAGCGCCGCGTCCGGCTGACCGCGGCGCTCGACGACGAGGACTAAACATGAAGACCCACCGGGAGCACACCGTAGAAGGCGTCGACCCGCACCTGCACGTGCAGGTGTACGAGGCGGCCGAGGGCACCGAAGGTCCCCGCCGGCCAGTCATCCTGCTCCACGGTTTTGCCTCCTCCGCCAAGCTCAACTGGGCGGACGCCGGCTGGATCACCGCGCTGACCCAGGCGGGCCGGCGGGTGGTCACGGTGGACCTTCCCGGGCACGGCGAAAGCACGGCTCCCGAAGAGATGGATGCCTACGCGCCCAGCCGGATCCGCGCCGACCTGCTGCAACTGATCCAGGACGCCAAGGTCCGTCTGTTGAAAGAGGACGACGGCGACACCGGGGTTGACCTGATCGGCTACTCCTTGGGAGCGCGGCTGGCCTGGGAATTCGGCGCCACCCAACCGGAACTGGTCCGGCGGATGGTGCTCGGCGGCCCGGGCAGCGCGGACCCGCTGGCCGACTTCGACCTGCGTGCCGCGCAGCGCTTCCTGGCCGACGGGACCCCGATCGAGGACGTCAATACCGCCGAATTGCTGCGGATGGCCAAGCTGGTGCCGTCCAACGACATCTTCGCGCTGATGACCATGATCGAAGCGATCAAGACCGAACCGTTCGTCCCCGCCGAAGCCGTGCCGAAGATGCCGGTCCTGCTGGTGGCCGGCGACAGGGACGACCTGGCGGCCACCGCTCCGGAACTGGCCGAGCTTGCCGCAGGGGCGGAATTGATGTGGCTGCCGGCCCGGACGCACGCCAACGCGGTGACTTCCCGCACCTTTAAGACCGCAGCCATCGAATTCCTCGCCGGATAACCCTTTTCGCGTGCAACCATAGACGTGAAGCAGGCTGATGATCGGTACAATTACCGACGACAGTAAAATCCTGGGGCGTGGAGGCTTTATGGAGACAATCCTGGGCGGGCGCTACAGGACCCTGGAGCTGATCGGCACCGGTGGGGCAGCGTCCGTATACCGGGCGGTAGATGAATCCTTGGGCCGCGACGTGGCCGTCAAGATGTTCGCGCCGACGACCCCCGATGACGACGAATACCGGCGGCAGCACACCGAAACCCTGCTGCTGGCCACCCTGAACCACCCCGGTTTGGTCACTCTGCTGGATGCCGGCCTGCACATCGCCGACGACGGCGCCACCACCAGTTTCCTGGTGATGGAACTGATTGAAGGAGCCGACCTCCGCCGCCGATTGCGCGGCCGCCCGCTGACCTCCGTGGAAACTGCGCAGATTGGTGCCGATCTGGCCGACGCGCTGAACTATATCCACGACAAAGGCGTGATTCACCGCGACGTGAAGCCCGCCAACATCCTTTTGGCGAACGGCCACGCCGAAGACACCCGCCACCACCCCAAGTTGTCCGATTTCGGCATCGCCCGGATGGTCGAAGCCAGCATGGCCACCGCCCAGGGCGCAACCATCGGAACCGCCAACTACCTCAGCCCGGAACAGGCCTTGGGCCATCCGGTCACCGGAGCCAGCGATGTGTATTCGCTGGCTCTGGTGCTGCTCGAATGCCTCACCAGCGAGAAGGCCTTTTCCGGCACGCCGATGGAGGCCGCCTTGGCCCGGCTGCTGCGCGATCCCGAGGTGCCGGACTCGCTCCCCGATCACTGGAAAGACCTGCTGACGCGGATGACCAACCGCAACCCGGACGCGCGTCCCACCGCGCACCAGGTTGCCGTGAGCCTGCGAAACCTGGCGGAAGCCCCACTGCCCGAGCAGTCAGCCCTGTTTGCGCCCCCGATCGAATCCAGCCGGGCCGACTCGGCCGGCGACGCTGCCGCATCCGCCGCGCCGGTGTCCCCGGTTACCGGGCTGCCCACGGCCGGGGACCCCTCCGCCGGGTCGCCCGGAGAGCGAACCGGCGGCAATACCACCGGCAACCTGGCCATTCCCGCGCCGCCGAACCGCGCCCCCAGCGTGGGTTGAGCCTGGCCCTCGGCCCACGAAGGCACCCCCAGCTGGGCTGGAGGTGCCTTGGGTGTGTGGCTAGGGGGCCGGAGACAGTCCTGGATCAGTCGATCAGGGCGACCAGCCGGCCGATCACCTCACCGCGAGCCAGCTTGCCGATGCCTTCTCCGATTTCGTCGAAGGAAATCTGACTGATGTGGGCCGACAGCTTGCCGTCGGCCATCAACTGAAGCACGTCGGCGCAGTCCTGCAGCGTTCCTGCCTGGGAACCAATCAACTCCACTTCGTTCAGCGTGAGCTGCTGGAGGTTGATGGTGCCCTCGCTCCGCCCGAGCCCCACCTGGACGACGCGGCCGCCGCGACGAACGACGTCAACGGCGCCGGCGGTAGTGGTGCCGAAGCCAGCAAAGTCGACCACTAGGTCCAACTCCTTGTCGGCAAAGTCGCGGATGTCCTTGGCTACTGCAGTGGCACCAATTTCGAGTGCCATCGCGTGCACCTTCTCATTGATTTCGGCCACGTACAGTTCGGCGCCGTTGGCGACCGCCGTCTGCGCTCCGAGGGATCCGAGTCCACCCAGGCCAATAACCCCGACCTTCATCCCCGGCCTAAGCCCGCCCTGCACCATCATGGCGTGGTATGAAGTCATGCCCGCGTCCGTCGCGGCCGCGGCCTGGTCAAAAGGCACTCCGTCCGGCAACGGTGCCACCAACCGGGCGGGAGCCTTCACTTTCTCCGCAAAGCCCCCGTCAAGCGAGGTGCCGGGGCCTTCGATCGCGGCGGGAATGACGGCTCGGTCACCCACCGAGAAAGTAGTGACATCCGCACCAACGGCTGAGACAATTCCAGCTATCTCATGACCGAGCGTGATCGGCCGGAACGGAAGCAGCGCTGTCAACGTGCCGTCAATGAACCCGACATCGCTGTGGCACAGCCCAGCGGCCTTGATGTCCAGAACAACTTCATCCGCAGCAGGTTCCGGTGCAGCAACTAGATTGAGCGAGAGAGGTGCGTCGGTTTCTGTAAACTGCCAAGCCTTCATTTACACAATCACTTCCTTGAGCTGTACGCAGGCAACACCATGCGTATGCATCCACTCTAGTCTGTCCCCCCAGGGCTACAAGCCGGACAGCCAGTGAGCCTCCCCACCCGACCAAGGGGGCGGCATCCCCTGCACAAGGACTTTCCCTCCCCCCACATATCCCGACCACAAGAACGTAGCTATGGGGACGCCGCCGACCGACCGTTCAAGAAATGTTTCGCCATCCCTTGACGTGGCTTCCGCCACACGCGATGATGGATCGTATACGATTTCGTACTTCACAGGAGGATGCTTTGTCCGAAGGCAACGTCACCCAGCCCGCCGCCACCTTGCAGGCGGTGGATAGCAAGGTCCTGGAGGACGCCGGCAAGGTGCTGGCCGTACACCTCTCCTACAATTCCCGGGCAGCACAGCGCGGGCGGGTTCCCGCCAACCCGTCCTACTTCATGAAGGCTTCCTCCTCGCTGGCGCTGTCGGGCGGCACCGTGGAGCGTCCCGCCAACACCGAACTGCTGGCCTTCGAGGGTGAAATCGCCCTGATCATCGGCAAGCCCGCCCGCCGCGTCTCCGTCGAGGAAGCCTGGGATTACGTGGGCCAGGTGACCGCCAGCAACGATCTGGGCGTCTACGACATCAAGTATGCGGACAAGGGCTCCAACATCCGTTCCAAGTCCGGCGACGGCTTTACTCCGATCGGCCCGGCCCTGCTGCCGGCGGCATCGGTCAACCCGGACGCGCTGCGGATCCGCACCTGGGTCAACGGCGAGGTTGTCCAGGACGACACCACCGCCGGATTGATCTTCTCCTTCGGGCGGATTGTGGCCGATCTGTCCCAGCTGATGACCCTGCACCCAGGGGATGTCATCCTCACCGGCACGCCGGCCGGATCGTCCGTGATCGTCCCGGGCGACGTCGTCGAGGTGGAGGTAGCAGACGAAGCCGCCGGCCTGAGCACCGGCCGCCTGTCCACCACGGTCACCCAGGGCGAAGCGGAATTCGCCTCCTTCGGCAACACCCCCAAGATCACCGACCAGGACCGGATCGATGCCTTCGGCAGCGAAGAAGCGGCAGGCCTGGCCCCGGCTGTCACCGGCAAGTCCGCCCTGACCGAGGAGGTCAAGGCCAAGCTGCTCTCGGTTGCCACGGCCACCGTCTCCGGCGCACTGCGCAAGCGCGGGTTGAACAATGTCAGCGTTGACGGCCTGCTGGCCACCAAGCCCGGCCAAAAGGTCATCGGCACCGCGCGCACGCTGCGCTACGTGCCCAACCGCGAGGACCTGTTCAAGTCCCACGGCGGAGGCTACAACGCCCAGAAGCGCATCATCGACGCCATCGGCCCGGGCGAAATCCTGGTCATGGAGGCCCGCGGCGAGAAGGGCTCCGGCACACTCGGCGACATCCTGGCCCTGCGCTCCCAGGTGCGCGGCGCGGAAGCCATCATTACCGACGGCGGCGTCCGCGACCTGTCCGAGGTGGCGGCGCTGGACATCCCCACCTTCTACAACGGCGCCCACCCGGCGGTCCTCGGCCGCAAGCACGTGCCGTGGGACACCGACGTGACCGTCGCCTGCGGCGGCACCACCATCCAGCCCGGCGACATCATTGTGGCCGACGACAACGGCATCCTGGTCATCCCGCCGGCGCTGGCCGCGGAGGTCGCCGACGAGGTCGTGGAGCAGGAACGCCAGGACACGTTTGTCTTCGAGATGGTCAAGGAAGGCAACAAGATCGAGGGCCTGTTCCCGATGAACGCCGACTGGCGCGCCCGTTACGACGCATGGGTCGCGGAGCAGCCGAAGTGACCACCCTGGCCCCCAGCAAATCGCAGCAGGCTTACGAGCTGCTGCACGAGCGGATCGCCAAGGGCGAGCTGGTGCCCGGGTACCGGCTGGTCCTCGGCACCATCGCCGCGGAACTGGGCTGCAGCACGGTGCCGGTCCGCGAGGCGATCCGCCGGCTGGAGGCCGAGGGCCTGGTGACCTTCGAGCGCAACATCGGGGCGACGGTCGCAGCCGTTGACGCCGAGTTGTACCTGCACACGATGGAGACGCTGGCGGTGATCGAGGGAGCGGCCACGGCCCTGGCCGCGCCGCTGCTCTCCGCGGTGGACATGGCGGAGGCTCGGGCGATCAACGCCGAGTTGCGCCGCTGCCTGGAGGACTTCGATCCACCCCGCTTCACCCAGCTCAACGACAGGTTCCACGCCGTGTTGTACGAGCGCTGCCCCAATCCGCACATCCTGGATTTGGTCCACCGGGGCTGGAACCGGCTCAACGCAATGCGGGCCTCCAGCTTCAGCCACATCCCCGGCCGCGCCCGCTCCTCCGTGGAGGAACACGAACACCTGCTGGATTTGATCGACGCCGGTGCCAGCACCAGCGAGGTGGAGAAGGCGGCCCGGGCCCACCGGACCAACACGCTGAACGCCTACCTGGCCGCGGACGGCATGCCGCCCTCGCCCCTCTAGATCCGACCGACTACCCAAGACCGCAATCCCCAATGGAAAGGACCATCATGGCCGAGCACTTTGTTCCGGACAACCTGCCCACCCACCTGCAGCACTACATCGGCGGCAAGCTCGTCGACTCCATCGACGGCGATACCTTCGACGTGCTGGACCCCGTCACCAACAAGCCGTACATCAAGGCAGCTTCCGGCAAGGTCGCCGACGTCGCCGCGGCCGTCGCCGCCGCCAAGGACGCGTTCGAGAACGGTCCCTGGCCGACCATGCTTCCGCGCCAGCGCTCCCGCGTGCTGCACAAGATCGCCGACATCGTCGAGTCCCGCGGCCATGAGCTGGCCGAAATGGAATGCTTCGACACCGGGCTGCCGATCAAGCAGGCCCTGGGCCAGGCCCAGCGCGCGGCGGAGAACTTCCGCTTCTTCGCCGACCTGATCGTTTCCCAGCACGACGACGCCTTCAAGGTCCCCGGCCGCCAGGCCAACTACGTCAACCGCAAGCCCATCGGCGTTGCCGGCCTGATCACGCCGTGGAACACCCCGTTCATGCTCGAGTCCTGGAAGCTGGGACCGGCGCTGGCCACCGGCAACACCGTGGTCCTGAAGCCGGCCGAGTTCACCCCGCTCTCCGCGTCCCTGTGGCCGGGAATCTTCGAGGAAGCCGGCCTGCCCGCGGGCGTCTTCAACATCGTCCACGGCTTCGGCGAAGAAGGCTTCGCCGGCGACTCCCTGGTCAAGCACCCGGACGTCCCGCTGATCTCCTTCACCGGCGAGTCGCGCACGGGCCAGATCATCTTCGGCAACGCGGCCCCGTACCTGAAGGGCCTGTCGATGGAGCTGGGCGGCAAGTCCCCCGCCGTCGTCTTCGCCGACGCCGATCTGGAGGCAGCCATCGACGCCACCATCTTCGGCGTCTTCTCCCTCAACGGCGAGCGCTGCACCGCCGGCTCGCGCATTCTGGTGGAGCGGAGCATCTACGACGAATTCGTGGAGCGCTACTCGGCCCAGGCTAAGCGCGTCAAGGTGGGCTATCCCCATGATCAAGCCACAGAGGTCGGCGCCCTGGTCCACCCGGAGCACTTCGAGAAGGTCATGTCCTACGTGGAGATCGGCAAGCAGGAGGCCCGCCTGACCGCCGGCGGCGGCCGTCCCGAGGAGTTCCCGGAGGGCAACTTCATCCAGCCCACCGTCTTCGCCGATGTGGCCCCGGACGCCCGCATCTTCCAGGAGGAAATCTTCGGGCCGGTCGTGGCCATCACTCCGTTCGACACGGACGAAGAGGCCCTGGAACTGGCCAACAACACCAAGTACGGGCTGGCCGCTTACATCTGGACGAACGACCTCAAGCGGTCTCACAACTTCGCCCAGAACGTCGAGGCCGGCATGGTCTGGCTGAACTCCAACAACGTCCGCGACCTGCGCACCCCCTTCGGCGGAGTGAAGGCTTCCGGTCTGGGCCACGAGGGCGGCTACCGCTCCATCGACTTCTACACCGACCAGCAGGCCGTCCACATCAACCTCGGCGAGGTACACAACCCGGTCTTTGGCAAGGCCGAAGACGCCGCCGCCGTGACGGACGCCTAACCCTTATCCCTACCGCTCGAAGGAGAGAATCATGAGCAACGTCATCCCCAAGCCCTCCGTCCCGGCCCCGGACATCCTGCGCTGCGCCTACATGGAGATCGTAGTAACCGATCTGGCCAAGTCCCGCGCGTTCTACGTGGACCTGCTGGGCCTGCACGTGACCCACGAAGACGACGAGGCGATCTACCTGCGCTCGTTCGAAGAGTTCATCCACCACAACCTGGTGCTGCGCAAGGGCCCCATCGCCGCCGTCGCCGCCTTCGCCTACCGGGTTCGGAGCCCGGAAGATGTGGACCGAGCCGAGGCCTACTACAAGGAGCTGGGCTGCCGCACCGAACGCCGCAAGGAAGGCTTCGTCAAGGGCATCGGAGACTCGCTGCGGGTGGAGGACCCGCTGGGCTTCCCGTACGAGTTCTTCCACGAGGTGGAGCACGTGGAGCGCCTGCACATGCGGTACGACCTCTACTCCGCCGGCGAACTGGTGCGTCTGGACCACTTCAACCAGGTCACCCCGGACGTCCCGCGCGGCCGCAAGTACCTGGAGGATCTGGGCTTCCGCGTCACCGAGGACATCAAGGACTCCGACGGCGTGACCTACGCGGCCTGGATGCACCGCAAGGGCACCGTGCACGACACCGCCCTGACCGGCGGCAACGGCCCGCGCATGCACCACGTTGCCTTCTCCACGCATGAGAAGCACAACATCATCCAGATCTGCGACAAGATGGGCGCCCTGCGCATGTCCGACCGGATCGAGCGCGGCCCGGGCCGCCACGGCGTCTCCAACGCGTTCTACCTGTACATCCTGGATCCGGACGGCCACCGTGTGGAGATCTACACCCAGGACTACTACACCGGCGATCCGGACAACCCCGTCATCACCTGGGACGTGCACGACAACCAGCGCCGCGACTGGTGGGGCAACCCCGTGGTCC
This sequence comes from Arthrobacter sp. NPDC089319, assembly GCF_040684925.1. Taxonomy (NCBI): domain Bacteria; kingdom Bacillati; phylum Actinomycetota; class Actinomycetes; order Micrococcales; family Micrococcaceae; genus Arthrobacter; species Arthrobacter sp. NPDC089319. The sequence continues at coordinate 7,631 of NZ_JBFBGZ010000008.1, read as the reverse complement.
CGTCCTGGTACACCGAGGCCTCCCTGGTGCTGGACCTTGACGGCAACCCGCAGGAAGTCGTCGAGCGCACCGACAGCTCGGAGATGGCGGTGACCATCGGCGCCGACGGATTCTCCTTCACCCGCGAAGACGATGAGGACGGCACCTTCCGCGGCCAGGCCGCCAAGGGCTTCAAGATCGGCAACCAGGTCTAGTTCCTTCAGGCCCGCTTGAACAACGACGCCGGTGGGCGGCTTCCGTACGGAGGCCGCCCACCGGCGTATGCGCCCTTGCCGCTTCCGCCCGCCGATGGAACACTGGCAGCTATTGGGGGGCCGGTCAGCGGCCAGCGGGGCTGCCCGTTGGCCACCGCTCTATGGGGAAGAGGAAACGCCCATGTCTGCTCTGCACAAGCTGATGGCACGGATCGAACAAACCGAGGCCCTGGATAAGGTTGCCCAGCCGTTGGCCGGGCTGGTGGGGCGCCTCGTCAAACCGCGGCCGGTCCGGAACATCCTCAGCGGCAGCTATCTGGGGCATCCGCTGCACCCGCTGATGACCGACCTGCCCATCGGCGCATGGACCATGGCCACGCTGCTGGACACGGTGGGCGGCCGCCGCGCCGAACCCGCCGCCGATCTGCTGGTCACGGCCGGAATCCTGACGGCCGCGCCCACTGCCTGGGCCGGGCTCAACGACTGGTCGGACACTCAGGGCGAGGACCGCCGCGTGGGACTCGTGCATGCCGCCGCCAACGCGTCGGCACTGGTCTGCTTCACTGCATCATTGGTGGCCCGCCGCTGCGGCCGCCGCGGAATCGCCAAAGTGATCGCCTTGGGCGGGTTCGGCCTGTTGATGTCCGGCGGCTACCTGGGCGGCCACCTGAGCTATTCACGCGGGGTGAACGTCAACCACACGGCGTGGCGGGAGGGGCCGGCCGACTGGACGGGCGTGATGGCCGCGAGCGAGCTGGCCGATGGCACGCCGCAGCCGGCGCAGGTCGGCGACCTGTCGCTGGTCCTGTACCGAAGCGGCGGCACGGTCTGGGCCCTGGACAGCGTCTGCAGCCACATGGGCGGGCCGCTGGACGAGGGAACGGTGGACGACGGATGCATCACCTGCCCCTGGCACGGCAGCACGTTCCGCCTGGCGGACGGCAGCGTCGTCAGAGGCCCTGCCAGTTCCGAGCAACCTGCCTACGAGACCCGCGTCCGCGAGGGAAACATCGAAGTCCGCCGGCGCTGAATCAGCTGCCGGAGCGCAGCAGGGCCACCCTCGAGCCGCGGCGGGCGTCGGACACGGCAATTACCAGCGTGGCCACCACGGAGACAGCAGTGACACAGAGTCCCGCGGTGATCGCAGCGGTCCAGCCCGCCTGAGCCTGGACGGAAAAGGCGACGGCGGTGATCACCGCGATGCCCACCGCGGTGCCAATCCGCTGCGATGTCTGGAGCACTCCCCCGGCGCTGCCGGAATACTCCAACGGCACCTCGGCCAGGGTCAGCGTCTGGTTGGGGGTGATGATCAGTCCCTGTGCCATACCGATGAAGGACAACGTCAGCAGCATCCACCAGATGCTGAGCATGCCGGCCGCCTCCAGTTGGATGACGGCGATGGTCAGGCCCAGCCCCAGCAGCGCGCAGAGGATTCCGACGACGATCGACTGCCGCCCGTGCTCCAGCACTCGCCTGCCGGACCAGTGCGAAGCGTACGCGCCGAGCAGGGCGGCGGGCAGACCGATCAGCCCGGCCTCGAGCGCGGTGCCGCCCAGCCCTTGCTGGATATAGAGAGCCACCAGCACCCACACGCTGGTCACGCCCATGAAGTACAGGCCGGCGATCACGGAGCCATTCGAAAAGCTGTGCGTCCGGAAGATCCGCAGGTCCACCATCGGGCTCCGGCCGCGGCTCCGGTAGGCATGTTCCCACCACGCCCACAAAGCCAGCAGTGCCGCGCCGCCGGGGAGCAGCAGCCAGATCCAGGGCCCGGTCCCGCGTTCCACGAAAGGCAGCAGCAGCGCCAGCACCGCCAGGCCCAGGAGCACCGCGCCGAGCGGATCCAGGCCCCGATCGGCTGTGGCGGTTTCGGAGCGGGCGCCGGCGCGCTGCGGCTTGAACCACATCAAAGCCAGCACGATGGCCAGGATCCCGACCGGGACATTCACCAGGAACGTCCAGCGCCACCCCTCCTGCACGCCGACAAGCTCAATGATCATCCCGCCGAGCAACGGCCCGATGGCCACCGAAATGCCAATCACACTGCCGAGTGCGCCATAGGCCCGGCCGCGTTCGGCGCCGCGGAAGTACTGCTGGATCATGCCCACGGCCTGCGGATTCAACAGCCCGGAACCCAGCCCTTGCAGAAAGCGGGTGATGTTCAGGCTGAGCGGGTCGGGCGCCAGTCCGGCGGCGACCGAGGAGAGCGTGAAGAGCGCGACGCCCGCGATGAACAACGGCCCGCGGCCCAGGATGTCGCCTGCCCGCCCGGCGGCCACCAGCACCACACCGAAGGTCAAGGCGTAACCGGAAAGCACCCACTGCAGGTCCGAGTCGGAGGCCCCCAGCCCGATCTGGATGGACGGCAGCACCACGTTGACGATGCTGACGCTCACCAGCGACATGAAGATGGACACCAGCAGCACGGTCAGGATCCGCCAACGGCCGGGATCCGGAACGAAGCCTTCTTCGGCGCCGTCAGGACCGTCGGGGCCGACCGTAATGCTGGCGGCGGGACGGTTCTCTGGAACGGAGTTGGAGTCTGGGGTCACCCCCTATTCATACGCCGGGAGCACGACGCTGCCAAACGGCGGGGGACCTTGGTGCCGCCACACGGGCGAAAACGTCAGGCAGGCGTGAGCTTCTGCTGACGCTGGCGCAGCCGGTGCAGGTAGATGGCCGCGGACATGGCCGCCGCCAACTCCAGCAAAATGACGCCCAGCATCATTTCGGTGTGCGGAAGGGCTGCTGTCAGCGGCGCGGACCCCACGGCGGTCCCGGCGTGGCCTCCGGCCATCACCGTGCTGCCAGCGACTGCCGCCATGCCGTGCCCGGCGTGGGCCCCGGCATGGCCGCCGGCATGCGAGCCGGCCCCGGTCAGCAGCAGGGTGTGGAAGGCTGCCATGGCCAGCGCCGCCAGCATCAGCATACGAGCAGGTCCGGCCCCGCCGTGGCGCCAGGTTTTTACTGCGCACGGCAGGCAGAACGCGGCCATGGCCAGCATCAGCAGGCCCTGCCACGGCGTGTCCCGGTGCTGCCAGGCCATCCACAGATGGGCTGCGATGGATAGGAAGGCGACCACGGCGCACAGCCGGGCCAACGGCACAAGCCACGCCCCGCCGTCGTACGGTGCGGTGGATCTCAGCCGCGCAACCGCGGTCATCTCCACACCCCCCTGGTTAGCGGTGGCAGTGCCCGCCGGCGGCAGGCTTGCTTGCCGGCACGTCCAGCACGGGGCTGCGGTCGAAGAAACCATCCGGACGGAGCCTGAATCCGGCCGTGTCTACCGGCATAATAGGCCAGTCCTCCACCCGCGGGTAGTGGGTCAGGCCGAAGGTATGCCAGAGCACAATGTCCTCGCCGTCGATGTTGCGGTCCTGGGCCACGTAGGCCGGCAGCCCGGCGCCGCCGGCATGCTGGTTCACGAAGTCGCCGGTCGGGTAGCGCTCATCCTCGGCGTACTGGGTGACCCAGAGGTCCTTGGCGGCGAAGGCGGCACGTTTGGCCACCGACGACTCCGGGTCGGCCAGCAGCATGGGCTGGCCCTGCGGCAGCAGTTTGTAGGCCACCGGCTCGCCCAGCCGGTTGGTGGATTCCGGGTTGGAGATGTGCCAGGTCCGGCCGGCTTGCATGTTGGCTTCGCGGACGCCCTCGGACTCGGTCGCCAGCAGCGTGCGACGGCGGCTGAAGGCGTTGCCTCGCTCGTTGCCCTTGCCGAGGGGAACCCGCACCGCTTCTTCTTCCTCGACCCGGTTGGTGAAGCCGTCCAGCGCCATGTCCAACCGGGCGGAGAACAGGTGCTGGTGGAACGGCGCGCCCAGGCCCGGGGCCATCTCGGAGGCGTACTCGTAGCCCTTGCCCGGGTAGGCACTGGTGAACACGATACCGGTGGCCTTGGCCTCGAACTCGATGGTGCCGTCCAGGTAGAGGTACCAGTAGAAGCCGTAGTCATAGTTGCCGATGGTGGTGAAGAAGGAAACCACCATGCGCCGGTTGCGGCGGGTGTAGTTGATCCCGGTCCACAGGTCCGAGTGCTTGGCCAGGATGGAGTAGTCCTCTTCATGCATGCAGATGCCGTTGCGGATTTCCCGCGGGTTGCCGAAGCCGTCGGCGATCACGGGCGATAGGTAGGTGATCTCGCCGAGGCAGTCGCAGCCCAGTTCCAGCGAGTTGGCGTACTGGCCCACCAGGTATTCGCCGGTGTCGAAGTAGTTCTGCCAGGAGCGCACCGGCGACGGGTCGCCGTAAGGGACCACCATTTCCGCGATCGAGGCACGTTTGATGATGGAGCGGGTGCGGTCCCCGTCCTGGAAGCCGATGTTGTGCAGCACCACGCCCTCGCGGACGTCGAAGCCGACGTCGAAGGACCACTTCTCCCACTCGATGTGGTTGCCGCCGGTGACCGTGAAGCTGGGGCCTTCGGGCTGGGTGATCTCGATGGGCTTCTGCGTGGTGCGGAGCTCGCCGGTGAGCTCCGGATCCGTGTAGTTTCCGTGCTCGGCCGGGACCGGCATCGCGCCGAAGTCCAGCACCTGGTCAACGGTCTTGTTCACGATGTCCACGTAGGCCACCAGCCCGTCGATCGGGTGCGCCCAGGCACTGTCCTCGGGGAAGTTTTGGTAAAACGCCAGGCCGCGCAGGATCCGCCGGCCCTTCTCCTCCGGGTACTCGAACACCCCGGCAGAGAGCGGAGCGACCCGCACCTTGTCGATCTCCAGACCGCGGCCGGCAATGGCCTCCAACCAGCGCTCATCGGTGGACAGGATGGCTTCAACAACCTCGAACTCCTCCTCCAGCACCGGCAGTTCACCGGTCACCGAGGTGTCCAGTTCGGCCACGGTCAGGACCTTGCGGGAAGTAACGGAGACGGTCACGTCCTTCGGCGCGGCACCGGTGACATCGAGCAGGAAAGCCCGGAAACGCCGGTCTTCGGTCGCTCCGCCGCCGCGGCGCGGCGGGTCCAGCAGCCCGAGGTAGGCGAACCGGGTGTTCTCCCCCGCCAGTCCCGCCTCGGCCAGGACGGCGCGGACGGCGGTGATTTCTTCGGCGGAGGCCAAAGCGTAGGAGGAAACAGTGGCGGCAGCAGCGGTGGTCATAGCGGCCCTTTCACGAACGACTAGAGGAAACGCGGGCCGGAATGCATCTGTGATCGACACCACGTTCTTTTTTCTATGTTCGTAGAGAATAACCCTCAGTAGGATTCATGGCAAGGGTTTTTTCTACACACGTTTTATCAGGAGGCGGCCGGTGCCGAAGATCGTCGACCACGACCAACGCAGGATCGAACTGGTCCAGGCCACGTGGCGGATCGTCGCCCGGCACGGCATCGACGGCGCCACCATGCGGGAAATTGCCGCGGAAGCAGGCTTTGCCAACGGCGCCCTGAAGCCCTACTTCCCCACCAAGGACGACCTGCTGGCTTTTGCCTTCGGCTACGTTTTCGATCAGACAAACCGCCGGGTGGCCGACTCCATCCGCGGGCACAGCGGCCTGGACGCCCTGCGCCGCTACTGCATGGAAGTCCTTCCCGTGACCGACGTGACCATCAGCGAGGCCCGACTGGTCATCCCCTTCTGGCAAAAGGCCCTCAACGACCCGGACAAGGCCGCGCTGCACGCCAACTCGATGGAACGCTGGCGCGTGGACTTCATGCGCTTCCTCGCCGAGGCACGGGAGGCAGGCGAAGTCCACAGCCAGGCCAGCGACGACGTCTTGGCAGGGCAGCTCATGTCCTTCCTGCTCGGAGCGCAAATCACCGCCTCCCTCACCCCGGACCACCACTCCCCCGAACAATTGACCGAACATCTGGACAGCTGGCTCCGAATGGTCGCGGCCGATTCCTGATCACTTCTTTTTTCGCCGGTTGTGGAAAATAGATGACAAGGCGGACGCGCAGGCGCTAAGGTATGGGGAATGTGTCGCGAGACACACCCGATCCAGGTTCCAAGCGAAGGGGCCACCGTGACGATTACCTATCCCGAGCGCAGCACCCACAGCCAATCCGGCACCGCCAGTGACTCCAATGGCCCTGCGCCGTCCGCCGTGCAGGTTGCCGAAGCCCACTCATTCTCCGAGTGGAACACGCTGATCTCCGAGTCCTTCGTGCCCCTCCAGGCCCGGACCAGCTCCCCCACCGGTTTCCGCGGCCGCCTGCGATCCCGCGTCCTCGACGAACTGTCGGTGGTGGAAGTGACCGCGAACAGCCACAAGGTGCTGCGCACGCCGGCACTGATCACCCGCTCCGACCGCCTTTACTACAAGCTCAACCTGCAACTCTCCGGCACCGGCATCCTCATCCAGGACAACCGTGAAGCCGCGCTGCGCCCCGGCGATCTGGCCGTCTATGACACCCACCGGCCCTACACCTTGGAGTTCGACGACGACTTCCGCACCCTGGTGCTCATGTTCCCGCACGACGCGCTGGACCTGCCGGCCGATTCGGTCGCCGAACTGACCGCCGTCCGGATGGCCGGGGACGCCGGCATCGGCCGGATGATCAGCCCGTTCATGGTGCAGCTGGCGGACAACCTCGAGCTGCTGTCGGGCCCCAGCGGCCACCGGCTGGCCCATAACGCCGTAGACCTGCTGGCAACCCTGTTCGACAGCGAGCTGCACAGCGGGGACGGGCCGCCGCAGCGCGGCCACCATGGCGAGCTGCTGGCGCGGATCCGCCAGCACATCGAAGCGAATCTGGGCGACCCGGAATTGTCTCCGGCAGCCATCGCCGCGGCCCATTTCATCTCCACCCGGCACCTGCACAGCATCTTCCACGACGCCGGCACCACAGTCGCCGGGTGGATCCGCGCCCGCCGGCTCGAACGCTGCCGCCGCGACCTGCGCGATCCGTTGCAGGCCGACCGCGCCGTCGGCGCCATCGCCACCCGCTGGGGCTTCACCGATGCAGCCCATTTCAGCCGGGTCTTTCGCAGCGCCTTCGGCGTCCCGCCGAGCACGTACCGGCGCGGCTAGCTGTACTTAGACAGCAGGTTGTTTACACCGGCTGATGGGTGGGCGGCCTCCGATGGCACTGTGTGCCCGGTGGTGGTTGTAAAAGTCTAGCCATGTCGGCAGGGCGTCGGTGCGTTCCTGGTTGGAGGCGTAGGGGCGGCGGTAGGCCCAGCCTTCCTGGAGTGTGCGGTTGAAGCGTTCGGCTTTGCCGTTCTGCCAGGGGTGGCGGGGCTTGATCAGCTTGTGCTTGACGCCGAGTTCATTGAGCGTGTCCTGGAAGTCTCGGGACTTCCGGTAAGCCCAGGCGTTGTCGGTCATCACGCGTTGGACCGGTGCCCCGTGTGCAGCCATGAACGCGGCGGCGCGTTGCAGGAAACCGGCGCAGGTGGGGCCTTTCTCGTCCGGCAGGGCCTCGGCGTAGGCGAGCCGGGAATGGTCGTCTACCGCGACGTGGATGTAGTCGAAACCAATCCGCCGCTCCGAGGAGCT